>JAYPMZ010000348.1:0-1501 GCA_038130205.1 Erythrobacteraceae bacterium | reverse complement strand
CGCCGCCGACAGCGACCTCCCCTACGACGAGGACGGCATCACCCCCGACATCATGGCAAGCGCCAAGGGCATCGGCGGCGGCTTTCCGATGGGCGCGTGCCTCGCGACCGAAAAGGCCGCGCGCGGCATGGTCATCGGCACGCATGGCTCGACCTATGGCGGCAACCCGCTGGCGTGCGCCGCGGGTCAGGCGGTGCTCGACGTCGTGCTCGAAGAGGGTTTTCTCGATCAGGTCAAGACGACCGGCGAACGGCTGCGCGGCGCGCTGGAGCAGCTGCTTCCGAACCACGACCACCTGTTCGACAGCGTCCGCGGCGTCGGGCTGATGCTCGGGCTCAAGCTCAATTCGGACAGCCGCGCCTTCGTCGCGCATCTCCGCGACAATCACGGGCTGCTCACCGTCGCGGCGGGCGAGAATGTCGTCCGCGTGCTGCCGCCGCTCAATATCGACGATAGCCATATCGCCGAATTCATCGAGAAACTGTCGGCAGGTGCGGCGAGCTACACGGCGCCTGAGTCCTGATGCGGCATTTCCTGAATCTGTCCGACGCCGGCGGGGATGCGGTCGTCGCGATGCTCGCCGACGCGATCGACCGCAAGGCGGCTCGGCAGGGCTGGCCGAAGGCGAAGCCCGACGCGGACAGGCCGCTCGCCGATCATGTCCTCGCGATGGTGTTCGAGAAGAATTCGACACGCACCCGCGCCTCGTTCGACATCGCGATCCGCCAGCTCGGCGGGACGCCGATGATCCTCGACGCCGGCACGACGCAGCTCGGTCGCGGCGAGACGATCGCCGATACCGCGCGCGTGCTGTCGCGCTATGCCGACGCGATCATGATCCGCACCGACGACCATATGAAGGCGGAGGAACTCGCCGAACATGCGAGCGTGCCGGTGATCAACGGGCTCACCGACCTGTCGCACCCGTGTCAGATCGTCGCCGACCTCTTGACGATCGTCGAGAGCGGCAAGGCGCTGCCGGGGCTCGAGCTCGCATGGCTTGGCGACGGCAACAATGTCCTCGCCTCGTTGATCGAGGCGGCGGGACTGTTCGGCTTTCATGTCCGCGCCGGTGTCCCCCAAGGCTATGAGCCCGATACGAGCTTCGTCGAGGCCGCGCGCGCCAAGGGTGTTCGTATCGACATCATGCGCGATGCGCGCGAGGCGGTGGCGGGCGCCGATCTGATCGTCACCGACACCTGGGTGTCGATGGGGCAGGACCATGCCCATAACAAGATCGCCGCTATGGCGCCCTATCAGGTCGACGAGCGGCTGATGACGGGCGCGAAGGGCGACGCGATCTTCCTCCATTGCCTGCCCGCGCACCGCGGCGACGAGGTGGTCGATGCGGTGATCGACGGGCCGCAGTCGCGCGTGTGGGACGAAGCCGAAAACCGCGTCCATGCGCAGAAATCGATCCTGCTCTGGGCGCTCGGGAAATTGTGAGTTTTAAAGACGTGAGCGAGACCATCGAAACCTGGTTCGACCAGCCCCTGCTGTT
>JAYPMZ010000347.1:0-1501 GCA_038130205.1 Erythrobacteraceae bacterium | reverse complement strand
GGATCACATAGGATTCCTGCACCACATCGTCGACATCGAGTCCGGCCAGCGGGCGGCGCAGAAGCCAGCTACGGAGCTCGGCCTCGTGCGGAATGATCCGGCGCGCCAGCCATTCGATACGGTGCGGGGACAGACTCGTCATGCGGCGCCGGTAGGGGGGCTATGTTACAGTTGTGGTTCAACCAGCCGATCCCGCCGGGGTCACGTTCGCTACGCCCGATCGCGCTTTGACGGCGATATACGAGAACTCCGGCGAGGCAGGCGGCATCAACGATAAATCTCTTCCCTGGGCTCTCCGCCAATAGATAGTTTCCTAACTTTGAGCGTGCATCCCGCCGAATGTTTGATACACGGCCGCTCGCAATCGCCTGGGGCGCGGAGCGGTTGCGCCTCTCGGGGGACCCAGAGCAACAATCGAAGGAATATCGAAGCATGAAGAAGTTTTTGACGGTCGTCGCGATAGGCGCGGCGCTCGCATTGAACGGCTGCGGCAAAAGCGACGATAAGGCAGCCGCGCCGGCCGGAACGGTGAAGCGCGAGGCCGGCAACTGGAAGACCGACGTCAAGCTGGTGAAGTTCGAGATGCCGGGCGTTCCCGACAATGTGAAGGACCAGATGTCGAAGCAACTCGCCGCCGCCAGCGGCACCGAACAATGCCTCACGCAGGAACAGGCCGACAACGAAGATATCGCTGGCGCGCTTTCGAAGGATTATGCCGAGGCGTGTACCTGGAACAAGAACCAGATCGCCGACGGCAAGATCGACGTCGCGGGTACGTGCACCCAAGGATCGCAGAAGGTCGAACTCGCCCTCGCGGGTAGCCTCGGTGCCGAGAAGACCGATGTTCTCGTGACCTCCAAAGGCAAGTCGCCAATGGGCGGCGGTGACATGGAAATGCAGATACAGGTCACCAGTACCCATATCGGGCCCTGCAAGAGCTGAGCTTCACGGATCTGAGGTAAAGGGGCGCGGTCGCCGACCGCGCCCCTTTATCAGGGACGATTGGAACGGCCCGAGGAGAATCTCGTGCAATAGTCGCGACTTAAATCGCTTCTGTAGCCTGAATCATGCAGCAGATTTATGACTGCCGGGCGAGGAATATTCGCAGTGCGAACAAAATACCGCAGCCCGTTAGGTCGTATCGCACGCGAAACATAGGTTTCCCCTGTCCAGAAAGAAAAGGATAATGGGGAATGCGCAAATCGAATCTTGTTCACGGCGTGGCGGCCATGGCCATCGTCGCCGGGTTTACACCCGTGGCCGCACAGGCCCAGACTGCCGAGGAAACAGCGCCGCAGGCAAGCGCGGATGATGCCGGGGACGCCATCGTCGTGACCGCCCGCCGCCGGACCGAAACCTTGACCGACGTGCCGATCGCGATCACCGCGCTGTCGTCGGAAACGATTCAGGATCGCGGTCTCGCGAGCGTCGACGCGGTTGCCCAGCTTACCCCCGGGCTGCAATTCGACAAGGGTGCCTCGCCCGCCGACGTTCGCCCCAG
>JAYPMZ010000346.1:0-1506 GCA_038130205.1 Erythrobacteraceae bacterium | reverse complement strand
GCGCACCGCTTCGCGATCGGCGCGCATCGGCAAAAACGCGCCAAGGCGATGGGCAGCTCGCCGCTCGACGAGGTTCCGGGCATCGGCCCGGCGCGCAAGAAGGCGCTGCTGATGCACTTCGGCACCGCGCGCGCGGTGCGCGGTGCGAGCCTTGAAGATTTGCGAAGGGCGCCGGGGGTGAGCGCCGCCGTCGCGCAGGCGGTGCATGATTTCTATCATTCGGGACGATGAAGGGACGATCATGGATTTTGCAGCCGTGCGCCGCCTTCACCTTTTGTCGCCCGCGCGGCGCGGGACCGCGCGGCGTCACGACCGAAGCAGGCAGCAAGGAGCGCATTGCGGGCAAGCTGCCCGTTCGGCCCGAGATCTGCACCGCGGGCGGGATCGTTCATGGCGGCGCGATCATGGCGTTTGCCGACTGCCTCGGCGCCGTTGGCGCATTCCTGACATTGCCCGAGGGCGCGAGCGGCACGACGACGATCGAGAGCAAGACCAATTTTCTCGGCGCGGGCCCCGTCGGTTCGGTGCTGGTCGGCGAGGCGACGCCGGTGAAGATCGGCAAGCGGCTGTCGGTATGGCAGACGCGCATCCGCACCGAAGAGGGTGCCGAGGTCGCGCTCGTCACCCAGACGCAGATGGTGCTTTGGCCAGCCTGACCGCATCGGCGATCGTCTGCGCGGTGCGCGCGCATGGCGAGCATGGCGCGATCCTCCGCGCGTTGACCGCGGAAGCAGGACTGGTCGCGGGTTATGTGCGTGGCGGGCGGTCGCGGCGGGTGCGGCCAATCCTGATACCGGGCAATCTGGTGGCGCTGGAACTGCGCGCGCGGACCGAGGAGCAGCTGGGCGGCGCGACGGTCGAACTTCTGGAGAGCCGCGCGCCGCTGCTCGCCGAGCCGCTGGCGGCGGCGGCGATCGACTGGGTGACGAGCCTGACCGCGGCGACCTTGCCCGAAAACCAACCCTATCCCGCGCTCTATACCGTGCTGCTCGCAGTACTCGACGCCGTTGGCGTCGCCGCCTCGGCGCGCCAATGGGCGCTGGCGCTTGGCCGTTACGAACTGCTTCTGCTCGCCGAACTGGGCTTCGGACTGGATCTCGGCGAATGCGTCGTCACGGGATCAACGCAGGATATCGCTTTCGTGAGCCCCAAATCGGGCGGCGCGGTCAGTGCGGCTGCCGCTGCCGGATATGAGAAACGCCTGCTTCGCCTGCCGCCGTTCATGCGGCACGACGATCCGGGTAAAGCCGCTCCCGATCCGACGATGGCCGACATACTCGACTTCCTCGCGATCACCGGCCACTTCCTCGCGCGCGATGTCCTCGACGGGCGCAACCGTGACTTGCTCACGTCGAGGGAGAGATTGGTCGACCGGCTGGGCAGGGCGGTTGCGTGACGCGCCGCCGCTGTCTAAGCGGCTGGCGAGACACGAAAGGGCGACAAGTTGAAAATCCTGCTGCTGGCTGGCGACGGTATCGGTCCGGAGATCATGGCGGAGGCCGAGAA
>JAYPMZ010000345.1:0-1507 GCA_038130205.1 Erythrobacteraceae bacterium | reverse complement strand
ATCCGATACCGCGGCGAGAACGCCGTCGATCACGGTCAGATCCGCAGCCTCGACGGCGCCGCCCGGCAATGCGATCCGGCCGTTGTGGAAACGAAAGATCATAGGGTCTCGGTAACCTTGTTGAGATGCGGTGGCGAGTCGGGGTCCTGGCCACGCGCGAGTGCCAGCGCGCTCGCCATGCGATAAAAGCTCTGGATCATCAGCACCGGTTCGATCGCCGGGTGCGCGGCAAGGACGGGCAGGTCGCCGCCCTCCGCATCGGCGAGCAGCACGGTCGCGCCGCGCCCGCGAAACTCGGCCGCCGCGTCGCGCACGCTCGCCGCCGCCCGGTCGCTGCCACCGAACGCCAGCACATGAAAAGCATCGCCGACGATCGCCATCGGGCCGTGGCGCACTTCGGCGGCGCTGAAGCTTTCGGCATGCAGCGCCGATGTTTCCTTGAATTTGAGCGCGGCTTCCTGCGCGACGCCAAGGCCGTAACCGCGGCCGAGCACGAACAAATTGGTCGCGTCCCGAAAGGCGCCGACCGCCGGCGACCAGTCGAGCGCGAAGGCCTGCTCGAGCTGGCCGGGCAGGGCGGTCAGCGCCGCGTCGAGCGCGTCATCCTCGGTCCATGTGGCGACCAGCGCGGCGATTGCTGCCAGTGAGGCGATATAGGATTTGGTCGCAGCGACCGAGCGTTCGACCCCGGCGGAGAGCGGGATCACCACATCGGCGAGGGCCGCGAGCGGCGAACCCTCGGCATTGACGAGCGCGACGACAAAGGCGCCGGCCTCGCGCTGCTGTTCGACCGCGGCCAGCAGGTCGGGGCTTTTCCCCGACTGCGATACGGCGAGGCACAGGCGATTTCCGGCGACCGCGGGCGCATCATAGAGCGACGCGATCGACAGCGCGGCCGACGCGGTCGGCGTCCCCGTCATCGTCTCGATCAGATATTTGGCATAGGTCGCCGCATGGTCCGACGACCCGCGCGCGCAGGTCACCACCGCGACGGGGGGTGAGGCGCGCAGGCGCCGCCCGATGGCGATGAACGCGTCGCGATTCGCCTCGAGCATCGCGGCGACTGCGGCCGCTGCCTCCCCGGCCTCCTGCTCCATCAGCGTCGTTCGTCCGTCTATTGCGGCGTTCGGCATCGTCCATCTTTCTTCGGATCGGACGACGCGACGTCATCCGATCATTGGTACTATATAGGTTATATAGGTCTCATCAAGAGGTATGTTTGGAAGGATCAGATTTTGATGATCCAGCCCTTGCGGCGCAGCCACTCCATCGCGGCCCAGATCAGCAGCATATAGATCAGGATCGGCAGCAGCGACGCGAGCGGATCGCCCAGCGTTTCGCGCAGCGCGCGGAAGGGCAGGAGCAGCAGGTCCCACGTCACCACGCCCGCCGTCACCTGATGGAGCGTATAAGCCGCGATCGCATTGGCGCCGAAGGCGAGCATCGCGGTCGCGGCGAGGCCCGGCTTGCGGCCGTCGCGGTCGAGCCAGTGGTGCAGCAGCGCGAG
>JAYPMZ010000344.1:0-1509 GCA_038130205.1 Erythrobacteraceae bacterium | reverse complement strand
TGGGTGACGATCTTCGTGACCCTCGTCGCCTTCCTGCTCGCCACGATGCTCGGCCTCGGCATCGCCCTCATGGCGCTCTCCGAAAGCAAGGCACTGCGCCAGATCGCCCGCTTCTACACGGAGGTGATCCGTGGCGTTCCGGTGCTCGTCCTGCTCTTCTACATCGCCTTTGTCGGCGCGCCGGCACTGGTGGCGGTGATCAACTTCGCGATCGGGCCGCTTATTGCCGCCGGCACCATGGAGCCGATGCAGGTGCGTGACCTTTCGCTGATGTGGCGGGCGATCATCGCGCTGATGATCGGCTATTCGGCCTTCATCGCCGAGGTTTTTCGCGCAGGCATCCAGTCGGTCGACAAGGGGCAGATCGAGGCGGCGAAGGCGCTTGGCCTGTCGCGCTTCCAGCGCTTCCGGCTGGTCGTCTTTCCGCAGGCCGTGCGCGTCATCCTGCCACCGCTCGGCAATGACTTCGTGGCGATGGTGAAGGATTCGTCGCTCGTCTCCGTACTCGGCGTCGCCGACATCACCCAGATGGGCAAGGTCTACGCGTCGGGCTCCTTCCGCTTCTTCGAGACCTACTCCATCGTCGCCTATGTCTATCTTATCCTGACCATCGGCCTTTCCCTGGCCCTGAGGGCGCTGGAAAGGCGCTTGCGGCGGGCTTAGAACGCGTCAGCGGGCAAGGATGATCAGGCGGTCATTGGCACCGAACGTCACCTTGTCCGATTTCGCCGGATTGACCACGACCCCGCCCATGTTGCGCGGGTCGTGGCCGGACACGCCCGCGCGGCTGTAACCGAGGGCGACTTCGCCGCGGATAAGCGCAGCCAGCGTCACGGTGTAGAAATTCACCGGCCGATCGATGGCGATGTAATCGGTCACGGGGCGCATGTAGATTTCGGACCCGTCCTCGTCGAGCAGCTCGTCGAAGATCTGCGCCATCAGCTCGTTCTCCGAAGCCTGCGCCAGCATGAGGCTGACCAGCTTGTTGCTGACGACGAAGTCGTCGGCGCGCGTCACGGCCGCGAGGTTGCGGTTGCGCACATCGATCATCTCGCTGACGATGCCGATATGCTGGTTGGCCGCATCGGCGATCTTGCGAAGCTGCAGCAGGGTGACGAGCGTCGTGGTATCGGCCGGTTGGGCTGCCATGTCGTCGCTGTAGCCGAGCACCAGCACATGATCATAGGAGGGCACGTCGAGCGCATCGAGTGCTGCACGGTTGGTCGTATCGATGACCGCGCAGCGGACCGCAAGGTTCTCCGTCAGATAGGACAGCCCCGCGACCACGCTCTCCAGGCCCGGTGTATTGGCCGCGATCATCAGCTCGGATCCCGGCGCGACATACCGCGACAGCTCCTGCGTGATGATCGGCCCTCGCCGGTTCCAGCCGAGCAGCAGCGTGCGTTCCGAGGTGGGCTGGTGATGGACGGGCGGGCGTACGATCTCCCGGTCGACCTCGAAATCCCCGCTGCGCAGCTTGATCATCGCATCGTCCTCGGCAATGAGGAT
>JAYPMZ010000343.1:0-1512 GCA_038130205.1 Erythrobacteraceae bacterium | reverse complement strand
TGGCAGGTTCGAACGTCTTGCCATCGAGCACCTGGATATAGTCCTCGCCGCGAACGCTGACCCAGACCTCGCGCCCGTCGGGACGGAAGAACGCCTCGTGCGGCGAGCGGCCGACATAGGCGGTGTGCTTGACCGCGTTGGTGGCCGTATCGATGAAGGTCACCGAGTTCGACCCGATCGAGATCACCGCCAGCGTCCTGCCATCGGGTGAGAAGCCCATGCCGTGGACCAGAAGCTGACCCTTGTAGAGTGGGCTCAGATTGGCGGGCGTCAGATCGCCGAGCTTGATGACGCCGAGCAGCCGGTTGGTTGACGGGTCGATGACCGATACCGTGTTGGAAAACTGGTCCGAAGTATAGAAGCGGTCCTGCGAACTGATCGGCCGGTCGGGCGTCGCATTGGGCACCTGCTGCGCGGATGCGGTGTTTGCAAGCAGGCCGAGGGCGGACATGGCGAACGCCGTCTTGAGGTGATTCATAATCATTTTCCGTCTCCCTGATGCTGGTGAGGCACACTCGGCGGTGCGCCCTTCTCGGCAAGGATCGCCTGCATGACCTCGATCTCCTGACGCTGTTCAACGATGATGCCCTGCGCGAGACGGCGCAGGCGTTCGTCCTTGCCGTAGCGCAGCTGCGCCTGTGCCATCTCGATCGCGCCCTGGTGATGCGGGATCATCATCGCCGCGAAGTCGCGGTCCGGATCGCCGGACGGCGCGACCATCATCTCATGGTGCATCTGCTCCATCGCGGCGGCCATGTCGGTGGCGAAGTCCTGCGGCGCCGCTGCGAGCGCGCCTGCAGATGCCGCGAGGCCGAGGCCGGCAAGACCCAGTATCAGTTTCAAGCGCATGCCCCTTCTCATGATAGTCTCGCGATAACGCCTATGATGGCAGCCAGTGTCATCATCGCCGCCGGCAGCAGGAATATTTGCATCGTCGCCTCGCGGCCGCTGATCGTCAAGGCGAGGATTTCGACCGTACCGTTCAAGAATTCGCCGAAGCTACGCTGCCGCTCGCCCGGCACCGGACTGTCGGCAAGCAGGATGCCGCCCACGATCAGCGAGAAGTAGATGACCATGAACAGGGTCACCATCACCAGTACGCTGGCGGCATAGGCATCGCGTGCAAAGAAGGTCCAGAAGGACGCCACCATCATCGCGTAGAAGCCGACCAACGCGACCAGCACATGCGGATGCACGCCGCGATTGGCGACGCCGGGCGCCGGACGCTCCAGCTCCGCATAGGGATCGTCGGGCCGGACCAGCCGTAATGCTGGCTTGGCCGCCGGCTCGACCTGTGCCTCGGCCTGAAACTCGGTCTGCTTGATGCGCGTTGCCATGTCGGATCTCCGGATCGACAGCGCTGCGAAATGAAGCGTCGCTGTTCCTGTGATCAAGATGACGGCTCACCAGTCATCGATCCAACCGATGATACTTGTCGTTCCGATCACGAATGGAGATGAATGGCCTGGCTCGACGAACCCGACCTGATCAAGCGACGGCGGCAGTCCTTGG
>JAYPMZ010000342.1:956-1514 GCA_038130205.1 Erythrobacteraceae bacterium | reverse complement strand
CCGGGGTTGAGCGCAACACCCTCCTCAAAGCTTGTGGTCGCAAGCTCAGCATTCCCTGCTTTCATGGCAGCAAAACCAAGGTCGGCACGCGCGGCCCAGGAAGACGGAAACTGCGCCGTACTTTCGGCAAAAACCTTGAGAGCCTCGTCGGTTTTGTCCTGATGCATCAAAGCACTGCCGTATATGGAACGGGCGATCTCATCCTCCGGATGGTCACGCAGAAATGCGGTCAGACGCGCCTCGGCTTCACCAAAGGCGCGTGCCTGCACCAGCCCGGCGGCCTGCCTGTAAAACGCCTGTTTATCCACCATGCCGTGCGTACCTTCCGTAGTCATTGAAGCCCAAAAAAATGGCAGGCCCGAAGGCCTGCCACCATAAAACGACTTGGATGAATTTAGAAGGTTACATCCAGACGAATCGTCACATTACGTTCCTGGCCATAGGTGTACCAGAGCGCGTTGCCCGACCAGTCACTACGACTGCGCGAACGCTTGTAGGTGATGATCTCTTTGTCGAGCAGGTTGTTCACGAAGATGCTCAGACGGGCATTATCCGTCA
>JAYPMZ010000342.1:0-946 GCA_038130205.1 Erythrobacteraceae bacterium | reverse complement strand
TCGTCACCGTCTTCAGCACCGAGCGCCGGCACGTCAGAGGTCATTTGCGAGTTGGTGTAAGCCGCGTTCACCTGCAGGTTCAAACCTTCCATGATCTGGGTGGTCGATTCGAACTCGAAACCGCGCGAGCGAGCCGAAGCCGCGTTTGCGGTGTAGGAGAAGCCACACGACGGCATGTAAACGTCAGCCTGAACGCCCGACCAGTCGATCTGGTACACAGCGGACGAGAAGGACATACGGCGATCAAACACCGCGCCTTTCACGCCAACCTCGTAGTTCTTGATCTTGTCTGATGCGTAACGGTCGGTATAGGAACCGATGTTTTCATCGTTCAGACAGTCAGCTGGCGGGTTCGGGCCGTTGTTGCCGCCCCGACGATAGCCCTCCGAGTAGATCGCGAAGATACCGAGGGTTTCGTTCGGCATATAGTTCACACTGAACTTTTTACGGGTGCCGTTTTCACCATCGTTGGTGATGGTTTCCGAGCTAGTGAGGTCATAGGGGTCAATCCAGATGCCCGAAACCTCATCGTGCAGGTCGTCCTTCAGATCGTAATAACGAAGACCACCGGTCAACTCCACACTACCGGCATCGCCAAGGTCGAAGGTGTAGCTAAGCTCACCAAAGAACGCGAGTTCCTTCTTCTTCCATTTGTGGATGGTGTAGTTGTAGTTCTTGGTATCGTCGCCATAGAGCGTCTGGCCGATTTCAGACGGATCACCGAGGCCCCAATAGGAACCCCACAGGTATGCAGCGATGGCACGCGACTGGTTGTCGCTCGCGTGGTACTGCCACTGCACGTCACCCGAAGGCAGTGTCTCGTTCTGGTCATAGAAGGCACCGACGGTCCAGTCGAACGCAGCATCTTCCTTGTTGGACTGCAGGCGAACCTCGTGGGTCCAGCGGCGACCTTCTGATTCGTCGATGATCCAGGTCCGGAACATGT
>JAYPMZ010000341.1:490-1515 GCA_038130205.1 Erythrobacteraceae bacterium | reverse complement strand
CAAGCCCTCGATCTGGGATGCGTTTGCCAACATGCCGGGCCGTGTCTATGGTCGGCACAATGGCGATGTGGCCTGCGATCACTACAACCGGCTGGAAGAGGACCTCGATCTCATCCAGTCGCTCGGCGTGTCGGCCTACCGGTTCTCCATCGCCTGGCCGCGCGTCATCCCCGAAGGCACGGGGCCGGTGAACGAGAAGGGGCTGGATTTCTACGATCGCCTCGTGGATGGCCTGAAGGCACGTGGCATCAAGGCCTTTGCGACGCTTTATCACTGGGACCTGCCGTTGATGCTGGCCGGCGATGGCGGCTGGACGGCGCGGCAGACGGCCTATGCCTACCAGCGTTATGCGAAGACCGTGATCGCCCGGCTGGGCGACCGGCTGGATGCGGTCGCGACCTTCAATGAGCCCTGGTGTTCCGTCTGGCTAAGCCATCTCTACGGCATTCACGCACCGGGTGAGCGCAACATGGACGCCGCACTGCACGCCCTGCACTTTACCAACCTGGCGCATGGCCTCGGTGTTGCGGCGATCCGCGCGGAGCGCCCGCAGCTTGCCACCGGTCTCGTTCTCAATGCGCATTCCATCTATGCCGGTAGCGCCGGGGAAGCCGACCTGGCGGCGGCCACGCGCGCTTTCGATTTTCACAACGGCGTCTTCTTCGGGCCGGTCTTCAAGGGTGAATATCCCGAAAGCTTCCTCTCGGCGCTCGGCGATCGCATGCCGGCGATCGAGCCGGGCGACATGGAGACGATCAGCCAGCCGCTCGACTGGTGGGGGCTCAATTATTATACGCCGATGCGGGTTGCGCACGATGTGTCGGAAGGGGCGGAATTCCCTGCGACCGTGCCGGCACCGCCGGTTACCGACATCAGGACGGATATAGGCTGGGAGGTGTTTGCGCCGGCGCTCGGGGATCTCATCCGCAAGCTCAATGCGGATTATGCGCTGCCCGCCTGTTACATCACGGAAAACGGCGCCTGCTACAATATGGAGGTCGAAAACGGTGCGGTCGACGACCAGC
>JAYPMZ010000341.1:0-477 GCA_038130205.1 Erythrobacteraceae bacterium | reverse complement strand
GGTCCGTACGGTCAAGAAAAGCGGCAAGTGGTATGCCGAACTTGCCGGGGCCTTTCCCAAGGGCAATCATCGGGCCGCCTAGCGGCCCGCACTCCCTTGTATTGTCGTGCCGGCCGTAAAGGATTCATAACGGTTCTGCCGCATCATTTCCGCCTGGTTGGAGAAGACGATGCTGCGGCTAGCGCGCCACCTTTCTGGCATGATCGGCGCCCGACGGCTTGCAGTCGTACTGGGCGTTCTGGCCTCCTTTGCCGTCGTCGTCAGCCTTGCGACCGTGCTCGTCATGATGGCGCTCGGCTTCCTTGCGAACCGGGCGAACGAGCTCGATGCGGAGCGCACGCGCCAGACGGTGTTTGGCGCGCTCTCCTCCATGCGCAGTTCCATGGTCACCACCGTACGCGACAATGCCGTCTCGGACGACGCGGTGCAGGCCACCTACGGCACGCCCGATATGCCGTGGCTGGTTGCCAATATGGG
>JAYPMZ010000340.1:0-1515 GCA_038130205.1 Erythrobacteraceae bacterium | reverse complement strand
GCCGAAAGCTCACGCGCTGCCGAAGCGTTGCCGAGCCCCTCGGCACGGCGGTCGGCGAGATAGGCGCGCAAATCGTTTGGCGTGAGTGCCTCGAGCATGCGCACATCGACCGCGCCTCCGCGATGCCGCGACAGGAAACCGCAAAAGCGCTCGGCGGTCGCAATATAGGCGCGGCGCGTATGGTCCGACCGGCGCTTCTCATGCGCCAGATGGGCATCCCAGTCGCGGATCAGTCCGTCAGCCAACCTATATTCCGTTCGGGCTGAGCTTGTCGAAGCCCCGTCCTCTCTTCCAGCCGTGAGAAGGAAGAACGGCCCTTCGACAAGCTCAGGGCGAACGGGCTTTGATGGAGCTTAGCCGGTCCGAACCACCGCGGAAAGGATCGAGTCGAGCAGCAATATGCCCTCGTCTGTCACCGCCAGCCGGTCGCCATCCTGCCGCATCAATCCCTGCCCCGCCAGCCGCGCCACCGCGCCCGCATCGACGAACTCGTCGCGCGCCAGCCCGCTCCGCGCCTCGATCCGCGCCAGATCCACGCCGTAGGTCAGCCGCAGACCCATCAGCATCGCCTCGGTCGCGCGTTCGTGCGGCGGCAGGTCGGCCTCGACTTTCAGCCCATGGCCGTTGCGCGTCACCGCCGCGATGAAATTCTCGGGCTTCTTGTGCCGCTCGGTCGCCTGGTTCCTGCGCCGGCCATGCGCCCCCGGCCCCACGCCGGCATAATCGGCATAACGCCAATATGCGAGATTGTGCCGGCTTTCCTGCCCGATGCGCGCATGGTTCGACACTTCATAGCGTGGCAGGCCGGCGGCGCGCGTCATCGCCTGCGTCGCGTCGAACAGATCGGCGGCCGCATCGCCGTCGGGGATGGTGAGGTCGCCTTTCGCCGCCAGCGTGGCAAAGCGCGTACCGGGCTCGATCGTGAGCTGATAGAGCGAGAGATGATCGGTGCCGAACGCGAGCGCATCCGCCAACTCGCTTTCCCAAGCGGCGAGCGACTGGCCCGGCCGCGCATAGATCAGGTCGAAACTGACGCGGTCGAAGCAGCTTTGCGCCGCCGCGATCGCGCGCCGTGCCTCATCCTGGCTGTGCGCACGGCCCAGAAATTCAAGCACTTCCGGATCGAAGCTCTGGACGCCTATCGAAACGCGATTGACCCCGGCCGCCGCCAGATCGGCGAAATTGGCGACTTCGACCGAATTGGGATTCGCCTCGAGCGTGATCTCGACATCGTCCGCGAGGCCCCATAGCGCGTCCGCTTCGGCAATCACCGCCGCGACCGTTTCGGGCGGCATCAGGCTTGGCGTGCCGCCACCGAAGAAAATCGAGCCGACCGTGCGTCCGGGCAGCACCCCCGCCTCATGCCGCAAGTCCGCGAGCAACGCATCGCGCCAAACGGCCTGATCGACGCTGTCCCGCACATGGCTGTTGAAGTCGCAATAGGGGCATTTCGACACGCAAAAAGGCCAATGGACATAGAGGGCAAGCGGTTCGGCCATGGGGAGAGGTATAAGC
>JAYPMZ010000339.1:0-1524 GCA_038130205.1 Erythrobacteraceae bacterium | reverse complement strand
GTGTCGCAGCGGTCATCGTGCCGTTACTTGGTGGCTGCTATCCGATGGAACAAGCGCCGCTCGTCTATTCGTCAAAATCGACGATAGGCGTGGGGGTGACGGCCGGGACACCGGAAAATCCGGGACTCGACGTTACGATCGGTTTTAAGGAAACTAACGTCGCGCTCGTTCCTGTCGCCGTCGCGAAATATTGCCGCCATTCCAACGCGGCGAACTGCGCGAACGCGGCATATGCGATGCAGATCATCCGCGGCGGCAAGGTCGATACGGTCGCGAATCGCGCGATTGACGCTGCTATCGCCTCCAATCAGGACGAGGTCATCAAGCTGAGCAGCGAAATCCGCCAGATCGAGCTTGAGAAGAAGACGGCCGAGAACAATCTGCAGCTGCTCACCAGACGATCGGAAGCGCAGGCGTCGCTCGCCACGCTGGGGACCGCCCCTGTCGACGGCGAACTGGAATCGCAGACCAGCGCGAGGGCGGACGCCCAGGCCGTCATGACGGCTACCGCCGGCGTAAACGCTATAGACCCCGCTGCCGAACGAACGCGGGTCGCTTCCGCGAACGCTTTGCTACAGACGAAGAACGAGCGCCTTTTCGCACTTAACAACGACATTGCGCGGCTTCGCACCCAACTGATCCCGGATACCAAAGGCGCGAGGGACGACGCGTTATCGGTTTACGGCACATTTCGGGGCAGCGGTACGGGCGATGCCAATGGTGCGTCGCTAACCGGCGGCAAGATATTCGCGACCGGGATCGCCGCGCAAAATCTTTCCGAACACGCGGGCGTGGCCGACTGTCTCGCCGCGGTCGGCGTTCTGGCGCAACAGTTCAAGGGCACCAATGCTGACGAGGCGCGCAACGGCCTGTTGTCCGACGCGGGCGAGGTTTGCAAACATCGTCCGGCGCACAACCCGTAGGATTCGTCCGCTCAGCAGCTCTTGTATTTCCAGTTCCGGTCCTTGCCCTCGGCGACCTGCGCGACGATCGTTTCGATGCGTTTGACGCGCGTTTCCTCGCGCTTCGCCTCGATCACCCATTCGATATAGTCGCGGCGTTTGCCGGGCGAGAAGGCATCCCAATGGCCCTGCGCCGCGGCATTGGCTTTCAGCGCCGCGCCGAGATCATCGGGCAGGTCGAGCGTCGGCTTGGGTTTCGGCGCCGCGCGCTTGGGTTTGCCCTCGGCGCAGAGCGCCGCCGCTTTCCGGATATAATCCGCCATTACCTTGTCACCGGGCAGGTCGGCGAGTGAGGCGAGCCGCCCCATGCTGCCCATCGCGCCGGTGTCGCGCGGCGAGCCCGTCACTTCCTCGTCGCGCCAGAAGCCGAAGGTCGCATGTTCCTTGAACGCCGCCATGCCCGCGAGATTCTGGTCGTTCAGCACGAAATGGGGGACGCCCCATTTCAGCGTCTCTTCGGCGCCCGGCGCATATTTGTGCACAAGCTCGCGCAGATGATTGAGGATCGGCTGCGCGAAGGGCTTCCGCTTCGCGATATAGGCGTCGACGCGCGGGTCGCGGG
>JAYPMZ010000338.1:947-1526 GCA_038130205.1 Erythrobacteraceae bacterium | reverse complement strand
TCTCGTCTCCGACGGCCAGCTCGAAGCGCGACTCGGCCGGGTTGTCGCGAACGTCGTCATCCATCAGGCATCCTCCGCTTTCCAGTCTCGTCGGTGATCCGGCTAAAGGCCGCTGAATTCCCACAGGAGCCCGATCAGCCCCAGATAGAGGAGCGATCCGGCGATGAACCGCTTCTGCAGGCTGGCAGCCGATTGTAGGGGCAGATGGCCGGGAACGGCAAATGCTGTCTTTGCGTCCATGTCGTGTTTCTTCCTTGAACGGGGCGAGGGATCGCGCTTGTCGAAGGTGGTGCCGGAAGCTACATTAATCAAATGAGGCTGGGGCATTGGAAGCATGCGCGAAATTCATAGCGCCGATCTTAACCTTGTTCGCGTCTTCGTCGCAGTCATGGAGGAGCGGGGCGTCACGCGGGCGGCCGAGCGCCTGCACCTTACCCAGTCGGCCATTAGCCATGCACTCGCCCGGCTGCGCGAGACGCTTGGCGACGAGCTCTTCATCCGCGGGCCGAACGGCATGTATCCGACCCCCCGTGCCCTGGAGCTTGCGCAGGCGTTCAAGCCGGCCCTGCGGCAGATCGA
>JAYPMZ010000338.1:0-935 GCA_038130205.1 Erythrobacteraceae bacterium | reverse complement strand
CGCTGCCATGCGCCGAAGGCCGGCTGCTGGCTGCGCCCGTTTAGTGAGCTCAACATCACGGAGGAACTCGATCGCGGCGCCCTTCATGTGGCCATCGGCGTTTTCGGCAAGACACCGTCCCGTTTCGTCAGCGAGCCGCTGTTTTCCGATCAGAGCGTGTGGCTGATGCGCCGGGATCATCCCGCCGCCGCTGGCCCCTTCGGTCTCCAGGCGCTTGCGGCCTTTCCGCATGTCGATATCCTGATTTCCGACCAGCTTCAGCCGGCCGGGGATGCGACGATCGACCAGGGTGGGCTGGAGCGGGCCTACATCACCAGCAATCCGCGTTATATCGAGGGTCTGCTCGGCGCCGAGGGCCTGACGCGCACGGTTGGCGCGACCGTCTCGCACATCCTTGCCGTTCCGGCCCTTTTGGCGGCAACCGACATGATCGCCTACGTGCCGCTGCAATTTGCATTGCGCGCCGTGCGCGCGCTCGATCTTGCGTGGCGCGATCCACCTTACCATGCGCCACCCTTCGAGATCTCGATGCTGTCGCACCGGACGATGGGCGCACATCCCGCCGTGGCCTGGTTGCGGCAGGCGCTGGTGGAAAGCGCGGAACGTTACCATCGTAAGGATTGATCCAGGCAAGAGAATGAATCTTGTTCATGAATCAAATGCTAAAGCATCATTTCATTCATTGAGTATCCGCGCCCATATTTGCCGATATCTAAATCCGGTCCAAAGGACCCAGGAGAGTTACGGCAATGAACGCAATCGTCACAGGTCTCGTCGTCCCGGACAACAGGCCGCAACCCGCGCCGGCCCCGGATGTACGTGCGCCGACCGCTCACCATCCGCAGCCGAAGGGCGCGACGCAGACGCGGCCGCGCCGGCGCAGCTATCTTGCCCTTGCCCTTTCGGCCGTCATCGTCGTCGGCATCGGGCTTGCC
>JAYPMZ010000337.1:0-1528 GCA_038130205.1 Erythrobacteraceae bacterium | reverse complement strand
TTGCAGCTTCCGTCGGTAACCTGAACCGCTAGGCAAGCGGCGCCCGGATAGTCGTTATATTTGATGTCCGAATAAGCGCCCGACGCAGTGATGTCGAAATTCGGCATCGGGAAGATGCTGAGCGATCCTTCGATCCCCTTCGAGGTCGCGCTGGCGGCGTTGCCGGTCAGATAGCTCGACGTTTCGGGCCGGTAGACCGAAACCTGCAGGTCCTTGAACTTGGTGTGATAGGCGGAGACGTTCGCGACAACCTTGCCGTCGAACAGCGTCGACTTGATCCCGGCCTCGAAATTTTCCGACCGTTCGGGCTCGAACGAGAAGGTGCTGTCAACGGTGCCGAGCGTGTTCGAAACGAAGCCGCCCGATTTCGAGCCGCGGCCCCAGGTTGCATAAACCATGATGCGCGGCGCGATGTCATATTGCAGCGTCACCGACGGGTCGACATTGCCTTCGCTGATCGAGCCCGTGGCGCTTGAGATCGGACGCAGCGCGAAGGGGCCATAGACGAGCCGCGAGGCGAAATCGCCGTCCTTCTTGGTGTGACTGTAGCGCAGGCTGCCGATCGCGCGGAACGCGTCGCTGATGTTGACGGTCGCCTGACCGAACACCGACCAGGATTCGGCCTTTTGTCTGAACAGGCTGTCGATGCGGCCGAAATAGTTCAAGCTGTCGATGTCGAAGCCCTGATATTGCTCCAGCGTATAATCCGACTTGTCGTAATAGGCCCCCGCGATGAATTCGAAAGTCCGGCCGGTGGGCGACAGGATACGGATTTCCTGCGAGAATTGGTCGAAGCGTTCGGGGAAGGCGTTATAGACCGAATTGGCCGTGAAGGCGCCGCCGCTGTTCGGGATCGTCTGGTCGAAGCCGTTGACGATCTTCGACTTGAACCAGCTGTAGCCGGTGACCGAGGTCAGCGTGAAATCGCCGAGCGCGAGGTTGCCGACGCCCGAGATCATCACCGACTTATTGTCGTTGCCTTCGTCGCCGAGCGCCGATCGTTCGAGATAGCGGTCGGTCTGCGGATCCTGATCGCTGGTCAGCGGGCTCGACACCGTGATGCCGCCGATGACCTCGCGGTTTCCATATTCGATCTTCGCGGTGTAATCGAAATTGGCCGACGGCTCCCACTTCAGCGTCAGGCGCAGCAACTGCGACTTGATCTCGGGATCGTCGTGATCGGTCGCGCGGTTATAGATATAGCCGTCCTGATTGACGATCTTGTACGCGAAGCGCGCGCCGAGCGTGTCGGTGATCGGTCCCGACAAATAGCCGGAGAAGTCGGTGCCCTTATGGTCGAAATTATAAAGGCCGGTGATCGCGCCCTCGAAATCCTTCGTCGGGCCCGCCGACACGACGCTGACCGCGCCTGCTGCGGTGTTCTTGCCGAACAGCGCGCCCTGCGGACCGCGCAGCACCTCGACGCGTTCGAGGTCGAAGAAGGGCGCCTGCGCCTGGCGGTTGCGGCCGGCATAGACGCCGTCGACATAGAGCGAAACCGACTGGTCGAAGGCGAAGTTCGCCGGCG
>JAYPMZ010000336.1:0-1532 GCA_038130205.1 Erythrobacteraceae bacterium | reverse complement strand
GTCCATCTTCTGCGTCGAACTGCGGATAAAGCCGATCGCTTCGGGCAGATCCTCTTCGATCGCGAGGCGGGTCTCCTTGTCGAGCGGTTGCCAGCCATCAGCATCGCTCTTTGCCAGATAGCCCGTGATTGTCTTGCGCGCCGTCTCGAGCTCGGCCGTAAAACCCATGACGTTTACGAGCGGCGAACGCAGGTCGTGCGAGACGATATAGGCAAAGCGCTGGATTTCGTTATTGGCGCGCTGGAGCTCGGACGTGCGCGCGTCGACGAGATATTCCAGCCCGAGGTTCAGGCTGTGAAGCTCTTCCCGCGACTCCCTGAGTTCGACCAAGTTGCGGCGGACGAGCCAGAGCGTGACCACTGCGACAATAAAGATCAGCAGTCCGGTGGCGATCAGGATCGCGCTGAATAGACCCTGCGTGCGCTTCTGATTCGCCTCGCGCGCCCGCAACAGCGCCAGCTCGTCGTTCACCATTTCGCTCACGACATCCCGCGCCGCCCGCACATTTGCGACGGCAGCGTCGTTGGTGAAATCGGCCAGCATGCGCTCGCGCGCCGCTCCGCTGAGCCCGACAGACCGGCGATAATTACCGCTATAGGCGTCGAGCAACGCGCGAAGGCGATTGACGCGCGTCTTCTGCTCGGGATTGTCGGCGACCAGCTTGTCAAGTTCTCCAAGCTGGCTGCGCGCGGCGCGCTCGGACCGAGAGACCAGATCGGTGAACAAAGGATTGCCGGTTAGAAGCAGACCCCGTCGTGCGGTTTCCATCCGCTCGTTCGCACTCGCAAAAGATCCGAGGCTGGCCTCGACCGCGAGCGTGTGCGCAACCATGCGCGCGTCTTCCTCATTCTGTCGTTGCACCCAGAAAGCGGCCGCCGCTGCTGCGAGCAAGGCAAGAAAGCCGACCGAGAGCAACAGGATGATGAGCCGGTTGGCGCGGGCATCGCGCCCGAGCGACGCCATCTTTACTGAATTCATGAAATTTCCGCGTCCTCGTTCGATCTGCGATGACCTATGGAAGGCTTCATGCCTGTCCCCGGCGAAGCCTGCAAGCAGAGCGAAGGCACCCGGTCGTGACCGCAATATGGGCGCCTTCGGCGCTGAAAGGCTTTCGAGATCGAGCCTCGATGACGGAGGCCGATCCGACATTCCGTACGGCCAAGCTCTCGACTACGAGACGCAGGTCGCTTGCCTTGCGTAAAGAAAGTTCTCCGCATTTGGCTGTTTGCGGCCGGGCAGCTCAAGTGCAGATATCAACAAGCAGACGGTGGCCTTGGGCCACGAATCCTTACAAAGGCCCATATGGATGCTGCGGTCCTGTTACTGTAACTGACCGGATCCTCTGAGCGAATACAAGCCATGACAATTTTTGACCTTTCGGGGTGCCGCGTGTCCAAAGGCTGTTTTGGATCGTCCACGGCGGAAGGCTATGCTGGCTGGATCGAGGACATCTCATGATTTGCTGTGCGGCCGTTCGCCTGACAAATTGGATATTTTGCGTGACGGCAGCTGTTATCTCATTTGCCAATGCC
>JAYPMZ010000335.1:0-1532 GCA_038130205.1 Erythrobacteraceae bacterium | reverse complement strand
CCCGCTGCACAAGGTGACGATCATCCCGCGTGGCCGCGCCGTGGGCGTGACGTGGAACCTGCCTGAGCGCGACCGCTATTCGCAGAATATGAAGCAGATGAAGGCGCGCCTCGCGCTCTGTTTCGGCGGCCGCATCGCCGAGCAGCTCATCTATGGCAAGGATGAGCTCAACACCGGCGCGTCCAATGACATCCAGCAGGCGACCGACATGGCGCGGTCGATGGTCATGGAATATGGCATGTCCGAGAAGCTCGGCTGGCTGCGCTATCGCGACAATCAGGACGAGGTTTTCCTTGGCCACAGCGTATCGCGCGCGCAGAATATGTCCGAAGAAACCGCCAAGCTGATCGACGCCGAAGTTCGCCGGCTCGTCGAGGAAGGCGAAAAGGTTGCGCGCAAGGTGCTGACCGACCATATCGACGAGCTCCACCTGCTCGCCGGTGCGCTGCTCGAATATGAGACGCTGTCGGGCGAAGAAGCGAAGCGCGCGATCAAGGGCGAAGACATCGGCCGCGAAGACGATGCGACGAAGCGCGGTACGCCAGTGTCGGGTCATGCGGGCGGCATCCCGCAGATCAAGCGTAAGCCGCGCCCGTTCGGCGACGCCAATCCCCAGGGGGCCTAGGCTTCGCGCCTCGGCCCTTCAGCCTTCAGGGACTATTCATTGCCGGAGGGGAATTTGCGGCGCATGGTCAACGCGAAACATGCACGCCTTTTCCCCGTCCTGTTCGCGGTTCCCATCCTTTGCGGCATGGCGCCCGGCGATATGAGCGTCGCGGCGTTTTTGGCCCGCGCGGCCTCGATCGAACGGCTCGGCCCGCTTGCACTCGCGACGCCGCAGGGTCATCAGCTCAAGGGCGAAGTGATCGCGGCGGGCAAGCGCTACAAGGCGCGGATCGACGCCGAACGCCGCGCCGGGCGCAGGACAACGAGTTGCCCGCCCGAATCAGGCAGCCTCACCCCCGATCAATGGCTGTCGCACCTGCGCAGCTATCCGGCTTCCGCGCGGCGGAAAGTCAGCATCTATTCGGCCTTCGATGCCCTGATGAAGAAACGCTATCCCTGCCCCGCCTGATGCGCCAAAAGCGCCAAAGGACCAAAGGAGATGCCCATGATTGGCAAGGTGGGGAATATCTTGGCCGCTGCGATGCTTCTGATAATCAATGCCGGCTCGGCGGCGGCGCAGGGCTCAGGCGCGCTGACAAGCAAGATCGAACTGGAGAAATTGACGCCGGCGACAGCGGGCCAACCGGCGCAAAAGACTTATGTCGACCCCGATGTCGTTGTTCCCGGCGATAGGGTTCGCGTCACCCTCACCTTCACCAACGACGGCGCCGCGCCCGCCTCGGGCGTCAATCTCGTCAATCCCATCCCCAAAGGCCTGGCTTACGACGACACGGTCGATACAGCGGGCTTCGGCGTGTCGATCGACGGTGGCAAGACTTTCGGCCCGCTCGCCTCCCTCATCGTACCGGTCGAAGGGGCCACGGGTCGCCCCGCCACCGCCGCCGAGGTCACGCACGTCCGCTGGC
>JAYPMZ010000334.1:468-1536 GCA_038130205.1 Erythrobacteraceae bacterium | reverse complement strand
GCTGAAGGTCATGGAGCAATACGGCGCGGACATCATCCGCCTCTGGGCGCTCTCGGTGGACTTCACCGAGGACCACCGCATCGGCGACGAGATCCTCAAAGGCGTGGGCGACCAGTACCGCCGCCTGCGCAACACCTTCCGCTATCTGCTCGGCGCGCTCGACGGCTTTGTCGGCGATATGTCCGACACCGGCGAGATTCCCGAGCTGGAGCTTTACGTACTCTCGCTGTTGAGCGATCTCGACACCAAGCTGCGCAAGGCGGTCGAGGATTACGACTTCAACGCCTACACGCGCCTGCTGGTCGATTTCTGCAACGAAGACCTCTCAGCCTTCTTCTTCGATATCCGCAAGGACACGCTCTATTGCGACGGCGACGACAGCACCGCGCGCAATGCCTATCGCACCGTGCTCGACCTGCTGTTCCACGCGCTGGTGCGCTACGCCGCGCCGGTGCTGGTCTTCACCGCCGAGGAAGTGTGGCAGTCGCGCTACCCCGAAGATGGCGAGCAAGGCGGCAGCGTCCACCTGCTCGAATGGCCGAGCGTGCCACAGGTTCCTGCCGACACCGCCAAATGGGAAGCGCTGCGCGACCTGCGCGAGCGCGTGACCGAGGCGATCGAGCCGCTGCGCCGCGAAAAAGTGATCCGTTCGAGCAACGAGGCGACGGTAACCGTGCCCGCAAGCGCGGTTCCCGCTGGCGTCACCGACGCACAGCTCGCCGAATTGTTCATCACCGGGACAGTGACGCGTTCTAGTGATTTGGGCGAAGGAAACGAAGTGATCGTCACCAAATCCACCGATGCCAAATGCGGCCGCTGCTGGCGCCTTCTGCCCGACGTGCCCGAAGACGGCGCGCTGTGCGGGCGCTGCGATAGCGTCGTTGCCGGTATGGACGCCGCCTGATGGGCAAGCTGTTCACGCGCAACCGCCTGATCGGGCTGGCCTTTGCCGTAATAGTCGCGGTGATCGATCAGGCTGTGAAGGGCTATGTTGTCGGTCCACTGAACCTACGCACAGTCGGAAAAATCGACCTGCTGCCGTTTTTCGATCTCTATTATCTCGAAAAC
>JAYPMZ010000334.1:0-458 GCA_038130205.1 Erythrobacteraceae bacterium | reverse complement strand
AAAACCGCGGCATCTCGCTTGGCATGCTGCAAGCAACCAATATGGAGATGCGCTGGCTGCTGGTGGCGGTTACCGCGCTGATCGCACTGGTCGTATTTGTCTGGATGATGCGTGAAAAACTGCTCGGCGATATCCTCGCGCTCGGCCTGATCCTCGGCGGAGCGATCGGCAATATCCAGGATCGCTACACGCTGGGGTATGTTATCGACTATGCCGACTTCCACATCGGCACCTTCCGGCCGTTCATGATTTTCAACGTCGCCGATGCGGCTATCACCATCGGCGTCGTCATCATCCTTGCGCGCAGCCTGTTCATGCGCGAAAAGGACACCGATACAGACACGGACGCGGAAACCGTCCCTGCGGAGAATTAAGATGCGTAACGTAAAGACCGCCATTCTGCTTGCTTCGGGCTGCGCCATGCTTGCCGCTTGCGGTGGCAGCGGCATCTTCAATCG
>JAYPMZ010000333.1:0-1538 GCA_038130205.1 Erythrobacteraceae bacterium | reverse complement strand
TCGTCTACTTGCGCATGTTGCCGCCCGTGATCCGACATCTGGTCGCCTATTTTCGCCGAGAACAGGTCGCTACCGTCCACACGCAACTGACCGCATCCGCCTGGCCTGCCTGGATCGCTGCAAAGATCTGCGGTATACCGGTCATACATTCCAAAATGTATACGGCCGCTCATGGCTCTCGTCTGGAGCGCGTGCTTTTCGCCACTCGCTTACCCTTGGTTCTGGTCGATCGTTTCCTTGCCTTCACCCATTATATCGAAGACGAAATTGTCAAGTATTGGCACGCATCTCGATCGCATGTTGTCGTGTCGTCTATCGGAGTAGATACGGCGCGATTCACGCTGGATGCCAAAACAACGGCCGCGAGCCGGGCCGAGTTCGGGTTCGCGGCGGACGACCGCGTCATGCTGGTGGTCGCGCGGCTTCATTCGGACAAGGATGTCGATCTCGCCATCCGGGCTGCTCGTATTCTCGATGACCCGAAGGCCGTGCTGGTGATTGGCGGGGATGGTCCACAGCGCGAGTATCTCGAGAATTTGGCCGCAACTCTGCCAGGCCGTACCGCTATCCGCTTCCTTGGAGCACTGCAGAATCCCGCGCCGGCATATGCCGCGGCGAATGTCCTGCTGCAAACCACCCGTGGCCCGAATCTGGGGGTCGTGGTGCTCGAGGCCATGGCATCGGGACTTCCGGTCCTCATCGCGTACCGCGATGAGGAGGAATATAAAATGGCTCTAGACACGTTTGATGGTCGGGATATCGGGGCGCTCGCCAAGGCAACGCCGGATGAGATGGCGGCAAAGGCGAAAGAGCTGTTCAATGAACCGGAAAAGCTCGAGAATTGGCGCCATGAGGTGCGCCGGTTCGTCGAGAACCGCCATTCCCAAACATTCGCATATGCCGAAATGGCGGATCATTATTCTGCTATCGAGAGATCCGGGCGTTGATCCGCGACGCCATGCGTAAATGAAGGGGCGGATTTCGGGTCAGACCTCATCTCTCACGGCGGGCAGACATACGTGTCGCCTCAGGGAGAGCGAGAGAGAGTTCGGGCTTGCGCCAGCGTAAATTTCGGGTTCGCTACTATGACAGAAAATTGTAATCGCGCATGAAATTCACGACAAGGATCGACGTCATGGCTATTCGTCTTGATCTTGGCAGGGGCCGGCGCTGATGTGCGGTTTCACAGGGTTTCTGGACAGGTCCGGTTTTGCGGACGGTGACGCGTTGTTGCGGCGGATGGCCGACACGATCGCCCATCGGGGCCCGGACAGCGATGGCTATTGGGTCGACGGCGAGGCCGGAGTTGCGCTTGCTCATCGTCGTTTGGCCATTATCGACCTGTCGCCGGCCGGGCATCAGCCGATGTTCAGCCACGATGGCCGTTTCGTCCTCACTTATAACGGTGAAATCTATAATCATATCGACATGCGGCGCGAACTGGATGAACGCGGCGCGAGCGGGTGGCGCGGCCATTCGGAGACCGAGACGTTGCTACAGGGGTTCTCCGTCTGGGGTGTGCCCGGGACGCTGGAACG
>JAYPMZ010000332.1:0-1539 GCA_038130205.1 Erythrobacteraceae bacterium | reverse complement strand
GCCGTGAACCATCAGCAGCGGAATGTTGACCTTGTCGACTTCCGCAATGGGGTTGATCCCGATCGTTCCGCGACGTTCTGCCCAGTCGATCAGCGCCTTGGGAGCGCTGCTACCGGCACGGCCAGCACCGAGACGGAAGGTCTTGGCCGGATCGGCCACTGCGGCCCCTGCAATGGCACACTGGTAGATTTGCTCTTCGCGGCTCAGAGCCACCAGCGCGGCATATCCGCCATAGGACCAGCCGAACATGGCAACGCGGTCGGGATCGACGAGGCCCTGCTCGATCAGATAGAGCGCGCCGTCGTCCTTATCGTCCTGCATCTTGCCGCCGTGCTCGCCATAAGCGCTGTCGAAGTGCTCCTGACCCCAGCCCACCGACATGCGGTATTGCGGCTGAAGCACCATGTAGCCGGCCGATGCGAGCAACTGGCCCCATTCGTCATAGCTGATGACTTCGGTCACGTGCGGGCCGCCATGCGGGAGCACGATCAGCGGGAACGGACCTTCGCCCTTGGGCTTGGTGAGATAGGCGGGGATCGTCAGATCGCCGTACCGCGACGGGTAACGGATGTACTCGACGTCGGAGAGCGATTCCTGATTGATCAGCGGGTTGCGGCTGCCGAGCTTGGCAAGCTGACCGTCCTTGACCAGCCAGAACGATCCCGGATCGTGCGGTCCGCGGTTGGTTACAACCATCGTCCGGCCGTCATAGGAACGGCTCGAGATGCTGATCTGGTGCGAATAGGGAATCTGCGCTTCGAGTGCTTCGTAAAGCGCCTTTTCATCTTCGTCGAACCAGTGACGCTCATACTTTGCGCCCGGATAGACCGCTGCGGCGAGATGATCGTTGCCGGGGATCGAATTGAGGCTGATGCCGAGCACGTCGGCGTCAGGCGATGCGAAAAGCTCGCGACCATACTCGCCGGTTTCGAAGTTGAACTCCCACAGCGATGCCTTGTCCGCACCGTTGCGCGCTTCGATCATGTAGCCGATGTTCGGATTGTCCGGATCGAAGCCGGCAATACCCTGAAAGCCACCGAGGAACCGGTAGAGGTTTTCGTGATCGTCCTGGTCATAGACCGGGCCGAACTGCGTCCACGAACCATCACCGGGCTTACGGTAATAGGTCTTCACCGTGTTGTCGGTGTCCTGACCAATCGCGAAGCGGGGATTGCCCTTGCTGTCGAAAGTCACCGCGCCATATTTGCGCGTCCCGCGCATGACGAGGCTCTTCGAACCGGTGCGCAGGTTCAACTTGTAGAAGTTGCGCGGGCGGAATGCTTCGAAGGGATCGACGCCGAGGCCACCATTGCTGTCGGGTGCGGCGACCAGCACGGTATCGGGCTCGTCGGGCAGTTCCTCGATCACGACAAGGTTCTCATCGACCTTGGTGAACTTGTTGCTGTCCAGATCGTAGGAATAGGTCGCGTAGTTATAGGTGTCGTCTTCCTGCTGGCGTACGACGCTGCGCTTTTGCTGCCAGGCATTGCCGACGATGACCGTGTCGCTCACACATTGCGCCGAAATGATCTCCATCGG
>JAYPMZ010000331.1:0-1546 GCA_038130205.1 Erythrobacteraceae bacterium | reverse complement strand
ACATAGCTTAGCGCATTGAGCCCGAAGGCGGCGGCAGTGCCGACGATCGCAATCAGCATCCCGCCGAGCGCCGGCCCGACGCTGCGCGCGAGGTTGAAGGCGATGGTATTGAGCGCAATCGCTTGCGGCAAATCCCTGGGCCCGACCTGCAAACGCACCGACGCCTGCCACGCAGGGCCGTTGAGCGCGGTGCCGCACCCGACCGCCAGCGTGAAGAAGAGCAGGGTGAGCGGCGTGATCGCACCCAGATAGGTCGTCAGCGTCAGCGCCGCCGAGACGATTAGCATCCCCGTCTGCGCCGCGAGCATCACGCGCCGCCGGTCGAAATTGTCGGCGATGGCCCCCGCGAAAATGCCGAGCAGCATGACCGGAATCGTCGTGCTCGCCGCCACCAGCGCGATCAACAGGTGCGATTGGGTGAGCTCGGTCATCAGCCACGCCGCCGCGACCGACTGGATCATCGACCCCATGTTCGATGCGAGGTTGGCGATCCAGATCGCCCGAAATGCCGGGTAGCGGAACGGCGCGAACGCGGAGGGCGGGGCGGGCGTGTCGGGACTCACCCTATGCCGGGTAACCCCGCGCTCCGGTCGCGGCAAGGCCGAGCTATTCGGTCAGCTCGAAACTGGCTTCGTGTCCTGCGGCCGACGACGGCCCGATCCACAGCTTGAACTGGCCGGGTTCGCTGCCCCAGCTCATGTCCTGTCGCGTGAAGGCGAGGTCGGCGTCCGACAGGGTGAAGCGCACCGTGCGCGTTTCACCCTTTTTGAGGTTGATCTTCTCGAACCCCTTCAATTCCTTCACCGGCCGCGTCACCGACCCGACGAGATCGCGGATATAAAGCTGCACGACCTCCTCGCCCGCCCGCGCGCCGCTGTTCGTCACCGTGACGCTGGCAGTCAGCTTTTCGCCCGGGCGAATCTTCGTCTTGTCGAGCGTCACCGGCGAATAGGAAAAGCTCGTATAGCTTAGCCCATAGCCGAAGGGATAAAGCGGCGTGTTCGGCGCATCGAGGTAGCGCGAGACATATTTGGCGCCCGGCTCGCCCAGTTCGATCGGCCGCCCGGTGTTCTTCATGTCGTAATGGATCGGCACCTGCCCGACGTTGCGCGGGAAGGTGACGGGCAGTTTGCCCGATGGATTATAGCGGCCATAAAGCACGTCGGCGATCGCGTGGCCGCCCATCGTGCCGGGATACCAGGCCTCCAGGATCGCATCGACATTGGCGTCGGCCCATTCGATGCTGTTCGGGCGCCCGCTCATCAACACGAGGATGATGGGCTTGCCGGTCTTCTTGAGTTCTTCAAGCAACGCCTGCTGGTTGCCGGGCAGGTCGAGCGACGTGCGGCTCGCCGCTTCGCCCGTCATGTCCCAGCGTTCGCCCACCGCGGCGATGATCACATCCGATTTTTGCGCCAGCGCGATCGCTTCGGCGAACCCGTCGCTCTTGCCCGCATCCTCGAACGCATAGCTCGCGCCCTTGGCATAGGCGACGCTCGTCCCATTCGGTGCGCCAGCCTGCATCCCCTCGAGCAGGGTGACCGGC
>JAYPMZ010000330.1:0-1549 GCA_038130205.1 Erythrobacteraceae bacterium | reverse complement strand
CGCGCGCGGCAAGCCAAATTGAGACGCGAGTTCGGGAAGTTCGGTGCTAGTATCTCCCGGGTCGTCGAGCTGGGCGACGAGCTGTCCTGCGACGATGGCCTCAATCCCGCTGAAGCGTTCGCCGACTTGCGCGAGCAGATGGTCGTGGAGCGTGCCGTCATGCTCGGCGAAGCTGTCGAAATCGATATCCTCGCCGCCGCCCGACAGGCCGACATTGTCGCTCGCGCTGTCGTGGTGAAAGCTTTCGGTCGCGAAGTCGACGTCGAGGTCGTTTTCGCTCCCGCCATCGGCCGACATCGCTTGATCTGTATCGAGCGACGCTGCTTCGGCCGCGGGGGTGTCACCCGCCAGTTCGTCACCGCCTCCGCCGTCGCCATCGGCCGAGGCCGCGTCCAGCAACGGATTGCCTTCGAGCGCTTCGGCCAGATAGGCCTCGAGTTCGAGGTTCGACAGCGCCAGCAGCTTGATCGCCTGCTGCAACTGCGGCGTCATCACCAGCGATTGCGACTGGCGGAGATCGAGACGCGGAGCGAGCGCCATTGGAACTAGGCTATCTCGAAATCAAACCCTGCGTGCCCCTGCGAAGGCAGGGGCCCATCTCCCGCCGGTGCTATTTGGAACCCACCGGAGATGGGTCCCCGCCTTCGCGGGGACGCACAAGAATTTTTGGCGCAACAGGCCGCGATCACAGCGAAAAACCCTCGCCCAGATACAGGCGGCGCACCTCGGGATCGGCGACGAGTTCGGCCGGAGAGCCGGCAAGCAGCACCTTGCCGTCATAGATGATGCACGCCCGATCGACGAGGTCGAGCGTCTCGCGCACATTATGGTCGGTGATCAGCACACCGATGCCGCGCGTCTTCAAATCCGCGACGAGATCGCGAATGTCGCTGATCGACAGCGGGTCGATGCCCGCGAAGGGTTCGTCGAGCAGGATGATCGAAGGGTTGGCGGCGAGAGCGCGCGCGATTTCGGCGCGGCGGCGTTCGCCGCCCGACAGCGCCATCGCGGCGGCATCGCGCAGCCGCGTGAGGCCGAATTCGTCGAGCAGTTCCTCGAGCCGCCGTTCGCGCGCAATCTTGTCGGGTTCGGCGAGTTCGAGCACCGCCTCAATATTCTGCGCCACCGTCATGCCGCGAAAGATCGAGGTTTCCTGCGGCAGATAACCAAGGCCGAGGATCGAGCGGCGGTACATCGGCAGCGCGGTGATGTCGGCGCCGTCGAGCATGATGCGCCCGGCGTCGGGCTTCACCAGCCCCATGATCGAATAGAAGCAGGTCGTCTTGCCCGCGCCGTTCGGCCCCAGGAGCCCGACGACCTCACCCTTGCCGACCGATAGCGACACGTCGGAGAGAACGGTGCGCTTGTCATAGCTTTTGGCGATCGAAATGACCGCCAGTCCATTGCCCGCCGCGGCATCCTCGCGGACATGCGCGCGGTGCTCGGTGACGCCATGATCGTCATCGGAAAGCGTCGCCACGGTGGATTCGTCGTCGGTCATAGGTCGGTAGGTTCCGTTTCTAGCCCCCGAGCGGCGTTACCCTAGCGA
>JAYPMZ010000329.1:0-1552 GCA_038130205.1 Erythrobacteraceae bacterium | reverse complement strand
CTGCCTGACGGGCAACGCGGCCGGTTTCCAGAGTGAGGGTTTTTCCGCCCCACTCCAGCGATACGGTTTTCGTGTCGAACATTGATTTTCCTTTTTGACCCGCGCCGCCATATTGCGCGCACGGGGCCTACTTTGCGGGGTTAGACCGGTCCCGCTCCGGTGCGGGGCTATCTGCGCCCCTGAACTGGCATCCCCGCCGGATTGCGAGGGAGCCGGATAGACAAAGGGCGGCCTTTGGAGCCGCCCTTTGGAAACTCTTATTTACGCAGACCCAGTTTCTGGATCAGGGCGTTGTAGCGCTCCACATCCTTCTTCTTGAGGTATGCGAGCAGATTGCGACGCTTGTTGACCATCATGAGAAGGCCGCGGCGCGAGTGGTTGTCCTTGTGGTTGGACTTGAAGTGCTCGGTGAGGTTGCGGATACGCTCGGTGAGGATCGCGACCTGGACTTCCGGGCTGCCCGTGTCGCCATTGGCCTGGGCATTGTCCTTGATGATTTCTTGCTTACGCTCGGCGGTAACCGACATTTCATTTACTCCGCGACATCTGGAAGATTGAAACCCCGAACGACTTTCGCCGTTCCATCCTGAATTTCCATCAGTGCGACAGGACACTTGTCCAGCATCGCGCAATAGAGCCCGGATGGTTGGGGCAGTCCAGACAAGACCCGGCCCTGGCGGACCGCCTGCGCGTCTGTCTGGTCGAGGTTGAGGGCCGGGATGTCGTCCAGCCCCGCCTCTAGCGGCAGGAGTAGGTCAGATAGTTGCGCGCCATTAGCGATTTCGTTCAACTTGTCCAGCGAAATCGCGTCCGCTTCGAGGAAGGGACCGGCCTTTGTTCTCCGAAGGTAGGTAACATGGCCGCAGCTTCCAAGGGCATGGGCGATATCGCGTGCAAGACTGCGGATATATGTGCCTTTGGATACGTGCGCCGAAAGCGTGACCTCGTCGCGGGCGTGAGGGCCATCGGTCACGGCCAAAGCGTGGATCGTCACCGCGCGCGTCGCCAGTTCCACCTCTTCCCCTGCCCGCGCAAGGTCATAGGCGCGTTTGCCGTCGACCTTGAGCGCCGAATGGGCGGGCGGGACCTGTGCGATTGCGCCGGTGAACTGCGGCAGGACCGCTTCGATCTGGGGCAAGCTCGGTCGCACGTCGCTGCGCTCGATGACTTCGCCTTCGGTGTCGAGCGTGTCGGTCTGCTCGCCGAATTTAATCGTGACGTCGTAGATCTTGCTTGCATCGAGCATGCGCCCGGCCAGCTTGGTCGCCTCGCCGAGCGCGATCGGCAGCACGCCTTCTGCAAGCGGATCGAGCGTGCCGCCGTGCCCGACCTTGGTCTTGGCATAGCCGCCCTCGCGCAAGTTGCGCTTCACCGCACCGACGGCCTGCGTCGATCCCAGCTCGCGCGGCTTGTCGAGGATGATCCATCCATGCGGTGCAGGTTTCTTGTCGCTCATCGTGCTGCCCCCTAGCCAAATGCGCCGCGAACCGCCAAGCCTGCTTGCGATGAGTGCGCATTATGATCTTCTAATTGTCGGTGGCGGAATAAATGG
>JAYPMZ010000328.1:0-1555 GCA_038130205.1 Erythrobacteraceae bacterium | reverse complement strand
ATCAGCTCCGCGCGATCGTCGAAGTCGCGCATGCCCGCGGCAAAAGGGTCACCGCGCACGCGCACGGCGCCGAGGGGATCAAGAATGCGATCCGCGCCGGGGTCGACAGCATCGAACACGCCAGCCTCGCCGATGAAGAAGCGCTGCAACTCGCGAAAAAGCACGGCACCTGGCTCGCGATGGACATCTACAACGGCACCTATATCGACGAAGTCGGCACGAAAGAGGGCTGGCCCGAGGAATATCTGCGCAAGAATCGCGAGACGACCGACGCGCAGCGCGCCGCCTTCCGCCGCGCGGTCGAGCTTGGCGTCAACATCGGCTATGCGACCGACGCCGGCGTCTATCCGCACGGGCTCAACGCGCGCCAGTTCCGCAATATGGTCAACTATGGGATGACGCCGATGCAGGCAATCCAGTCTGCCACCGGCCGCGCGGCCGTGGAAATGGGGCGCAGCGACATCGGCGCGATCGTCCCCGGCCGCTATGCCGACTTCGTTGCGGTGGGGGCGGATCCGATCGCCGACATCACCGTGCTCGAAAAGATCGACCATGTGATGAAGGGCGGCGTACTGGTGCGATAAGGCATCGGGCTTTTTTAGTATAGTCATCCTCGAACGAGACACGCGGCTCGTTCGACTTGACCCGGGGTCCATTCACGCGACGCCGGAGGATTGGATCCCGGATCAAGTCCGGGATGACGACATCAGCTATGCTCGACCTCACGCACCGCCTTCTTCCCGCGAACCTTCTTAACCGCCGCAATCTGCGCCCGCCCGATCCGCGACGCCGCATGGACCTCCGCCCGCGCCAGCAATAGCGCCAGATCCTCACGCCCGATGTCGAACGTCTCGCCCAGATCGTCGAGCGCCGCGTCGATATCGTCCATCAACACCCCCGCCGGCGCCGCCGCGACCGCGGGCCTGCCTTCGACCGGCGCCGCGCGGTGCGGGTAACTATGCCCCGAAAAGCGGTGAAAGGCCCAGCCCGCCGCGACGAGGAGCAGCGAATTGACGAGCATCGGCAGCAGTAAATGCGCGGCATGCCCCGATTGCAACGTATGGCCGCCGATCACCGCGCTCAGCGCCGCGGCGCCGCCCGGCGGATGCAGGCAGCGCAGCAGCGACATGATCAGGATCGCGCCGCCAACCGCCAGCGCCGCCGCCAGCGCCGGCTCGGGCACCATCCCCATAACGATCACCCCGAATGCCGCCGACAGGACATTGCCGCCGACGATCGACCAGGGCTGCGCGAGCGGGCTCGCGGGAACCGCGAACAGCAACACCGCCGACGCGCCGACGGGCGCGACGATCCACGGCGTCGCCGCGGGAAAGAACAGCACGCAAAACACGCCGACCACCGCGATCCCGATCAGCGCGCCGACGCTGCCGATCGCCCGGTCGCGCAGGCTCGCGCCCGCCAGCAGCGGCACGAACAGGCGGAGGGTGGTGGTCGACAGCGCGCGAAACAAGCGATTCTCCTCTTCGGGCCGCGCCGATGGACCAGAAAGGGGCCGCGATCCAGACAGCTTTGATTGGACCGCGCGAAGCTCGAT
>JAYPMZ010000327.1:0-1558 GCA_038130205.1 Erythrobacteraceae bacterium | reverse complement strand
GACCTCGACATCACCATCACCCACCTCGCCAAATACGAGGCCGACGACGGCTCGCACATCTGATTTATTCCGCGGGTTCCTGAGACATAGGCTCTGCAACGCCCGCAGACCCGCGCGCACTGCCCGAAAGGCGACCGACGAGCTTGCGCTTGAGCGCGGACAGCGGAGCGGTGACGAGGCCGTTTGCCTCCATCCAGTCGTAGTATTCGCGATACTTCGGGTCTTCGGACAGCAGGTGCGCTTCCTCGGTCTTGGCGCGCCAGTAGTAAATACCGTTGACGACCAGCAGGAAGAAGGTGTTGCGGATCGCATCGGTCGCGGAGCCGCTCGTCACGAGGAACGGCAACACCGAGCACCACCAGAACAGGTTCTTCGACAGATAGGCCGGGTGACGGGTGAAGCGATACGGACCATTGGTCAGCACCCCGCGATAGGTGAGGTTCGAGAAACGTATACCGAAGACCACCGTGGCCCAGGCGTAAATCGCGGTGAGGAATACCAGCCATGCGCCCCAGACCCACAGCAGCGCCGGTTGGTTCGCCATCCAGAAGCCCCAGCCTTCGACATTCGCTTCATAGCTCAGGATCTGGTTGTTGCCACCGATGATGCCCCACACGAAGGGCGGGTAGCACAGCAGCGCCGCGAGCCAGCCCGCGACAAACGGATTGCCCGACCGGATATGCGCGTCGAGCGGGCGCAGAGTGAAGAGGTAGCCGACTGTCCCGATCTGCACATCGACAAGGAACAGCAGCGTGATCAGCAGCATCGCGATCTCGAACGGATTGCCCGCCATGGCCGACGGGTCGGCTTCGACAACAAAGGCAAAACCGCCCGGCAGAATCGAGATCATGAAGGCGCCGAAGAACGCCTTGATAATCCATGCCCGCCAGTGCTTCTTGACGGCATCGAGGTCGATCCCGCCTTCGTTTTCTCCGCCGCGGCCCAGCAGCATCGCTCCGAAATGCCATGTGCTATCATGCGGTTCGACCATGTGACGGTCGAGCCAGATGACATAAGGGACCGCGAGAAATATCAGCGGCAAAATCGCAAGGCTGAGCACGTCCATCGCGAAGAGATACGGTCCGTCCCAATACCAGCGGCAAATGCAGTACAGTCCCGCAATGATCGCCCATGTCGCCCACAGGCCGACGATCTTGACCGTCGAGACCGGCAGAACCTCCTCGACACTGCGCTTGATAGTCCAATCGAGGCCGGTCGAGGCACGCAGGTGAACCTTGTCCACCAGCAGCGACCACAGAGCCATCGGTCCGGCGGTGAAGGCCATTGCGGTGAGCGAAGCATAGGGCCCCGACAGCACCCCATAGCCGCTGCCCAGACCGGCCATTTCGGCAATCGCCGGGAAGGCGCGGCAGAACAGTATCCACACCGCAAGGCCGAGCAAACCGGCAAGGCCGACGCCCGATGAAACATCGCTCTTGGGCAGAACCGGCGGCCTGCCCGATGCGGGTGAGAGAGAGTTTGCGCTCATTACCCGAAGGCGCTTAGCGCCAAAGGGTTAATTCTCCGCATGCATCCTCGCCCGCGTGCCGTCTAGAGA
>JAYPMZ010000326.1:0-1560 GCA_038130205.1 Erythrobacteraceae bacterium | reverse complement strand
CCCGAGGGGCGCCCGGAATCGGGGCCGTCCTCGATCAAGGCCCCGCGCGTGTCGAGCACGAGCGCATGGGTCGATGGCATGACCAGCGCATCGCTGACCTGACGGCGGTTCCACGCCTCGCCATATTCAGGGTCGAAGGCGACCTCCATCACCGTCATGATGTGATCGATAATATCGGGCGGAGGCGTCATTTCGGCCCCTGCTGCGCGATCGGAGTGGCATCGGGACCGCGCCCGTAGACCGGGGCGAGATCGCGGGTCAGCCGGCTTTCATGAAGCAGGTTGGTCGCACGGGCATCGGGCAGCAGATCGAGCACAAGCCGATCATCGCCCAGCAGATCGGCGAATTCGCGTGCGCGATTGCCGACAATCACAGCTTGTGCACCCCGCGCCAGCGCCTGATCCGGCGTGAGCGAACGAACCTCGCCATCGGGCTGGTCGTTGATAAAGTCCTGCACGAACCATTCGCCATGCCCGCCATTCATGCACACGGTGACCGGACGCGGCGTGGGCTGCCAGCTGCGGACCGCGACAAGCGCAAGGGTGGGGTAGCCGAGCACCTGCGCACCCCATGCAAAGCCGAGCGCCCGTGCGGTCGCTATGCCGATCCGCACGCCGGTAAAACTGCCGGGGCCAAGCGATACGAGGATACGGTCTGCGCGTCCCTTGTCGGGCAAGGCGGCGATCATCGGGACGAGCTGTTCGGCGTGGCCGCGCCCCATCACGCGGTGATCATGCGCAATCTCGCTCTCGCCGTCGAACAGGGCGACGGAACAGGCTTCGCTGGCGGTTTCGATGGCGAGCGTACGCATCACGAGCGAGGCCCTGCCTCAGCAATTCTCATGCTGCAAGAGGTTAGGCGGCGCGAACCTCGGTCACTTCGGGCACATAATGCTTCAGCAGGCTCTCGATCCCGTGCTTGAGCGTCGCCGTGCTCGATGGGCAGCCTGCACAGGCGCCCTGCAGGGTGAGATAGACGACGCCATCGGAAAATCCGCGATAGGCAATGTCGCCGCCGTCGCCTGCCACAGCGGGACGAACGCGGGTTTCGAGCAGTTCGTGGATCGAGGCGATGACCTCGGCGTCTTCCTCGCGGTCCTCGACCACCAGCTCGGCATCTTCGGGCGGAACGCTGATGCCGTTGGCGCTGCCGCCTGCGAACAGCGGAGCCTCGGTGATGAAGTGGTCGAGCAAGATCGTCACGACCTGTGGCTTAAGCGCGCTCCAGTCGGCGCCGGGCGCAGCGGTGACGGTGACGAAATCCGCGCCGAAGAAGACGTTGACGACCTCGCCTGTATCGAAAACCGCCTCTGCCAACGGGCTTGCCTCGGCGGCTTCGGGTGAAGCGAACTCGCGCGTGCCCGAAGGCATGACGGCGCGCCCCGGCAGGAATTTGAGGCTTTGCGGATTGGGTGTGGTTTCGGTTTCGATGAACATGGCCCCCAGATAGGCGCAGACACACTTGGCGACAAGCAAGCGATTGTTTGCTTACATTCACTGGTCCTTCATGGGTGGCATCCCTATACAGGCGTCATGAAATTTCTTGTCCGGGCCGTCGCCG
>JAYPMZ010000325.1:264-1563 GCA_038130205.1 Erythrobacteraceae bacterium | reverse complement strand
ATCGCCTCGAACATCGCAAGCTCGCGCCGTTCCACAGCGTCGAAAATCGAGTGCATCTCGGCTAGGCGAACGCGCACATTTTCTTCTACTATTGCGAGGATGACGTCGTCCTTGTCGGTAAAGAGTCGATATATCTGGCCGACGCTGACCGATGCTTCTTCCGCCAATTCCGCCGTTGTCGTCGCATAAAAGCCCTTCGAACCGAACAATCTGCGAGCAGCATCGACTATTCTCTCGCGCGGCGACTCTCCCTCGACATAATTTCTTGAAGAACGTTTCATTCGAACCTTTCCCTGCGTCCTCTGTTTGACGATCTTTGGACGCGACACATGCCGGTCCGCTCCATCCGGGTCTATCCCGCAGGCTTACATTTCATATGGATGAGGGGGAAGCACTAACAGCTTGCTGAAATGGGCTTCATCGCGCGGTCGACAGGATTCCGTTCCCGTCATTGGACTAGCACTACTTTGGCAGAAGTTTGATTTTGGGGATTCCCATTTTGGTTGATGGGTGATTCATAGGGAGCCGACGTTGGAAGGATGTCGGCGATGGATGGTGATTGGCGTGTTGATCTGGAGCGTTGGCTGGCGCCCTATCTGGAGGGCCTTGGCCACAAGGCTCGGCAACGGATGTGCCCGGCCTATGTCGCGGGCCTGATCGGTCCGGGGGATCGCAAGAGCATCCAGCCGATGGCGGCGCGGACGGGCGAAGTCGGCTATGATCGCCTGCATCACTTCATCGGTGCGGGCCTTTGGGACAGCGGTCCGCTTGAGGCGACCCTGTGGGAACAGGCCGATGCGCTGGTCGGCGGCGACAAGGCATGGCTGATCATCGACGACACCGCGTTGCCGAAGAAAGGGACGGCGTCGGTGGGAGTGGCGCCGCAATATGCATCAGCGCTGGGCAAGAATGCGAACTGCCAGACGCTCGTATCGGTGACGCTGGCGTCGCGAGAGGTGCCGATCATGCTGGGCTTGCGGCTGTTCCTGCCGGAAAGCTGGACGAGCGACGAGGCGCGCATGGTCAAGGCGGGCGTGCCCGAGCCCTTCCGCCCGTATCGCACCAAGCCGGCGATCGCTATCGAGGAAATCGACCGGGTCATTGCCGCCGGGGTGCGCTTTGGCTGTGTGCTCGCGGATGCCGGATACGGCCTCTCGGCTTCTTTCCGCCAGGGGCTGAGCACAAGAGGCTTGCACTGGGCGGTCGGCATCCCACGGCACCAGAAGGTTTATCCCGCTGATGTGCAACTGATCTTCCCCGTGGCGGGACGCGGGCGTCCCCGTCAGCACCACGTTCCGG
>JAYPMZ010000325.1:0-238 GCA_038130205.1 Erythrobacteraceae bacterium | reverse complement strand
TCAGTTGGCGTCGGGGAACGAAGGGACGCCTGAGCGCGCGCTTTGCCGTCATGCGCGTCCGCATCGCCGACGGCCCGCCGCAACGCATCGGCGCCTCGGGCGCGCAGCACATGCCCGGGGAAGAAGCATGGCTGGTCGGCGAGCATCGCTCCAGCGGCGAGCGCAAATATTATCTCTCGAACCTGCCCGCAGATACGCCGATCCGGGATATCGCCGGCGCCATCAAGGCGCGCTGGAT
>JAYPMZ010000324.1:0-1564 GCA_038130205.1 Erythrobacteraceae bacterium | reverse complement strand
AAGAGATAGCGGTCATGCTTCATGCCGCCCTGCAAGGCGCCCGGATGCGGGTTCCAGACGAATATCTTGCCGAGGTTTGCCGGATTCTTGGGCCCGTCCGGGCCGCCGATTGCACGAGCCTGCCGGCTGCATTGCGGAGCAAGTCGATGCTGGTTTCGAAAGGGGAACGAGGCGACCTTGCCGGGAGGCGCTATGAGCTATGACATTGCTGAAGGCCAGCGCATTCCCGGAGTAGCCGCGCACTCGATCGACCCGATCAATCCGCGCTCCGGATGCGCTGACCGAAAGAGTCATTGAGCGAACTTCATCTTTGCCGCCTTCCGCACGCCAGTCTCGAGATGTTTTGCGATCTCGTCCGAAGTGCGGCTGACCGCCAGCTTCACAGCTTCATCGATATGAACATAGTCCTGCGTCACACTTTGCGACGCGTGGCCTAGCATCGCGCGGATCGTGAGCTCGGAGAAGCCGAGTTCGCCAGCCATGCTCCCGAAGGTGTGGCGCAGCGTATGCGGCGTTACACCCTCGATGCCGGCCGAGCGGCACAGGCGAGCCAGGCAGTCGCTGACGGCGGTAAAAGGGCCTTCGCCATTCGACGCGGGAAAGACGTAGGGGCAGCCGGCAATTTCGGGCTGTGCGACAACGATCTTGACCGCCTCGGGTCCGATCGCCCGATATTGCGCGTCGCTCTTCGTGTCGGGGAACGCGACGTAACCGCAGATGGGGTTGACCCACTGCCGCTGCAGTGCCTGCGCCTCTTCCCGCCGATAGCCGGTCAGAAGGAGAGTCCTGACAATTGCGAGCGCAACGGGGTTCTCGGAACTCAGTTCGGCCCGGCCGATCGCCCGACCGAGCAGCTCGATCTCGGCGATGCTGAGAAGCCGGGTCTTTTTCTTGGTTGCGAGCTTCTTCGCGCCCTTCGTGGGGTGTTCGGCAATCAGTCCCTTATGCTTTGCATGGCCGAGAATGGCCTGAAGGGTGCCGAGGCTCCTCCCGGCGACGCCGGCACCGCCCGTCGGGCGGCCGCCGCGCCCCCCCGCAGGAGGGTTTCGGGTTTTTCCGGTGGCGTTGTGAATTTTGATGGCCTCGACGTCGGCGATCGTCAGCTTCCGCACGAGGCGTTTACCCGTCAGCGGGATGATATGCGTCCGGATGCGGCTCTCATCCATGTTGAGCGAGGTGTCCTTGATCGGGCGGTTCTTCCGTCCAAGAATGCGGCCGGCCCGCGCTTCGACGAGATACCATTCGCACATCTCGGCGACATTGAGATCCTTCCGTACCCGGCGCGACTCCTCTGCGGGATCTTCGCCAGAGGCGACCTTGCCCAACTGGATCTTTGCCAACTCGCGGGCTTGCTCGACCGTCATCACGCCGAAGCGCCCGATCTTCACTCGCCGAACCCGGCCTTCCTCATTCATATACTGGATGACGAAGGTTTTCGTCCCGGTTGCGCCGACACGGACACCGAAACCTTTGATCTCGGTATCCCAAAGAAATGCCTGGCCTGTCGCTGGTGCAGCCAGCGCATCGACCGTCCGCTTATTGAGCTTTGCAAGCGCCACAAGTT
>JAYPMZ010000323.1:0-1565 GCA_038130205.1 Erythrobacteraceae bacterium | reverse complement strand
TCATCGAACTGACTTGCGGTACGCCCATCGACAGCCTCGAGACCGAAGCCATCGTCGCCAGGGACGCCCTGTTCGAACGGCTGTGCCGGGTGATCTCGCTGACCGAGAAGCGCGGGCTGAAGCAGGTCGAAATCCTGATGGGGAACGGCTTTGTGCAATCGGACAAGGCGTTGAAACGGATTTTCGACGTGGTCCACCGCGACGAGCCGAGCCATTTCGAACCTTACGACAAATGGCTGGCTGAAAACCAGCGCCGCCAACCCAGCCTCAAGGAACGCTGGATCGACCGTATGATCCATTCCGAGCTGTTGTTCATTAAATTGCCGATGATGTTCCTGTGGCTGCGTGCGCCGCGCATTACAGAATGGCGCGATGCAGGCGAGAATAACCCGCAACCGCGCCCCCTTTCGATCCCTGTGGCCTGACGCGGCGAAGGCTTCCCGCATATGCTCAGAAGGTTCTGGAACCGCCGTGCAGGCGGGATGCTGGTACGCAACACGGTCGTCAGCACGAGCGTGTTTTTGGGCGGACTGGCGCTGCTGTGGGTGCTGGTCGAACAGTTCGGCGTGGATGCAACGCTTGCAACGGGTCTGACCTTCATGATCGCCACCAGCGTCCACTATGTCTTCGGGCGCAGCTGGATATTCGCCGGGACCGAGCGCAAACTTGCAAGCGGCTATGCCATCTTTTTCGTCAATGCGGTCCTCGGTTTGCTGATCACGGTCGGGCTGTTCTGGCTGCTGACCGAATTCACGCCGATCAACTATCTGGTGGTCCGCGTGATCGTTTCGGTGTTCGCAGGGCTGGCTGTGTTCGCGCTCAACGCGGTGTTCAATTTCCGCCAGCTCTAGGCCGTGAGGGCGGTTTCGATTGACTTTTTGCGCTGCAGCATCCATCTGGCGCTGCAAGCGAACGCATTTGCCAGCGTGAAGCGGCGGCTCTGACAATATCCGCCCCGGCAGCGTATCGCACCCAAACTCCTACAGCTTCCCAATTCACGCGGGCGGTTCTTTAAACCCCGCGCGTCGCACGCCGCATTTTTGCGCGCTGTGCGCACCGCATATTTTGCGAGTCACACATGACCACTTTCGACGAACTCGGGCTGTCGCAGCCCGTTCTCCAGGCGCTTGATCTCAAGGGCTACAACACTCCCACGCCGATTCAGGCGCAGGCCATTCCGCCTGTGCTCGAAGGGCGCGACCTTCTGGGTATCGCGCAGACCGGCACCGGCAAGACCGCCGCCTTCATGCTTCCCAGCATCGACCGGCTGCGCGAGGCCGACAACCGTATTCCGTTCAAATCCTGCCGCATGCTGGTGCTTGCCCCGACGCGCGAACTGGCAGTGCAGATCGCCACGAGCGCCAAGGATTACGGCGCGCTTGCAGGGCTCAAGGTGCAGTCGATCGTTGGCGGCACTTCGGTCAACAAGGACCGCAACAAGCTCCACCGCGGCACCGATATCTTGATCGCCACACCGGGCCGTTTGCTAGACCACATCGAACAGAAGGCCATCAACCTCGGCAGCGTCGAGGTGCTGGTGCTCGACGAGGCGGACCAGATGCTCG
>JAYPMZ010000322.1:0-1579 GCA_038130205.1 Erythrobacteraceae bacterium | reverse complement strand
GCCTCGATCGCATCGATCGCCGAGAGCACCTGCTGAACCCTCGGCCAACCGTCGACGCGGAGCAGGATGTCGCCGCCGGGGCGCACGTAGGGATGCGTCGCGAAGGGCGCGCGCGGCGCAGGCGCTACGATGACCGAGATGCTCGAGAAGATGGTGCCGAAGTCGTTCGCGCTCCAGCGGACGAAGCCGAAGACGGCCTCGGGCCGGAAGGAGACGATGCGGGTCCGGCGGCTGACGATGCGCTCGGCGGCGACGCGGCCGAAGCGCAGCCAATGCTCGAGGCGCTGCTCGATCCAGGTCAGCTCAAGGTCGGTGAGACCGCTCGCGGTCGCCTCGACCGGCTGCACGCCCAAAGCGCGCGCGATGTTCTGGGCCGGGCGCATCAGCGGCGAACCGGGCGCGCGGGATGGACGACGCCCTTGCCGGGATCGGACGTCGACTTCTTGCGGCCGATCTCGGCCCAGGCGTCGAGATCGGCGATCGCGTACACGATCCGCCCGCCAAGTTTGCGGTATTCGGGACCCGTTCCGAAGCAGCGATGCTTTTCGAGCGTCCGGCTCGACAGGCCGAGGTGTAGCGCAGCGTCGGGCGTCTTGAGGTAGCGCGGCGAAATGGGGGTATGCATGTCGCTCAAAGGGGCCTCCGTTCGCAGCGCCGGGTCCCGTGGCGGGCTCCGGCGGAGAGGCGGCGACCTTCGGAAATCGGGATGCGGTTTAGGAACGGACAAAGTGACGACGCGCGGAATGTCCCGATCAGGTGGCGCCGAGCAGCTCCTGATAGCCGCCGTCGCGCATCGCGACCGCCGCGCGGTGCCAGCGCGCGATGCGACGGCGCTCGCTCGATCCGTCCCAGTCGGCGGCCGAGAAATCCTGGGCATCGTCAAGGATGAGGGCGGCCGCGATGTCGCGCGCCGAACGCCCCTCGGCGGAGGCGTCGAGGAGCCGCAGCCACTGGATGAGACGCCAGCGCTCGGATGGTCCGGGGGCGCCTCCCCGCAGGAAGCGGTGCGTCGTGACGCCCGCCGAGAAGCGGCGCTGCACGGCGAGGCTCACGGCCATCCGCAGCTCGCTGTGCGGATCGGCCGGGTTTACATAGGCGAGCCGTTCATCGGCGAGGAAGCGGCGAAGCCAGAGGCGGAAGCGCCGGCCGTCGGCCACGAAGACGAGATGCCACTCGCCCGGCAGAATGATCTCGGAGGCGATGTCTGCCGAGGCGATGAGCTCGGCGAGCCGCGGCGCGGCGAAGCCGTCGGGCGCCGGTTCGGCGATGGCGACATGCGCGCAGGCCTCGGGCTGCCAGAGCGCGGGGGATTTATCACTGCACGCCGCATAGAACACCATGTCGTCCAGGGCGAAAGACCAACCCCCATCGTCGCGCGAGCCCAGCTAGGCGCGCGGTGCGCCGCCGCGTCGGCGCCAACGCCGCCGACCGATAGGCGCGGCGATAGGCCGGGCTTCGGCGCAGGAACTCCTGCGCGAAATCGGCGCGATCATATGTTTCGAATATTCTCGGAAAATATGGCGATTGCCAATCGACGACCTGATCCATTCGCACCTCCGGCTGATCTTCAGGAATGAAA
>JAYPMZ010000321.1:0-1583 GCA_038130205.1 Erythrobacteraceae bacterium | reverse complement strand
AAGCGGGGCCATTACGTGCCAGCGGGGTGCCACGACTCCCTTCTTCCCGAGCATATGGCTACGCGACGGGGCGACCCAGCCGCGAAGGCCTGCCGCCTGCAGCATGGCCTGCGCAACCTCGGGCGTGTGGTCGCCCTTGCCGTCGTATTCGGCATAGGCGGCCCAGAATGACTCGAGGTGACCTTTCTTGCGGCGATTGTCTCGGAACGTGCCGGGCTTCCAAAGCCCAGTGCCTGGATCGTTCTGCGTCTGCCGCCAAGCCACCACGGCCGCCCAATTGGTGTGGTCTAACCGTTGGCCGTGTCGGACCCACGCGGGCTTACCGTTGCGTGTCGTGCAGGGGGCGAAAAACGTGCTGGCATAGTTCATCGTCACGCCCTTCCCTCCGTTGCAGTCACAAAGATGGTCGGAAGGCCAAGATCGTCTTTCGTCAGGGCGATCCAGGCCGATGCACTGTTGGGCTGACATTCGATGATCGCCGCCGCCCCGCCGATGGAAGCGAGAAAGGTGGAAGCAAAATAGATCGCAGGCATGGGCGCACCCTCTAGAACGGCGCACGATTGGCATTTGCCGAGAAGCGCCCGGAGACCGGGGAAGGCAGCGGGGCCGAGACTGCCTCGTTCGGTATCGTCGCCCACGATGACGATCGAGCCGCCGGTCGGGCTGAGCGTTTCGACGCAAGGCAGGCCCTGTTGGGCAACGTATAGGCCGCCCTGCCCGCTGGCGACGAACTCGACGATCGGCCCCAAATGAGGTTGATGGCGAGCGAGCGCTCGGAACGCAGCCAAGCTGGGTTGATTGACCTCGCGGTCACCGTTTGGTATTGTCATTGCACAAAGCCTTTTCATCGCCCCGAGCCGTTCCAGCGGTTTCGGGGCGTTTCTTTTGCGGTCAATTCGAGGTGGGAGCGGCGCGGCGCGCGGCCTGCTCAGCTTCCCACGCCTCAAGCTCGGCACGGGAAAAGAACCGGTTTCGACCGATATATATCGGCTGCGGGAAGCCTTTGCTTGGGTCGCGCAGCCAGCGGTGCAAAGACATGCTGGTCACGCCATAGCGCTGCCATACGCGGCTAGCGGGTAGATATTCTGGTTGTTCGGTAGTAGACATTGGGTCCAGCTCCTTTTGAGTTGCCGAACCCCCTAGTAATCACATGAAATGCCGATGACCATTGACGGCGGCGTCAATATCGCTGACGACAGCGTCAACTATTGCGCCATTAGGCGGCCACGCCCCCCGCAGTCGCAAGCCGAACCACCCTCCCGTCGCCGCCGTCCAACGTTGCGAGATAGGTTGCCCATCCCTCATCGTCAGCATGAACAGCAGCGCGCAATCCCCGGCGGTCCTGCAACTTGGCATAAGCCGCGCGGCGCTTGTCATGCAGCACAATGTCTGTGAGGAATCGCCCCCATGCCGTCATCGCCTGTCGCTTTTCCTCGGCTAGATCATAGCGGTTATAGATGCCCGCAACGCCCGACCGGGTGCCGCTGACGTGGTTCAATATTGCTTCACTCGTGGCCGGGTTTTCCCCAAGCTCGGCCATGCCCGTGGCTGCGGTGCGACGAAGATCGTGCAGAGTCCATTGC
>JAYPMZ010000320.1:0-1590 GCA_038130205.1 Erythrobacteraceae bacterium | reverse complement strand
CCGGGCTGAGAAGCCATTTTTGCAGGTCCGCCAGATAGCGCACCTCGCGGGGAATCTCGCGATGCGTGGCCAGAAGCTCGGCGGCGGAAAAAACGAGACAGTCCTGGAACCGACTGTCCGCAAGAAGACGGTCGACGCTATAGACTATCATCTGGTCGGGAACGCGATCGGCGAAAGATCGCTCTGGCAGCACGGGCGACAGGGCGGCATAACGGAAAAGGGCGGCTCGCGCCGCCCCTTCATCATGCGGTTACTGCTGCGGCTGCGCTTCGCCGCCCTCGGCCGACGCTGCGGCGCCGAGGATCGGGTTCAGCTTCTTGGCGCTTTCGGCACGCAGGTCGCGGTCGACGCCGACAGCCCAGATCTCGGCGGCCTTCATGACTTCGCGCGTGGCGATCGGGCCGTCCGACAGCAGCTTCTTGCCGACCGGCGAGCTGTAGAAGTCAGCGATCGACTTCAGCTCTTCCTGGGTGAAGGTCTTGGCGTAGATCGTCGCGGCTTCCTTCTCGAGGTCGGCGCGGCGCGGGGCGAGCGCCAGAGCCTGCTCGTCGACGGTGGCGTTGATTTCCGTCTCGTGGTTCGGCGAGGCCTGGACGAGCGTCGCCTTGATGCGAACGGCAAGACCCGGCAGGATGTTGTCGAAACCGTTCGTGGCACCGATCGCGTCGATGGCGGCGCGGGCAGCCTTGACCTGCTCGTCGGTGACGTCCTGCGCCTTGGTGGCGCCGGCAAGCGCTGCCGATACGATGAGGGTCGCCGCGAGGGTCCGGCCGAAACCAGCAAATTTGATCATGTCGGTCTGTGCTCCTGTCTAGTCTTTTGCCGTCAGCGTGCGCGCACCCGCGGGTCCCGCGATGATGGCCAGCGACGCCATGTTGATGAAGAGTCCGTGTTCGACGACACCGGGAATGACATTGAGGTTGCTTGCGAGCGCATCTGCATCAGGAATGCGGCCAAAAGATGCGTCGAGAATGTAGTGTCCACCGTCCGTCATGAACGTGCCGTCGCCCGAGGCGCGCAGCGCGATTCCCCCGGAAAGCCCAAGGCGGGCCGCCGTCTTCTCGATGGCGATGCGGGTGGCGGTGAGACCGAAGGGATTGACTTCGATCGGCAGCTTGAAGGCGCCGAGCGTCTCCACGACCTTGGTCTCGTCGGCAATGACGATCATGCGCGTCGAGGCGCTGGCGACGATCTTCTCGCGCAGCAGCGCGCCGCCGCCGCCCTTGATGAGGCGCAGCTTGCCGTCGACTTCATCGGCGCCGTCGATGGTGAGGTCGAGTTCCGGCAGTTCGTCGAGCGACTTCAGCGGCACGCCGAGCTCGACGCAGAGCCGCGCCGTGCGCTCGGAGGTGGGCACGCCCTCGACCTTCAGGCCGCCGGCGACCTTTTCCGCCAGGAGCCGCACGAACTCCTCGGCGGTCGATCCGGTGCCGATACCGAGGCGCATGCCGTCCTCTACATGGGTGAGCGCGACCTCTGCGGCCTTGATCTTCATTTCCCGGGCGTCCATGCCCAAAACTCCTTGAATGGTCGTCGGCCGGCGCCGAAGCGGCCGGATTTCCGGTGAGACACTTACACGCCCCTGCCGGC
>JAYPMZ010000319.1:1097-1593 GCA_038130205.1 Erythrobacteraceae bacterium | reverse complement strand
CCATCGGACCGAAGAATGGCATTTCGACCATGGGAGCCGCCAACACCGCTTGGACCACGAACGAACCCAGGACCATAGCAACCCCCGACCCCAGCGGAACGCCGATCGAATAGACCGCCATCGCCCGTGCGAGCTTGTCGCGGGGGAAATAGTCGCTGAGCATTGAATAGGCGGCGGGGGACAAGGTCGCTTCGCCGACGCCGACGCCCATGCGCGCGGCGAAGAGCGCGGCATAGCTTCCCGCAAAACCGCAACCGGCGGTCATCACGCTCCACACCGCGATTCCCGCCATGATCAGGTTCCGGCGATTATGCCGGTCGGCGATCCACGCGACGGGGGCGGAGCGCGCGCTGGTGTTCCTGAACTTCGGCCACCGCCTGAAGGACACGAGGGATAAGCTCGCGACGCGCGGGATGGCGTGCGGGGTGCTGCACGGCGGGATGAACAAGATGGAGCGCCGGGCGGAGCTCGCCACGTTCAAGCGGGGGGAGTTCAG
>JAYPMZ010000319.1:0-1087 GCA_038130205.1 Erythrobacteraceae bacterium | reverse complement strand
GTATAGAAGATCGCAAAAGCGAGGCCGATCAGCAAACTGACCTGCGTGTCCGAGATATCGAGCGCGGTGCGGATCGGCTCGACCAGAAGGCTGAGGATCATCCGGTCGACGAACGACAGCGTATAGGCGAGCAGAAGGACCGCGACGACATACCAGCTGTAGGCCGGACGCGGCCATGGCGGCGGTTCCGGCCTATTTTGATCCGCCGGCCCAGCCGCATCGCTCGCACGCTCCGTCGCCATATCCTCTCCCGGCTTTCGCTCCGCCCGCAGCCACCCTCTTGCACCGCGGGGCATGCTGCGTTATGAAGTAGATACTTAGCTAACGAAGTATTTTACATCGTCAGTCAAGCAGGAACTCACGAGCGCGACAACGAAAAACGAACCTAAAACAAATGGGAGAGCGAGACATGGCCAGAATACTGAACCCCTCGTCGCGGCTGCTGGCGGGCATCGCCCTGCTGACCATGCCCGCCGTCGCTACGGCACAAGATGTCGCTGAGAATAGCGACGGCGATATCATCGTCACCGCCCAGCGACAGGAGCAGAAGCTTCAGGACGTCCCGGTATCGGTCACCGCCTTCGGTTCGGAACAGCTTCGCGCGAACAATATCGAGACCGTCGCCGACATCGCGCTCCGCACGCCGGGATTGAGCGCGAGCGCGGTCGATCCCATCAACACGAATTTCGCGATGCGCGGCATCGGCAGCGCGCCGGGCATCAGCCAGAATGCCGGCGGCGACCCATCGGTCGTCGTCTTCGTCGACGGCGTCTATGCGGGCCGCGGCAGCACGCCCGATCTCGACGCCCTCGACCTCGAACGCGTCGAGGTACTCCGCGGACCGCAGGGCACATTGTTCGGCAAAAATGCCATCGGCGGGCTGATCCAGTTCGTCAGCCGCAAGCCGTCGGCCGACACCAGCTTCTATTTCGAGGGCACATACGGCAATTACGACCGCGTCGGCGTCGTCGCGCGCGGCAACATGGCGCTCACCGATAAAATCTATCTGTCGGCGGGCCTTTCGCACAAGCAGCGCGACGGTTTCGAATATAATGAGACGACGGGCAACGACGTCAAAGACCTGAAC
>JAYPMZ010000318.1:0-1599 GCA_038130205.1 Erythrobacteraceae bacterium | reverse complement strand
CCTGGACCCAGACACTGCCGGACTGGATCGGCTCGCACGTGCGTATGTTCGCCTTCTTCGGCGGAGTTCCCCGCCTGATCGTGCCGGATAATTTGAAGTCCGGCGTCAACAAGGCCAGTTTCTACGACCCGGAGATCAACCGCAGCTACGGCACCATGGTCGCCTTTTATGGTGTCGGTGTTCTTCCTGCACGACCAAGGCGACCCAGGGACAAGCCCAAAGTCGAGGCCGGGGTTCGTTTTGCTCAAAGCTGCATTCTCGGCCGGTTGCGCAATCAGACTTTCTTCTCGCTTGAAGAAGCCAATGCCGCCATCCGCGGAGCCGTCGAGCGGATCAACACGCACGTCATGAAGCGTCTGGGCCAAACCCGCAAGGAGATGTTCGAGACCATGGAACGCCCGGCACTCGCCGCGCTTCCGGCAGAAGATTACGAATACGCCGAGTGGAAGCTGGCGCGGGTGTCGACCGACTACCACGTCGAGTTCGAGCACTATTTCTATTCCGTGCCCCATACGCTCATCCGCCAGCAGGTCGATATCCGGGCCACGAGCCGCACGATCGAGGTCTTCTTCAAAGGCAAGAGAGTTGCGGCCCACCAGCGTCGTTACGGCGGTTCCCGCTACGGAACCGATCCCGACCATATGCCCAGCTCGCACCGCCGCTACGCGGAATGGTCTCCCGAACGCTTCCAGCGCTGGGGTGCATCCATCGGACCTCAGACCGAGGGGCTGATCATTGCCATCCTGGCCAGCCGTCCTCATCCGGAACAGGGCTTTCGAACCTGCCTTGGCGTGCTGAAGCTCTATCGGGCAATTCCCACGATGCAGGCCGAAGCGGTGTCCGCTCGTGCCGTCGAGATCGGCGGACTGACCTGCAAGAGCATCAGCGCGCTCATCAGCACCTACAAGACACCACGACATTCCGCCGAACCCGCCGCCGTCGGCGAGCATGCCAATCTTCGCGGCAAAGCCTACTTTCATTAAGGAGACATCTCAGAATGCTGACCAATCCCACCGTCGACACCCTGCGCCAACTCGGCCTTTCCGGCATGGCCACCGCTTTCCAGGAGCTGGAAATGCAACCGGAAGCGAGAAGCCTCCAGCATGGCGAATGGCTCGCGATCCTGCTTGAGCGGGAACAGACCACGCGTCGCCAGAAGCGCTTTGAGGCGAGAGCCCGTGCCGCCAGGCTTCGTCATGACGCCCAGGTCGAGAATGTCGATTTCCGTGCAGCACGCGGTCTCGATCGCAATCTCTTCCTCAAGCTCTCCACCTGCGAATGGATCAGGCAACGGCACTCCTTGCTATTGATCGGGCCGGCCGGCGTCGGCAAAAGCTGGTTGGCCTGCGCCCTTGGCCACAAGGCATGCCGCGAGGATCTTTCCGTCGCCTATCACCGTGTCCCCAGGCTCTTCGCCTCACTCGCCCTGGCACGAGGCGACGGCCGCTATGCCAAACTGCTCAAGAGCCTGGCCAAGACCGACCTTCTGATCCTGGATGATTGGGGACCGGAGAAGCTCAGCGACGAACAGCGCCGCGATCTCCTTGAGATCGTCGAGGATCGCTACGAGAAGCGCTCGACCATCGTCACCAGCCAAAT
>JAYPMZ010000317.1:0-1600 GCA_038130205.1 Erythrobacteraceae bacterium | reverse complement strand
GACTGGCGCATCGTACGCGTCAAGGACGTCGCGACCGGGCAGGATTTGTCCGACGAGGTGCGCTGGGTCAAATTCTCCGCGCTCGACTGGGCGAAGGACGGCAGCGGCTTTTATTATTCGCGCTTTCCCGAACCCGAAGCGGGCGAGGCCTTTCAGTCGCTCAACGAAAATCACAGCGTCTATTTCCACAAGCTCGGCACGCCGCAGAGCGAGGATGTGCTGATCCACGCGACCCCCGACAAGCCCAAGCTCAACAACAGCGCGATTGTCACCGACGACGGCAAATATCTGCTCGTCGTCTCGTCCGAAGGGACCGACGAACGCTATGGTCTGACGCTTCATCCGATCGGCAAGCCCGGCGCGGAGCCGATCACGCTGGTCGACGATTATGCAAACAATTGGGAATATGTGACCAACGCGGGCACGCGCTTCACCTTCCTCACCAACAAGGACGCGCCGCGCGCGCGGATCGTTTCCTTCGACATCGCAAAGCCCGGCGAACTGACGCAGGTCGTCGGTGAGAATGACGCGACGCTGGTCGGCGCATCGCGCGTTGGAAATCGCATCATCCTCTCCTATCTCGGCGATGCGAAGTCGGAGGCGCGGATGGTCGCGCTGGACGGCAAGCCGATCGCGAACATCAACCTCGCCGACATCGGTTCGGCATCGGGCTTTGGCGGCAAGTCGAGCGACCCCGAAACCTTCTACGCCTTTTCGAGCTATGCGCGCCCGACGACGATCTATCGTTTCGACACGCAGACGGGGAAGAGCGAGATTTTCGCCGAGCCCAAGCTGACATTCAAACCCGCCGATTTCACGGTCGAGCAGCGTTTCTACAAATCGAAGGACGGCACCGAGGTGCCGATGTTCGTCGTGATGAAAAAGGGTCTCGACCGCAGCAAGGGATCGCCGACGCTTCTCTATGGCTATGGCGGCTTTAACGTGTCGATGACCCCCGCCTTTTCGCCGACGCGGCTTGCGTGGGTCGACAAGGGCGGCGTGCTCGCGATCGCGAACCTGCGCGGCGGCGGCGAATATGGCAAGGCGTGGCACGATGCGGGCCGGCTCGACAAGAAGCAGAATGTCTTCGACGATTTTATCGCCGCGGGCGAATATCTGATCGCCGAGGGGATCGCGGGCAAGGGCCAGATCGCGATCGAGGGCGGGTCGAACGGCGTCCTGCTCGTCGGCGCGGTCACCAATCAGCGCCCCGACCTGTTCGCCGCGGCGCTGCCCGCGGTGGGCGTGATGGACATGCTGCGCTTCGACCGCTTCACCGCAGGCCGCTATTGGGTCGACGATTATGGATCGCCCGACAATGAACGCGACTTCCCCCTGCTCTATGGCTATTCGCCCTATCACAACATCTTGAGCGGCAAGGATTATCCGGCGATCCTGGTGACCACGGCGGATACCGACGACCGCGTCGTGCCCGGGCACAGCTTCAAATATACCGCCGCACTCCAGCATGCCGACGCGGGCGACAAGCCGCACCTGATCCGCGTCGAAACCCGCGCCGGCCACGGCAGCGGCAAGCCGACCGACAAGATCATCGCCGAAGCCGCCGACAAATATGCCTTCGCGGCGAAGTGGACGGGGC
>JAYPMZ010000316.1:0-1606 GCA_038130205.1 Erythrobacteraceae bacterium | reverse complement strand
TCTCGCGCGATGGAACACGCTGGATATCCGCACGCCCCGCCTTCCTGCTGCCGGTCCGCGTGCTTGGTGCCCTGTTCCGACGCCTGTTCCTAACCCGGCTGCGCGCGCTCCATGACCGCGGGCAGCTCGCCCTCTGTGGCAGCCTCACGCATCTCGCCGAACGACGCGCGTTCCTGCGGCATCTGTCACCGGTTCGGAAGAAGCGCTGGGTCGTTTATGAAAAGCCGCCGTTCGCGGGTCCCGAGGCCGTGCTCGCCTATCTGTCACGCTACACCCACCGCGTTGCGATATCGAACAGCCGCCTCCTCCGGTTCGACGAAGCCGGGGTCACCTTCCGCTACAAGGACTACCGCAAGGCCGGTGCCGGACGGCAGCAGGTCATGACCCTTGGGGCCGACGAGTTCATCCGCCGCTTTCTTCTCCACGCCCTGCCGCGCGGGTTCCACCGCATCCGCCACTATGGCCTCCTCGCCAGCGCACGCCGCAAGGATCATCTCGAACGCGCCCGCCGCCTGCTCGATGTCGCACCTCGACCGACCGAGGAACCGACCGAGGATGCAGAGCCCCGACCGACCTGTCCGTGCTGCGGCGGTACGATGATCATCATCGAGGTCTTCGAGCGCCGCTATCAGCCTCGCGCGCCGCCCCAGTCGGCGGTCTCATCCGGGACACCGGCGCCGTGACCCGGCACGGCCTGGCACCGACACGATCCAGCGCGCATCCGCGCCTGGAAGCAGACCCGCTCGCGCCGACGCTGCCCAATAGCAGACGTCGCCATATCAAAATCGGCCCGTCCGATTTTCCACGTCCGCTTTTGCGATCTAAATTCAGACGGTCCGATCTCAGATACGTCCGATTTTGGGCAGCAACGTCCAGCACCACGACCTGCGCAAAACAGCTTTCCCCATAGCTCAGACCATGACCACCGCGGTTCGGGCACCGAAGACTTTCCGACGCCTCGCGGCGTCCGAAACCCTCAACGACAGGAGAAGGTCCGCTTTGTGATTCAGAATGTGAATAGCAGCCCTTCCAACCGACAATCTGCGCGCTCCCGCCGATAGAGGGCCAATCGACGCTTATTCCTCTGAAGCCCGTCGCAGATCCTTCGCGTGCACTTTCAATATCATCGAGGCGCGCATTCCCGGACGCGCTTCCTTATCGTTGACGACGCGATATCGAACATCCGCTTTGTTGGTACGAGCCAATGCATCGATCAGTTTTGTGCCGAGACCTGTCCCTTGGACTGTGCCGTTTGCTGGCATGCCGGGGCCGTCGTCCTCGACGCTCAGTTCAATTTCCTTGTCCCCCGTTTGGCGGAGACATAGCCGAATCTCCCCATCCTCGCCGTCTCCATAGGCATATTTGCAAGCGTTGCTGACCCATTCGTTGGCGATCATGCCGAGCGCCACTGCCTTGTCGGTCGATAACCGGATCGGATCGACCGCCGCGACGACCGTGCGCCGCGCGCTCCCGGTGGACCAGGTCGAGCCGATATCGTCAGCAAGCCCCGCTAGATAATCGTCCATTGCGACGATCTCGACGTCGTCGGTAGTGTAGAGACGCCGGTTCACCTGCGCGATCGTAGCAATGCGCTGCTGCGTCTTCT
>JAYPMZ010000315.1:1224-1609 GCA_038130205.1 Erythrobacteraceae bacterium | reverse complement strand
GCCGTATCTATTGTCGGCCACTCGCTGCTTGTCGGCTTTTCCCTTGTCAAGGAAGCCGGGCGGGTGGCCACCGATCGCCCGAGCGGCGAATTCCGCATCAAGATTCGCGATGCCGCGGTAGATGTCGCTCTGCAGGACCGACTTGTTCACGACCTCGACGATCCAGTCGCTACAATCTTCGACCGTTTGCCTTGCCTGACGCAAAAGTCCCGCCTGCCGAAGCAGCGGCCGCGCAAGCGAGTCGAGATTGCCTAGAAAGCTTAGCCGGTCGGACTGCTCGCCCGTCGCCTTTGCGCGGCCGTCGTCGACGTATCGCCGAGCCTCGACCTGCAGTGTCTCAACGGCTTGAATGGCCTGTTCGGCCGCCTTGGCCATTGGGATGAAC
>JAYPMZ010000315.1:0-1214 GCA_038130205.1 Erythrobacteraceae bacterium | reverse complement strand
CATAATTCCCCCTTGTTGATTTGTTCGGCTGCTTCGTCGTGCAGAGTCAAGGGGGAACTAGGTTCGATTCCGCCGATAATTGCAGCTGGGTCGACGAACTTGCACCATCAGGCAGTGGTGATTGGCCCTTCAAAATTTCGGCGTAGATCGACTCGATTCGCCCCGCCTCCTCATCTGGCGGGACGGCAAACTCCTTATCGCGAGCGCGTGCGGAAAGGCGCCCACTATTCCGCGCGAGAAGCTTGCGCTGCAGCTCGGACGTGGTGGACGGCGAGGATGAAGCTGCGATTTGAGCCGTTGCTGGCAAAAGCGAACTTGACTTTTTCTGACGATTGACTAGATCAAAAGGGGAACGGAGAAGGTCATGCAGGTTGCGACCGGAGAAATGCCAAAAGCCTATGCCCGTCAGGGCGGTTGGCGGATTTCCGTCGACCGCGCCTGGCGTTCGCGGCAGATGCGCCAGACCTTCGAGGCTGATACCGGGACGGCTCCGCTCGATTCTGCGGACGAACGCCGCAATGCGTCCGGAGAGACCTCGGCCTATTACGAGAATTTTCTCCTGTGGGCGACGCGATTTCTCCGGCTGGAGGACCAGGCTCCGGAGCCTATTCGCGCGAAGCTGCTTCTAGACTGATCAGCTCCGTCCGATTTGAATTCCATGAATATCGCTGAGCAAGGCGACGGCCTTCAGTAGGATGTCCTTTTTCGTCTTGTCGGTCTTCAGGGTTTTGACGGCTGCCTCGATATTCTCGCGGCGCCGGACCTTTGCCGCTGCAAAAGCGGCATCCTTGTTGCGAAGTTCGCGGACTTCCTTGTAGGCGGTGCCCAGTCGGGCGGCATTTCGGGAGGCTTCCGCCACCGAGATGACGTTTCCGAGGCCCGGCGTTGCCTGGCCGACATCCTTGATGATGTCATTCCTAGTCTCGATCAGCGTGCCTTTTGCGGTTTCTACGATCTTTGGCTGGTAGGCTAGCAACTCGGTCAGGACATGATCCTCGAACTCCCGCGCCAGGCCGGCGGCGACGTCAGCAATGCCCTCTGCGTCGAGTGCATGAAGCGCTTCCTCGCCGTCAGGAAGGGCAGCCGCATTGCGATAGTCGCGGATAATGCCATCATATTTTTCCTGAAACCCGCTTTCCCTCAGGGCGTCGCCGAGTTTGTGGACGGTAGCGAAGTCGAGCGAGTCGATAATTTGCGATGGCGCGGCCATGGCG
>JAYPMZ010000314.1:580-1610 GCA_038130205.1 Erythrobacteraceae bacterium | reverse complement strand
CCGCTCGGCAGATAAATATTTTGGGCCAGTGACTAACGCTGTGTAGGCAAACCCTGCCATCAACGCGATGCCAAGCAGCCCGGCGAGCGCGAGATAGGATAGCCAGCGGAACCAGCGCCGTGTCCACATGTCGCGGACCCAGGCGATGACGGCATTGCCGTCGCGGCGGAGGCGAAGGCGGAAATCGGGCGGACTGTCGGCGGCCATATGCCCCCGCCTCTAAAGCCTGTGTCGCGGAAAGGAAAGCATGGTTGCGGCGAGGCGGGCTATGACGCGTTTTCCGTGAGGTCGAGCAGCGCGGCGCGAAGCATCGCGGCCCCTTGGGCGAACGCCGCGCCCGCTGAAACACGATCTTCTTCGTAAAGCATCTCGTCGACCGCGAAGCCGATCTCGACCGCAAGCCGCAGCCGGGGCCACAGCATGTCGCGGTCGATGCCGGACAGATATGGAAGGCACGCGTCCGTCAGCCGGTCGGCGACATGCCGGTGCGATTCGAGCCGGACATGGATGAGTTGCGGCGACGCGTGGAGCGACCGCAGGATCCACACCGCCCCCGGCTCGGCGCGCGTCACTGCGGCATTTTCGGATAGAAGTTCGCCGATATGATCGGCCATGCCGGCGATTCCCCCTGGCCCGCGACGCGCGAGCCACGCGTCGAGTACGGCGTTCTGGCGCTCCATCAGCCGCCGCCCGAGCGCTTCGAGCACGGCATATTTGTCGCCGAAATAGCGGTAGAGCGCGGGCGGCGTCAGCCCGGCGCGCGCCGCGATCATATTGGTCGAAATCCTCTCGATCCCGACCTCGGCGAGCAATTCGCCCGCGACGTCGAGCAGCCGTTCGCGCGTCTGCCGCGCGCGATCCTGCTGCGGCGGACGGCGTTCCGCAAGCGTCATCGCGCGCGGCCGCGCGCGCTGACCGGCCAGATATCGACCAGCGTATCGCCCGAAACGACATGGTAGAAATCATAGAGATTCACCGTCGGATCGCAGTGCGGCACGGTCAAGCTGACCGGATCGCCGGGCTGTAATAC
>JAYPMZ010000314.1:0-570 GCA_038130205.1 Erythrobacteraceae bacterium | reverse complement strand
GTAATACCTTCCCGATTTCGGGCGCGATGAGCGCGGCATGCTCGTCGCCCATGAAAGCGAAGAAGGCGGTTTCGGGCGCGCCGCGCTGAACAACGGCGACGCCGCCGTCGGTCGAGAGCGACTTGTAACCGGCATCGATCGTGACGAGCCCGCTGTGGTTCGCGCTGACGACGCGTGCGTCGACCGACAGCGACACCTCGAACGGGAGCTCGGCGTCTCCGGTCAGGTCGCAATCAAGATATTGCTTGTCCATGAAGACGTAAGAGCCCGCCTGGAGTTCGGTGAATACGCCGAGATCGAGGTCGATGCGATGCGTGCCGGTGCCCGATCCGGTGACGATGCCCGGCGCGAAACCCGCTTCGGTCAACGCAGCGATGACCTGTTGCAGATAGGCGGTGCGCTCGACGATCGCGGCGCGGCGGTCGGCGTAGCTTTCGATATGCTGCTGCGACCCGCAGTAAAATTGCACGCCGCGATCGTCGAGATGGGGCGACCGGCCGATCACGCGGCCCAGCGAAACAGCGCCCTCGGCCGCCGCCACGCCGGAGCGCGCGATGCCGGGAACGATGT
>JAYPMZ010000313.1:656-1611 GCA_038130205.1 Erythrobacteraceae bacterium | reverse complement strand
CCCGCGGGAACGATCACCTGGAACGGTTCGCCGGTCGACCTTGCGCAGCTGGCGCAATATCTGGAACAGACCAAGGCACTGCCGGTCGAGCCCGAACTGCAGGTTCAGCCCGACCCCTATGCACGCTATATCGTCGTCGACAATGTCATGGCGGTGATCAAGCGCAGCGGCGTCGGCAAGCTGGGCTTCGTCGGAAACGAACAATATGCCCGCGTTTTCTGATTTCTGATCAGGGCCGTCAGGCGAAAAGAGATGGGCCGCGGAGCAATCCGCGGCCCTTTTCTTTTGTCGACGTCCAGCGCGGAAACCGAGCGAACCCAGTCCATTCCCGCACCTGCGGGAAGCCCGCTTTTCCTTTTGCCTTCGTGTCTTTGCGCCTTTGCGCGAAACAACAAAATCACGCGAAGGCGCGAAGAAAAAGCGGGATTCCAGGCCAAGCCCGGGATGACGAAGGGCCGGTTGCGGCCGGAAGCGGACATAAGAGCCTCCCCGCCCCGCGGGGAGGGGGGACCGCCGAAGGCGGTGGAGGGGGTTGGCAGCCTGAAGTGAGGTCGCGTGAGGACGCGAGCCCCCTCCGTCAGCCGCTGCGCGGCTGCCACCTCCTCACAAGTGGGGAGGATCTAACGTCCGCTTCCTACCCCAAAGCCGACGCCCGGGGGAAATCCGACATCGCGCCCGCCTTGACGTCGCGCGCGCGGCGCAGCATCCTTCGTACTATGCCGCGGCTCTACACCAGCTTCGCCGAATTCTGGCCCTTCTACCTGCGCGAGCACAGCAAGGCGTCGACGCGCGCGCTGCATTATGTCGGGACAAGTCTGGTGGTGGCGATCGCGGTCGCGGCGGCGGTCAGCGGCCGGTGGGGCTGGCTGGTCGCGCTGCCGGTTGCGGGCTATTTCTTTGCCTGGGTCGCGCATTTCGGGGTCGAGAAGAACCGGCCCGCGACCTTCACCTATCC
>JAYPMZ010000313.1:0-646 GCA_038130205.1 Erythrobacteraceae bacterium | reverse complement strand
TCGGCGGGCGGCTCGGGCCCGAACTCGACCGGGCGGGGGTGTCGCGGGAAAATCGATCAGACTGAACGAAAGCCCTCGCTGGCGCTTGTTGCGAACCGTTCTTAATTTGACCGGGTTCGCCGCTGCTGGAGACGGGCCATGCCCACCGATCTGATCAAGACCTTTACCTATCTGTCGATCCACCTGACCATCGGGTTCAGCGTCGCCTATGTGATGACCGGATCGGTCGCGCTCGCGGGCGGGATTGCGATCATCGAGCCGTGTATCAATGCGGTCGCCTTCTTCTTTCACGAAAAGGCATGGCAGCGGGTGGGTGCGGGGCGTAAGCTGCTAGCCGCCTGAGGACTGCCGAGTCTGGCGCCTTTTTTCGTTTCCACCCTCGATCGAACCCCCATCAAACCCACCATCAAACCAGGAGAAATCGCATGACCGTCAATCGCGCATCGGCCCGCTATGAAGGTTTCGGCAAAGAGGGCAAGGGGTCGATCACGACCAAGTCGGGCGTGCTCGACAAGCAGCCCTATGGCTTTGGGACGCGCTTCGAGGGGCAGCCCGGGACCAATCCAGAAGAATTGATCGCCGCGGCGCATGCGGCCTGCTTCACCATGGCGCTGTCGTTCGGCCTCGCGCGCGCGGGCTATTCGGG
>JAYPMZ010000312.1:0-1612 GCA_038130205.1 Erythrobacteraceae bacterium | reverse complement strand
GGTTGAAACAGCGCGCCGCCCAGCCTGCATAGCAGCCGACCCATACATTGCCCGCGGCGTCGGTTATCGATCCGTCGGGGTGACCCATATCGCCGCTGAAGCTCACAAAAGGCCGCAGCGCACCGGGCGTCCCATCCGGGCCGATCGTCGCGGCCCAGATTTTCCCGGCGAGCGTGTCGGTGAAATAGATCGTCGCGCCGTCGGGCGCGATGGCAGGGCCGTTGGTGATCGCGACCTTGCTCGGCCCCGCTTGCTCGATATGTCCCGCCGCCAGCCGATAGAAGCTGCCGGTTTCGGCGACGCACGCATTGTCCATCGATCCGAACCACACCGCGCCGCTGCCATCGGTGCAGGCTACGTAGAGGCGGTAACCCGGCAGATCGAGCTCGACCGTCAGCCAGGCCGAAAATTCTCCCGTAGTCGCATCGAACCAATGGAGTCCGCCCTGCAACCCGCACAGCAGCAGCCCATCGTCCGCCGGCAGCGCCCATCCGATTTCACCCGGTGCCCGCCATTGCTCGAGCGTCGGCGACGCGGGGTCGAAGCGGAAAAGCTTTCTCTGTTTGATGTCGACAAACCACAGGCATTGTCGCGCCGCGTCCCACACCGGCCCCTCGCCGAGCGAAGTCGACGGAAAAGCGACCGGTTCGGGGGACATCGCCATCAACGCCAACCCGCGTCGACCCAATAGTCGTGGCCAGTGCACATGCGCGCATCGTCCGACGCAAGAAACAGCGCCATGGCCGCGATATCCGCTGGCTGAACGCGGCTCTTGAGACATTGCGCAGCGATAATCTCGGCCTCGCCCTCGGGGGTGTACCATTTGGCCTGGCGCGGGGTTTCCACATTGCCGGGAATGATGGTGTTGACGCGGATATTGTCGCCGCCCAGTTCGCGCGCCATCGACCGTGTCATGCCCTCGATCGCAGCTTTCGCGGTCTGGTACAGCACCAGATCGGGCAGCGCGAGGTGCCAGCTGATCGATCCGAAATTGACGATAGATCCGCCGCCCGCAGCTTTCATGCCGGGTATGACCGCCTGTGCGGCGAAAAATAAATGCCGCAAATTGACCGCGATCCGTTCGTCCCAATAGGCCGGGGTGACATCGCCGATCGCATGGCGGTCATCGTTCGCGGCATTGTTAAGCAAGATGTCGAAGCTGCCAAATTCGTCGGCGAGCATCGCTATATTGCCGCCGAGACTGTCGAGATTGGTGAGATCGCACAGTGCAAAGCGCGGGGGCACCGCGTCGCCATCGACCGACAGGCGACGAACCAGCGCTTCACCGGCCTCGGCCTGCCTGTCGAGGAAAGCCACTTGCGCGCCTTGCGCGGCAAAGCCGCCGACCAGCGCCTCGCCGATGCCGCTCGCGCCACCGGTTACCAGCACGCGTTTGCCGGCGAGACTGGGATATTTCGCCGCCGATTTTTGATCTTGTGTCGTTCGAGTCAGCACGCTCAATCCCCCGTGTAGACCGTCTTGATCTGCGTATAGAACTCGATTGCGGCAAATCCTTGCTCGCGCGCGCCATAGCTCGATTTGCGCGTCCCGCCGAACGGCACATGATAATCGACCCCAGCGGTCGGCAGATTGACCATCACCATGCCCGCAC
>JAYPMZ010000311.1:1376-1614 GCA_038130205.1 Erythrobacteraceae bacterium | reverse complement strand
GCACCACCCCGCGCGAAGAATGCGCCAAGCCCTCCGACGGGATGAGCGTGCTGCTCGTCGACATGCGCGAGGCCGAGGGCAAGGGCCTGACCATCCGCCCCGTGCGCACGATGCTTAACCATGCGACGACCGAGCTGTTCTTCGACGATCTCGAAGTGCCCGCCGCGAACCTGATCGGGGAGGAGGGCAAGGGTTTCCGCTACATATTGTCGGGCATGAACGCCGAGCGCATCCTGAT
>JAYPMZ010000311.1:0-1366 GCA_038130205.1 Erythrobacteraceae bacterium | reverse complement strand
GCGAAGGACCGTTCGGTCTTCGGCCGCGCCATCGGCGAAAACCAGGGCGTCCAGTTCCCGATCGCGCGCGCCTATGTTCAGATCGCCGCCGCCGCCGAAATGGTCGACAAGGCGACGCGGCTGTTCGATGCCGGGCAGGATGGCGGGACCGAGGCGAATATGGCGAAGATGCTCGCGTCCGAGGCGAGCTGGTACGCCGCCGACATGTGCATCCAGACGCACGGGGGCTTCGGTTTCGCCGAGGAATATGACATCGAACGCAAATTCCGCGAAACGCGCCTTTACCAGGTCGCGCCGATCAGCACCAATTTGATCCTGAGCCACGTCGCGACGCACGCGCTCGGCCTGCCCAAGAGCTTTTGATGGACGATTTTTCCGCCTGGGTCGGTCGCAGCGAGACGCGCGAGGATGTGGCCACCGCGGCGCCGCTCGCCGGCCTCGCCGCGCTGCTGGACCATGACGTGTCGCCATGGACGGCCGGAACCGTTCCGCCGCTCGGCCACTGGCTCTATTTCCTGCCGACCACGCGCCAGTCGGCGATCGGCGAGGACGGCCATCCGCGTCGTGACGCGCGGGGCCTCCTCCCGCCCGTGCCGCTGCCCCGTCGCATGTGGGCGGGCAGCCGTATCGAGTTTCTTGCGCCGATCGCGGTCGGTGCCGCACTGACCCGCGTCACCACGATCGAGGCGGTGAGGCCCAAACGCGGCGCAAGCGGCGACCTGCTTTTCGTCACCTTGCGCCACGACATCGCCGCGAATGGCCTGCCCGCGATCCGCGAGGAACAGGATATCGTCTTTCGCGAACCCGCCCCGGCGTCGCCCGCGCCGCAGGCACCGACCGCCCCCAAACCAGCCGCACACGCCGAACCCGCCGACGCGGTTCGCAGCGTCTCGCCCGATCCGGTGCTGCTGTTTCGCTATTCGGCGCTGACCTTCAACGCGCACCGCATCCACTACGACCGCGACTATGCGCAGCGCGTCGAGGGCTATGCCGGACTGGTCGTGCATGGCCCGCTGATCGCGACGCTGCTGATGGATCATGCGCAGCGCGCCGCGCCCGACATCCTCCTCCGCCATTTCGCCTTCCGCGCCGAAGCGCCGCTGATCGACGGCGCGCCCTTCGACCTCTGCCTCGCCCGCGAGGGCGACGGAGCGAAGCTGTGGGCGCGCGATGCCGCCGGACACCCGACGATGCGCGCGAAACTCTCCTGAAACCGGCGTCGCATCGGCTGGATTGATCCAAGCAATCCGCCCACCGAGATCATCTGGGTATTTCTCCTCCCCCCACATTGCCAATTCGCAAAGCGGCAGGGGCCGCCGCGGAGCATCATCGCCTCGTTCGCACCGATGCGGACGGAGTCGGGGAG
>JAYPMZ010000310.1:0-1617 GCA_038130205.1 Erythrobacteraceae bacterium | reverse complement strand
ACGCGCAAGCCGCGGGGCGGCAACTACCGGAACGGCGAGTTCTACGCGTCGCGGCTGTCCATACGGCGCCGGCCCCGGTCCTGGTTCGCCCAGGCTTTTGATATTGTGGACCAGGACGCGCGCTGCGCCGACGTCTACAACAAGATCCCGCTGCCAAGACTGCCCGCGCCCTTTGAGCAGTGGAACAACCGCTCGTTTACGTGTCCGTATCCCCGGAAATACGGGGGCGGCGGCGCCATCGAGGGTTACTGGAACGTGTTCATGTGCGAGCCGTGCCAGACGCCCCGCCGCGACCCAGACGTCCGGATCCCGTGGTCCAAGGCGGCCGGGCTCGAGAAGGGCCGCGTCGCCGCCGACGAGGCGATGCACGTCGCGCTGCTCGACCGACGGCTCCGCCAGCTCGGCAGCCAGTAGGGCGCGCTGCCCGCGCACGCGGGATTGTGGGAAGCGGCGGAGGTCACCGCCGACGATCCGCTTGCGCGGCTCGCGATCGTGCCGATGGTGCTCGAAGCGCGCGGGCTCGATGTCACTCCGGCGACGGTCGAACGCTTCGAGGCGGCGGGGGATGCGGCCTCGGCGAGAATTTTATCGCGTATTTACAAGGACGAAATCCGGCATGTGAGCGTCGGCACACTCTGGTTTAGGCAAAAGTGCGATGAAATGGGATTCAACGCCGTCGAAACGTGGCATTCCCTAGTAAAATCGCGCTTTCGCGGCAGTTTGAAACCGCCGTTCAACGACTCGGCGCGCGAGCGTGCCGGTTTAACGCAAGAATTCTACGCCGTTATTGCTTCGTAAGGATTGGGGCAGCACACAGGCTTCCGCGGGGGATGAGCAATCATCCGAACCAAGAAAAACCGGCGCCAAGGCCCATTTTCGGACTTTGGACACGTCAAACGCGGGGTCGTTGTTTTGATTAACACTCTTCTGGCGCAAAAGTTGCACCAAGTCGCAATTTCCTGCGCGGCAGTCTGTTTTGGATTGGCCTCCCCGGCCGTCCATGCCGCCGAAACCAGCGCCGATGCCGGCATTGTCGCTCCCGACGAACCCGCTGACGACAGCTTCGATGCCGGCGTTTCCACGGCCGGCGAGGACAGCGAAGCGCGCGCGATCTTTCAGGCGTGGAAGCGCCTCGACACCGGTCTGACCGCCTCGATCGGCGTTGCCATTCCGTCGCGCCGCCCGATCGACCAGATGTCGCTCTCGTCCTCCTACGGCATGCGCGTCCACCCCGTGACGGGCAAGGTCGCGCGCCACAACGGCATCGACATTCCGGCGCCGCGCGGCACGCCGATTTACGCCACCGCCGACGGCATCGTCGGCCGCGCCCAGCGCCTCGGCGGCTATGGCAATTATGTCGAGGTCGAACATGGCAATGCGATCCAGACGCGCTACGGCCATATGTCGTCCTACGTCGTGCGCTCCGGGCAGCAGGTGAAGAAGGGCGATATCCTCGGCTATGTCGGCTCGACCGGCCGTTCGACCGGCAATCACCTCCATTATGAAGTCCGCATCGAAGGCGCGCCGGTCAATCCGATGCCGTTCGTCCGTTCGGACCAGATGGCGATCGCCGCGATCACCGGCAAGAATGTCGCCATGGGCGGTCCAGAATAACAG
>JAYPMZ010000309.1:1226-1621 GCA_038130205.1 Erythrobacteraceae bacterium | reverse complement strand
CTCGAATCAAGTGCGCAGGCCTGCCGTTCTGCGTGACAAACTCATAATGCACTTAAGCCCCGCTCACCCGCACTTCGAATAGCCGCAATCCAGGCAGGTCGGGCAGCCGTCCTTCATCACCATTTCGCCGCGGCATTGCGGGCAGGGGTCGGGCAGGGCGAAGGCGGCAAGCGCCGGTTCCGGTTGCGGCTCGCCGGGGCTCGGATTGTCGAGCGGCAGCGCGTCGCGGAAGCGACGCAGCTGCGCGTAGCGGGTGGCGAGTTCGTCGAGGGAACGCTCGACGCCGTAGGCATCGAGGTAGCCGCGCTTCTGCAGCTCCTGCTCCATCGCCCAGGCGATCGCCGCGACTTCGGAATCGTGCACCAGGGATTTTAATATCTTGCTCTTGCCGTACG
>JAYPMZ010000309.1:460-1216 GCA_038130205.1 Erythrobacteraceae bacterium | reverse complement strand
CCTTGACGAGAAAGCCGCCGCGCGCGGCGAGCGAGAGCGTGCGCATGGTCGCCGACACCCACTGGTGCTCGGCGGCGGTCTGGCCGGCCGGCACGAAGAACTCCAGCGGGCGCTCGATGCAGATCGGCTCGCCGTTGCGCCGTCCGCAGACGACGCCGAAGCCGATGACGAAGTAAAGCGTCTTGGTGCCGGTCGCCGAGGTCAGGTTGATCTTGGTCGTCACCGATTCCCAGCTGCCTTCCTCGCGCCGGTCGATGCGCAGCGTGCGCGGATCGACGTCCGGCGCCACGTCGTTGGCGGGCGCGGTGCGCGCCACCGACCAGCCGACGATCGTCTGCGCGATATGCGTGGGCTTCTTCGTTTCGGCCATGTCAGAGTTTCCCGTAGAACCCTTCCTTGAGGGCGTCGTACAGATTGGCGGCGGTGTAGGTGGCGCCTTCGTACTCGACCGGCGCGTCGCCGCTCAGTTGCACGTGGCTGCCGTCGGCGAGCTTGAATTCATAGACCGTGGCGGCGAGGTCGGACTCGCGCACCAGCACGCCCTGATGCACTTCCGGATTGAAGCGGAACGTCGTGCAGCCCTTGAGTCCCTGGCCGATCGCGTACAGATAAAGATCCTTGAATTCCTCGAAGGCGATGTCGCTCGGCACGTTGATGGTCTTCGAGATCGACGAGTCGACCCAGGCCTGCGCAGCCGCCAGCACGTCGACGTGCGCCTTCGGCAACGGCACTCCCACTTCGCGCGTCTTATCAAGC
>JAYPMZ010000309.1:0-450 GCA_038130205.1 Erythrobacteraceae bacterium | reverse complement strand
ATCGCCGCAGCGGCGGCGAATGCCGGCGGCAGGTTCTCGGCGTCGATGTCGGCGTCGACCAGTGCGCGGTAGGCGAGCAGCTCGAACGATTCCATGCGCACCGCGCGCTTGGCCTTCTCGCCGGGCACGATCAGATTGCGCACGTAGCTGTGCGCGAACGAGGGTTCGATGCCGTTGCTGGCGTTGTTGCCGACCGATGCGGCCATCGTGCCGGTTGGCGCGATCGAAGTGGCGTGCGTGAAGCGCGCACCGGTCTCGGCGAGCTGCGCGACGAGCTCGGCGTCGAGCGTGGCAATGCGCTGCAGATGCTGCGAGTAGCGGGCGTGCAGCACGCGCGCCGGCACGCGCTCGCCAGGCTGCAGGCCGTCGCGCGCCAGCGCCGGGTTCTGCACGAAATGGCGCGGCGTCAGCTCGATGGTTTCGGTCAACGCCGGCGCCGGGCCCTTCTCG
>JAYPMZ010000308.1:1147-1623 GCA_038130205.1 Erythrobacteraceae bacterium | reverse complement strand
CCTTGATGGTCGCTGTGCGGCCAGCGGGGGGTGACCAGGCTACTGCCTTCGTACCACACCACAGGACCATCGACATTCTTGCCATGTGCATAGCGGCGCAGAAGCGTGCCCGCAGTGTTATACTCGGCGATTAGCTCGTCACCGTCGTAGAGGAGCCGCGTCGTGTTTCCGCCGCCGACCGTCTCGTAAAGCCGGCCCAGCGGATCATAGCGCAGCGTCGCATTTGTCGCACCGCTCGCGCTGACCAGCCGGCCCTTTGCCGCGCCGACCTCGCGAACCGTAGTTGCCAACGCATCCACGTGGAGGCGCTTCACAGACTGGCGCCAATATTTGCATTCGACGACGACCAGATGCTCGTAAAGACCCTGCCGATGGCGGATTAGGACGTCGATCTGACGCGGCGCGCCCGACCTTCCCTTTAAAATCACGTTGCGTTCTACAGCAACATCGCCCGTCTCGTGGAGCTTCGCCACGAG
>JAYPMZ010000308.1:0-1083 GCA_038130205.1 Erythrobacteraceae bacterium | reverse complement strand
CTGCACCCGAGCTGTTTTTTCCGCCATAGCGGAAGACACGCTCGAGGAGTGCGGGCGGATCTTCGTTCTCCGAGAGCATGAACGCCATCAGCGAAAAGGCGTAGTCTTTGGAAGCAACGCTAAACAGAAGATGTTGGTCAAGGGCAGCGACGCCGAGCTGTGCAGCGGATATCAGGGTAATGATGTCTTCCGGTCTTGGACCGGATCGGTTGTCGAATTCCGCCAGTATCGCCGAAATATCTGCTCCTCCTTGCTGTGACCTAAAGTAGCTATCTGCGGACAGGAGAGTCGTGCGCGACGCCTTGGCGAGGGGAAACCGCCGGTCGCCATGGACAAAATGATTACGCCAAGTCGCGAGAAGGTAGATCGCCGCCACATGTGCTGCAGCTGCCGGCTTGCCATGATGATCGTTCACGGCACTGAAGCGTTCCGGTATGGTGACGCGCGCACCGCTGCTCTTCTTCGCCGTCCCCTTCATTTGCTGCACGACAGCGGCGTCGGCAAAAACGCTAATCCGGGCCAGCACCTTTAGGTCAGCTACCTTCGATTTTTCACCTAAAAGCTGACTGACTGCAATCGGTCATCAAGCGGCAGCCGCAAGAGCAATCGGCAATTTTGAGTGGACGCCGGATCGGTGGCCATGAAGGGGAAGCTGTTCAGCCGCAGATAGTCCCGCAGTCGCGCCAGCGGCCGGAAACGAAATTTTTCCGGAGAAACTCATTCCGAATGTCTTGCCATAAAGTCGAGGATCAGGCGCGCTATCTCTTCATTCTTCTCGTCGAGAGCGAAGTGGCCCGCATCGAGCAAGTGAATTTCCGCATCAGGCACGTCCTTCTTGAACGCGGCGCCCCCCGCAGCGATGAAGGACGGGTCGTTGGCTCCCCATACAACCAGGGTCGGCGGCTGACGTTCGCGAAGCCAAGCCTGCCACTTCGGATAGGCCGCCACGTTGGTGCGATAGTCATAGAGCAACGCCGACTGGATCGCGCGTTGGCCTGGTTTCGCAAGATGGGCAAACTCGTTTAACCAACTCTCCGGATTATATCGCTCTGGATGCGATGTGCCGGCGGTGTGACGCTGCAT
>JAYPMZ010000307.1:0-1631 GCA_038130205.1 Erythrobacteraceae bacterium | reverse complement strand
GGATATTCGCGTGGAGACGGTCGCGGCGAAGGTCGAGGAAGCGGTATTTGAGACGGATATCCTCGGGATATTCCTGCTCGCCAGCGACCGGCATCGGTAGTTCGATCGCCGCCGACTGGACCGCGACGTCGCGCGCGCGGACTTCGATCGCCCCGGTGGGCAAATTGCTATTGGTCGTTTCGGCCGATCGCGCGACGACATCGCCGGTGATCGTCACGACGCTTTCGGTGCGCAGCCCGTCGAGCGTTGCGAACGCCGCGTCGCTGCTGTCGGCCACGATCTGGGTCAGGCCATAATGATCGCGCAGATCGACGCAGAGCAGCCCGCCGTGGTCGCGCTTGCGATGGACCCAGCCCGAAACGCGGACATTCTGGCCGACATCCTCGGCGCGAAGCTGGCCGCAATTATGGGTGCGATAGGCGTGCATTTTTCGTCGTCTTTCGATGAATGAGGAAATCAACTTTAACGTGATTTGTGGCCGCGCCTAAGGCAGGTCGGCGCGCCATTTGTCAAGGGTCGAGGCGGTTTCAGCAGGTCAATCCCAGCCCATCGAGCACCTCGCTGCCGAACAGCGCGCGGTGGGCGGGATCGGGCATCAGCCGGTCGCGCGCGGCGCGCCAGCGGCGGAAATCCTCGCTATAATCGGACGCGACGCGCGTGGCATCGAGACGGCAGCTTTTCGCCCAATGGCGAGTAAAGACGATGCCCTCGGCATCGAGACATTCGACGACGCGCGCATAAGCGTCCGCGGTGCGCTGGCTCCGCGGGCCGTCGAAATCGATCACCGCATTGTGCGGAAAACGCGTGGGCGCGAGCAGGCCCTGCGCGCGCTCCATGAAACGCACGGTAACGACGGTCGAACCGCCATGCTTTGCGTAGACCGCGCAGATGCGCTCGAAGGCGCGCGCGAGATCGGCGCGATCGATGGTGACCGAGGCGTTGAACAGGTCCGCCAGCGGCCGGTGCGTGTCGAGCCCCTCACCCCAGCTGCCGAACACCGGCGGATCATCGATGTCGGGGCCGGCGGCGTAACCCATCTTCATGGCGAACTGCAGCAGCGCGCCCCGCGCCCATGGATAATCGTCGAGCAGCCGGCCGAGCAGGCTAAGCGCGTCATAGCCCGCGCCGAGCTGGCCGGGCGTCGCGCGAGGATAATCGTCGCGCCACACCTCGCGGTAAAGGAAGCGCAGCATCGCGGGACGCTTGAACGGCTTGTAGGGATTGACGATCATCTGGACGAAATCGGGGTCGCGGTCGAGCGCGTAAGCAGCCGAGAAGCGTCGAAAATCCCCCATGGCAAGCCAGTCGAGCGCGGCGCGGTCGACCTTGCGCAGATTCTGGATCGGGCGAACGAGAAATTTGGGCACGCTGTCGACGACAAGCGCGGTGACGATGCCGAGCGAACCGACGGGGAGCTGGGCCGCGGCGAAAATGTCATCGTCGCACAGCACCGCCGAGCCCGTCGCGGCGATGAAGGCGTCGCTCATCAAGCCCGCGTCCGGCTCAATCCAGTGGATGCCGCCGGGCGTGACGATCTGCACCGCGCGGATATGATCCTGAATGCCGCCGCGCGCGATCATCGAGCCGTGCGTGCCGGTGGCGCAGGCGCCCGCAAAAGTCTGGCCGTTGCC
>JAYPMZ010000306.1:977-1632 GCA_038130205.1 Erythrobacteraceae bacterium | reverse complement strand
GTGCAGGGCCTCGGGGGCGACCAGACGCTTGTTCATCCGCTCGTTGTCGATCCGGTCGTCATCGCAGGCGGCGAAGACGAAGCCCATCTGCGAATGCAGGCCCGCGCAGCGCGGAACCAGAACGCCCTGCTCGGCCAGGCGCGCCCCCTCGGCGTTCCCGCCGGCATCATCCTCTGGATCGTCGTTTCGATCGCGGTACTGCTCATCATCCATCGCACGCCGCTCGGCGCGCGCTTCCTCGCGCTCGGGGCCAATCCGCTGGCTGCCCGGCTTTCCGGCGTCAGCGTTGCCAGGAACACGCTGCTTCTCTATGCGCTGTCCGGCTTCTTCGCGGGGCTTGCCGGCATTCTGGTGCTCGGCATGAACCGGCAAGGCTATGTCGGCATCGGCGATCCCTATCTCCTGATGTCGATCGCCGCGGTCGTGCTCGGCGGCACCTCTATCCTCGGTGGGCGCGGCACTTATGCCGGCACCATTCCCGGTGCCATCCTGCTCGTCACCACCACGGCGCTGATCACCGTCGTCAACGCCTCGCCCGGCTGGCGCTCGATCATGTTCGGTTCGCTGATCCTCGCGCTTCTGCTCATTTCCGGCCGAGAGGCGCGCCGATGACGGTGCGTTATGATGGGCCGGTCATCGACCCGCACCACCATCT
>JAYPMZ010000306.1:0-967 GCA_038130205.1 Erythrobacteraceae bacterium | reverse complement strand
CGGCAGCCTGGCGCCGATCCTCAGGGATTATGGCGTTGCGGACTACAGCGCCGATGCGGCGAACCAGAACGTGGTGGCCACCGTGCATGTCGAGGCCGGCTGGTCCGACGCCCATCCGCTGGAGGAAAGCCGCTGGCTTGTAGGTCTCGACCGGTCCTCCGGCGTGGCGACGCGTATCATCGCTCGCGTGCCGCTCGACAGCCCGGATGCCGTGCGCCTGATCGAGGCGGAGGCCGCCAATCCCGATGGTGCCGGCATCCGCGATATCGTCAGCTGGCATCCCGAACCGGCAAAGAGCTTCGCACCCCGCGCCCGCCGCATGGCCGATCCCCGCTGGCGCGCCGGCCTTGCCCGTCTCGCCCGTTTCGGCCTCGTTTTCGACCTCATGCTCTATCCGTGGCAGATGGATGAGGCGCTCGATCTCGTGCGGGCCTTTCCGCAGATGCTCTTCGTGCTCAACCATGGCGGCAGCCCGGCCGATCGCAGCGCGGAGGGTATGACGCTCTGGCGCGGTGGCCTTGCGGCGCTCGGTCGCGAGCCGAATGTCCGGTTGAAGATTTCCGACCTCGTCGCCTATGACAATGACTGGACGCCGGAAAGCCTGCGGCCGGTGATCGAGCATTGCCTCGCCTGTTTTGGCCCCGCTCGAACCATGTTCGCCAGCGATTTTCCGGTCGCCGGCCTGCACGCCTCGTTCGACGAGGTCTACGCCGTTTTCCGCGCCGCGGCCGCGCCGCTTTCGCTCGACGAGCAGCGTGCCCTCTTTTTCACGACTGCCAATGACACCTATCGCCTCGGGATCGTCGATCCCGTCGTGGCCAAGGGAGAAAACCATGCCTGATCTTTCCGTGACCGGACCGGACAATCCGGTGATCGACGACCGCATCCGCGGCTTCCCGCCGGGCCATGCGCCCCTGCCGCTCGATGCCGTCGGCAAGCAAGGCTGGAAGCCCTATGACGGTGCGAT
>JAYPMZ010000305.1:0-1648 GCA_038130205.1 Erythrobacteraceae bacterium | reverse complement strand
GCCGTCGATATAGCGGCGCGTGAGCTTGCCCGGTTTGAACAACAGCAGCGGCAAGGTTGCCCAGAACTTGCCGTCGAGGTGGAGGACGCCGTGAAGCAGATCGTGGCCGATCGCGGAAAGCGTGCGGTGGACGTGGACCTGTTGCCCGCAATTCTGGCAATAGCTGCCGAGCGGCTGGGCCCCGCAATTGAGGCAGGCGCCGCCTTGTCCGTCATCGTGCGCGTCATCATGTCCAGCCTCGCCGTGCTTCGGCTCTACAGCGCGCCCGGCAAGGCCGCCCTCGACCGCTCCGCCAAGTCCTTCGACAATATCGCTCATCGCAGCCGCACCCCCTTTGTGCTGCGCTGCACTATAGCCGCCCGTCACCGATTGCCAACATCAGCCCTTGGCAAGTTTGCGCTCGATGGCGGTCCAAAGCTGGGCAAAGGCGCGCGCAGCGGGTGAGCGCGGGGCAAAGGCGCCGACCGGGCGGCGTTCCACGGCGCATTGCTCGATCGCGCTTGCCAGCGGAACAACGGGCCATTTGGGATTGGCCTCGCGCGCCTGCTTGTGCAGCGTGCGGCGCATGTCGACCATCGAAAGCACCGGCAGGATCGGCGGGTGTTTCTTGCCGCTCCCCCGCACTTCGTCGACCACCTGTTCGAACGCGCGGGTCGAAAGCGGCGAGGGTGGCAGCGGGACGATCACCAGATCGGCCGCCCGCATCACCTGCGCGCTCACTTCGTTGAGGACAGGCGGGCAATCGAAGATCACCCGCTCATAGTCCTTGGAAAGCTTGCTGACGATCGAGGCCAGACGCTTTTTCTTGCCGATGCGGTGAAACTGCCGGTCGAGCGTGCGGATGCTTTCATCGGCGGGCAGCAGGTGGAGATTGTCGTAATCGGTTTTCTGGACCAGCTTGCGAGGATCGTTGTCGAGATCGAATACGCTTTGCGCGCTGCGTTTCTTCTTGGGATCGACCCCGAGCAGGAACCCCGATCCGTTCGAGGCATCGAGGTCCCACAGCAGCGTTTCGCGCCGCGAGATGCTGGCCGAACACCACGCCAGATTGACCGAGAAGGTCGTTTTCCCAACCCCGCCTTTCACGCTGTATATGGCAATCGATGGCATGACGTTCGCGTTGCTCGCTTACCCGGACCGGCCCGAACTGGCAGACCCATTGTGACCATGAAGTGACGAGAGCGCTCCCTTGCAAGCAGGTCTGCCAATGGCAAGGAGGACCTGCGCGCGTTAGAAAAGTGTCACTTTCGCCGCCGATTGTCTGCAATCTACACGAGACATAAGAAAATGGCCGCCAATCTGGCGGCCTTTTCATTTCGGGACAGATCGCCCCGCAAGCTGTCGCAGCGCTTAGCCGTCGTAATCGGCACCGATCGAAGTCGAACGGGTCGGAGCGCTTGCGGTGATCCGCAGCGCTTCGGCCGACTGGCTCAGCGAGCCGATTTCATCGGCATCGTCTTCATCGTCGGGCAGGATCTTCTGCAGGCCGGTGACGAGCGATTCCTTCAGCTCCTTGGGCTTGATCGTCTGTTCGGCGATCTCACGCAGGGCAACAACCGGGTTCTTGTCACGGTCGCGGTCGATGGTCAGCTCGCTGCCGCCCGAAATTTCGCGCGCGCGCTGTGCGGCGAGCAGGACGAGGTCGAAG
>JAYPMZ010000304.1:0-1649 GCA_038130205.1 Erythrobacteraceae bacterium | reverse complement strand
AAAAGAGCGGAAGATGTCCGCACGCTGCGCATGGGCCGCGCCCTTTGCCCTGCGATGGACGAGCGCGACGAGTAGCGGCGCCGACAGCGTGACGACGACCGCGAAAACCCATTGCTCCGAGCGCGGGAAGCGATCGACGGCGTGTGAGGAGAGGGCGAGCGCGACCGACCATATCCCGAGCGCGCCGAGCAGGAGTAGCACGACGCCGAACGACGATAGCACGGAACGGATCATGGCAGCGGCCATGCCCGCACGATGGCTATTTCGCAAGCGGCGCGGCCTGATCGGGAAAGGTCGCCCATTCCCCCTTGCCGACTCATGCGGCGAAGCCTATATGCGGCCTACTTCTTGACATGGTTAGCCAGTTGGGACGTCGGGGCCGCGGGCCGCGGCGGCTATACCCACATGCTTTCCGGTCATCCGGATTGGGAACATAGCTTGGTCGATTTCGACGCCCTCAACGCGATCATCGCGCCCGAAGCCGAGGCGATGGGGCTCGCGCTCGTGCGCGTCGCCTTCTTTGGCGGCGACAGCGATCCGACCTTGCAGGTGATGGCCGAGCGGCCCGAGACGCGCCAGCTGACGATCGACGATTGCGCCGACCTGTCGCGCCGCATCTCGGACAAGCTCGACGCGCTCGAGGAAGCGGGCAAGGACCCGATCGACGCCGCCTACCGGCTCGAAGTCTCGTCGCCCGGTATCGACCGGCCGCTGACGAGGCCTGCCGATTTCGCCGACTGGGCGGGGCACGAGGCGAAGATCGCGCTGAAGGAAAAGCGCGACGGACGCCAGCGTTTCAACGGCGAGCTGGTCGGCATCGACGGCGATGTCGTTCTGATTTCGGATAAAGAGGGTGTTGAACACAAGCTGCCGTTCGACGCGATCGATACAGCGAAGCTCGTTCTCACCGACAAATTGATTGCCGCAACCGTCCCGCTCTCGATCGAGGGCGCCGACGAAATGGAAGAAGAAGGACAGGACTGATGGCCACTGCCATTTCCGCCAACAAGGCCGAGCTGCTCGCGATTGCCAACAGCGTCGCCAGCGAGAAGATGATCGACAAGGGTATCGTCATCGAGGAGATCGAGGAAGCGATCCAGCGCGACGCGCGCGCGCGTTACGGCGCCGAAAACGACATTCGCGCCAAGCTCGATGCGCAGACCGGCGACCTGCGTCTGTGGCGCGTCGTCGAGGTGGTCGAGACGGTCGAGGATTATTTCAAGCAGGTCGATCTCGCCGCTGCGCAGAAATTGCAGAAGGATGCCCAGCTCGGCGACTTCATCGTCGATCCGCTGCCCGCGGTCGACCTTGGCCGCATCGACGCCCAGTCGGCGAAGCAGGTGATCTTTCAAAAGGTCCGCGAAGCCGATCGCGAGCGCCAGCATGAGGAATTCAAGGACCGCGCGGGCGAGATCATCACCGGTGTCGTGAAATCGGTCGAATTCGGCCACATCGTCGTCAACCTTGGCCGCGCCGAAGGCGTGATCCGCCGTGACCAGCAGATCCCGCGCGAACTGATGCGCGTCGGCGATCGTGTCCGCGCGCTGATCCTGTCGGTGCGCCGCGAAAACCGCGGCCCGCAGATTTTCCTGTCCCGCGCGCACCCCGACTTCATGAAGAAGCTGTTCGCGCAGGAAGTGCCCGAAATC
>JAYPMZ010000303.1:0-1653 GCA_038130205.1 Erythrobacteraceae bacterium | reverse complement strand
TGGGGTGGTGATGGTTCGGGCCTCTTGCCGTTCGTGTGGTCCGCCGACTTTCGTCCGGCGCGCCTTGGCTCGGGTCCGGCATGGCACGCTTATGACCGGCCAAGCCCCGATCTAAAATTTGTCGCGACGCTCTACGATGTCGGCTTCGGTATTCAGGTGCGGCCTGGCATAGGCACGGATCCCGAGGCGCTGCGCGGCAAGCGGATCGCCGCGCCGCCGCGTCCGAGCGCCGTGCGCCTGCTCACCGAGGTGCTGCTGCGCGATGGCTGGGACATGCTCGGCGACGTCGAGATCGTCGATGCGACGCCGCAGGCCGCGCTCGCCGCATTCAAGGCGGGCGAAGTCGATGCGCTCAGCTGGAACCTCGTTCTTCCAGGAGCGGCGCATTTCGCGCCGATGCTGCCGGCCGACGGCGAATATCTGCCGGTTGGCGAATCTGCGCTTGCCCGGATCAATGCGGCGAATGACTTCACCCTCGCGCTCGCACCCTGCCTTGCCGGCGCGCCGCCGCTGCTCTCCTTCGCGCAGGCGCTCGCGGCGTGGGACGGCACCGATGACGCGCTTATCACCGAGCTCCTCGCCTGCCTCGTGGCGCGCGGCCCCAGCTATCCGGGACTTCCGCACGGCGTCGAGGCGATGGTGCGCTGGCCGGGTCTGGAGGCTGACGAGATGCATCCGGCCGCGCTGCGCTTCTACACCGACCGCGGCCTGACCGACGCGTAATACCGCGCACGAGGCGACGGCTGGTTATCGCACTGCCGCACCGCGCGATCGAAGATTGGAAATGGAAATGAACGCCTCGACTGCCTCCCTGCGAACGGCGAGCGCGATTGATATACGCAAGGTCGGTGCGTTCCAGGCCACGCTCTTCCTTCTCTGCCTGATCACCCTCGTAATCGACGGTCTCGATCTCCAGCTTCTCTCATTTGCGGCGCCGCCGATCCTTGCCGAGTGGGGGATCTCCAAGGCGGCCTTCGGTCCCGCGATGGCGGCGGCGCTGGTCGGAATGGCGATCGGCAATGGCGCCGGGGGCTGGCTCGCCGATCGCTACGGTCGTCGCCCCGTCCTCGTCGCCAGCGTCCTTCTCTTCGGCCTTGGAACCTTCGCGACGGCCTATGCCCCCAATCTTGCGATCCTCATCGTCTTGCGCGCGCTCTGCGGCCTCGGTTTCGGCGCCGCCGTGCCGAGCATCATGTCGCTCGTCGTCGAATGGGTCCCCGAACGATTGTAAGTGCCCGCCATTGGTCTACTCGCGGTCAGCACCCCGCTAGGCGGCCTCGTCGGCGCGGTGTTCGCGGGATGGCTGATCGGCGAATGGGGCTGGCGCGCCTGCTTCATTGCCAGCGGCGCCGCCACCATCCTGCTCGCCGTCTTCCTGCTGCTAAAAATACCCGAATCGCCCGCTTATCTGTTTCGGCGCGGGCGCGGCGACAAGGCAAAGGCGCTGCTCGTTCGCGCGCTCGGGCCGCTGTCCGACGCCGAGGTCGAAGCCATCGTCGCGCGCGGCGAGACCCGCCCGGGCGAAGACCGCCCCGACGAAAATCATCCCGGCGCGAGCGGTGTGTTCGCGCGCGAGAATTTTCGTCTCAACAGCGGGTTCAGCCTTTCCCTCTTTGCCAACAGTTTCGCCGGTTATGGCTTCATCAGCTGGAC
>JAYPMZ010000302.1:1328-1655 GCA_038130205.1 Erythrobacteraceae bacterium | reverse complement strand
CGCGCGCTGAAGACCTGGCCCGACAAGGGCCCGCCGCGCGATCCGGCTGCCTGGCTCATCTTCGTCGGCCGCAACAGCGGTATCGATCAGGTGCGCAAGCGTGCCAAACACCAGCCGCTGCCGCCCGAGGAGGTGCTGTCCGATCTGGAGGATACGGAAAGCGATCTCGCGGACCGGCTGGACGGTGCGCATTACCGCGACGACATTCTCCGCCTGCTCTTCGTCTGCTGCCACAAGGACCTGCCGGCGACGCAGCAGATCGCGCTGGCGCTGCGCATCGTCTCGGGCCTGTCCGTCCGGCAGATCGCCCGTGCGTTCCTCGTCTCG
>JAYPMZ010000302.1:0-1251 GCA_038130205.1 Erythrobacteraceae bacterium | reverse complement strand
CTATTCGGCCGGCGCGCCGGACAAGGCGGACACGCCCTTCTGCGCCGAGGCGATCCGGCTGGCACGCCTGCTCCTGAAGCTCTTTCCCGCCGAACCGGAGATCATGGGCCTGACGGCGCTGCTCCTGCTCCAGCACTCGCGGCTTGCGGCCCGTTTCGACGGGGACGGGCAGATCGTCCTGCTGGAGGACCAGGACCGCGCGCTGTGGGACCGGGGCCTGATCGACGAGGCGCTGGTGCTGATCGACAAGGCGATCCGCCACCGGGCACCTGGCGCCTTCCAGATCCAGGCGGCGATCGCCGCGTTGCATGCCCGTGCGAAGACGGCCGGTGAGACGGACTGGTTCGAGATCGACCTGCTCTATCAGACGCTGGAGCGCCTGCAGCCTTCGCCGGTGGTGCGGCTCAACCGCGCCGTCGCCGTTTCCAAGCGGGAAGGGCCGGAGGCGGCGCTGGCGCTGATCGAGCCGCTTGCCGAAAAACTGAACGGCTACTTCTATTTCCACGGCCTGCGCGGCGGCCTTCTGAAACAGCTCGGCCGTTATGGCGAAGCGCATGAGGCCTTCGACCGCGCCATCGCGCTCGCCACCTCCTCGGCCGAGGCCGCCCATATCCGCCAGCATCTCGACAGCATGCAGCGCGAAAGGGCAGCGGCCGAAAAATAATCCGCTTTCGATGTCGGATTGGTCGCCTGACAGGCGTCCTTGAGACGAACCAGAGAACATACCCAACGAGGAGACAGACATGACCGACGTCGAGATCAAGCCCGCCAACACCCGCGAACTGGTGCTCACCCGCGTTTTGAACGCCACGCCCGCGCAGCTCTTCAAGGCCTGGACGACGCCGGAGCTGATGAAGGAGTGGTTCGCGCCAAAACCCTACGAGACGCCGGTCATCGAGATCGAGCCGCGCGACGGCGGCAAGTTCCGCACGGTGATGACCGGCCCGGACGGCTTCCATATGGACAGCACCGGCATCTTCCTGAAGGTGGAGAAGGACAGGCGCATCATTACGACCGATGCCTTCGGCCCCGACTGGAAGCCCACCGAAAAGGCCTTCTTCAGCGCCGAGATCCTGTTCGACGACGCCGGCGACGGCAAGACCCGCTACACCGCGATCGCCCGTCACTGGTCCGTCGAGGATTGCGAGATGCACGAGAAGATGGGTTTCCACGAGGGTTGGGGCCAGGTGGCGACGCAGCTGGAGGCGGTGGCCGCGCGGCTCTGACAGATGTGCGGGGACGGGCGCGCTG
>JAYPMZ010000301.1:664-1658 GCA_038130205.1 Erythrobacteraceae bacterium | reverse complement strand
CATTCGGCGCGGCGGCCGAGCCATGTCTTGTCGTGCAGGTTCGCGCCGCGATCCCACGGCGTGTTCTGGCGGATCAGGCCGACGAGCGCCATGAGGTCGCCTTCGACCAGCTCCATCTCGCCATCCATGAACGCCTCGGCCGCGCCGAGGCGCGGGTCGAGGAGGATGCGCCGCATCCCCCGCCGGCTGGTGAAGCGAATGGTGACTTCGGGAAAGCCCGGTGCGGGCTGCCCGAACTCCTCGCGCGCGCCATCGGGAGCGACGACGGTGAGGCGCCACTGACGAATGATCCGGGACAGAAACGGACGCAAGATCGACATTTTACGACCCGAACAGCCAAAGCGCGAAAAGGTTGCGATCAGATGCCCGCATACCATTCATAATCGACGCGGTCCTCCCAATAACCGCCCTTGCCCGCGCCGATCTGGTCGAGACTCGCGACCGCTTCGATCGCGTTGACATATTTGGCGTGCTTGTAGCCGAGCTGGCGCTCGATGCGCAGGCGTAGCGGCGCGCCGTTGGCAATCGGCAGCACCGCATCGTTGAGCGCCCAGGCGAGGAGCGTCTGCGGGTGAAGCGCGTCGATCATGTCGCAGCTTTCATAATAGAGCGCGTCGCCGATCCGGTCGGCACAGCGAAAGACGATATAGCGCGCGCTATCCTTCACCCCCGCCGCTTCGAGGACCCGGTGGAGCTGCACGCCCGTCCACTGCCCGATCGCGCTCCACCCCTCGACGCAGTCGTGGCGCGTGATCTGCGTGCGCTGCGGCATCGCGCGAATGTCGGCCATCGACAGCGACAGCGGGCGCGCGACGAGCCCTGTCACCTTCAATCGCCAATCGACGAAGCCCGACGCGGCGTGCGCGGCATAGGCGGCGCCCGGCGGCAGTTTCGTCCCGTTCGAGCGGAAAACGGGCGACAGGTCGGCGCGGCCATATTCGGGCGCCAGCGCGCCGCGGTCGGTCAGCGCGCGCTGGCTGGCGCGGTTCATCTC
>JAYPMZ010000301.1:0-654 GCA_038130205.1 Erythrobacteraceae bacterium | reverse complement strand
TCCCGTGACCGATATCGATCTGGACGGCATCACCGATGTCGACGACTGGATCGCTCGGCTGCAGGCGGCGGGCCATTATGTCTCCTGCTCCAGCGGCACCACCAGCAAGTCGGCGATGCTGATCGCGTCGCAGGCGGACAGCAGCGGCAGCGTCCCTGCCGCGGCGACGAGTCCGCCGGCGCGCGCGATCAACTGGCGGCGCGGGAGGATGATGTCGCTCATGCCTCTCGCTCCGGCGGCAGGGCAAACCAGCCGGTGATCATCGACCTTATCTCGTTCACCGGCCCGGCGAGCAGCACCATCGCGATATGGACGAGAAAGAAGGCGACGAGCGCCCAGGCGGTGATGAAGTGGATCGAGCGCGCCGACTGCCGCCCGCCGAAGATATCGAGCAGCCACGGCCACGCCGCGTTCATTCCCGGCGACATGGTGAGCCCCGTCGCGATCATCAGCGGCAGCGCCACGAAAATGACGCCGATATAGCTCAATTTTTGCAGGATGCCGTAGCGCGCGGCGGCTTCGCCCTTCGGAAAACGCAGCCGGGCATGGTCCTTCACGTCGTGCCAGATATGGCGCGGCGACCATTCGGCGCGGCGGACATGCAGATCCTTGCGCAAATGCCCGCCGATCGCGGTCCACAGCATATAGAGCGTC
>JAYPMZ010000300.1:0-1659 GCA_038130205.1 Erythrobacteraceae bacterium | reverse complement strand
GACTTCCTTATCGCGGCCTCTTCATCCTCAACATGCTGGGCAGCGTCGAAGGCTTGGTCGTGCGGGCCGACCTCCCCATTTCCGCACCCACCGATCTTTCGGGTAAGCGGATCGCGGTTCCGTTCGGGTCGACGTCCTACTATCTCCTGCTGTCATTGTTGCGGCTGGAACATATTCCCGAAAATGCCGTCACGCTGGTCGACATGACACCATCGCAAGCGCGGACCGCATGGGACCGGCGAGAGATCGATGGCGCCTGGCTTTGGGAGACGGCACTTCATCAGATGGTAGCAGATGGCGGCCGTATCCTGATAGACAATCGCGACATGGCAAAACATGGCCTGGCTGTTGGCGACATCGCCGTAGTAACCAAGGCGCTAGCCGAGGCGCGGCCGGAACTGGTCGCCCGCTATGTACAAGCGGAATGCGCTGCGATCACGTTCTGGCATGACCACCCCGAGGAAACGGCGCAAATCGTCGAGCGCGAGCTGGGTGTCGATCCACAGGAGGCTGCGCGAATGATGCGCGGCACGGGAGTCCTGCCCTGCCGCCAGCAATTGACGTCGGCATATCTGGGACAAGACGGAAATGCAGGTGCCTTTGCACGATCACTCCATCCGATCGCGCGGTTTCTCTCAGGGCGGGGCAGAATCAGAGAGGTGCCGGACGACCGCAACTTTGACAATTTCTTTGACCTACGGTTCCTGAATAACGCCTACGCCGTTGAAACGACACAAAAATAGACACTTCCGGCTTCCGCCCGGCATACAAGCTGTTCCTCTTGGACCCGATGCGCTCATCGGCAACGCCGGCCTGAATTCGATGCTCGAAACTTTCTGTCCGATTTCAGAATTCTGCGACGACCGCCAGAGCAACCGATATCCGGCGCGAAGCCGACTGGTCGCTTCTCCGTTTGGAATGCTCGTTATCGCAACCGGCGCTCCTGAAGGGAGGCACTCCGGTTCGTCCGCAAAATAGATCACGACATCGACCGATTCCACGGGTTAGGTCGGCTTTCAGAATTAGTTGGGTCGGATCTGCGAGGCGAAGATCGAGACCGGCGTGGATAGAAACGAGCGTTTGCCGGAACGAAAGGGACTCGAATGGTCGCAGATGCACAGTCTGTCATGCGAACCTGCATCGTCTCGATGGCCCTGCGGACAATTCCGCCGCCACACCCGGCTCCGATTGCCTCGCTCCGGAGCGCGATGAGGGCCGTGTTGAAGCGGTCGACAAAGTCCTGATCGACCGGCAGACCCGAGCCAGACATGGCGTTCTCCTTCTTCGATTTTGGATTCACTGCGGCCGCTGGTCGATGATTGCTGCGAGGATTTCTACGGCCTTTTCAGCCGGAAGGAAGAGCCGCGTCTTGTACTGGATCACCTCGCTGAACGCGCCGCGAGCCTTGAGCTCAAAGCGCCGGCTACTGTTCACCATCGTGGAAACGAGGCGCGCGCCGTGGAGGCCCGGGATCAGTGTGCCATCGCCGCCACGCGCCGCCTCGATCAATTCAGCAGGGGTAAGCTTGATGGACGATTCAAGACCAAATGCGGTTTCCAGTTTCTCGAGCGCCGCGGGCATCACGATGCGTCCGAGTATCGAGGTTCCCGCTGCGTCATCGATCCGCCAGACGCGAACATCATCTTGCGGCAGCTTGTT
>JAYPMZ010000299.1:1130-1662 GCA_038130205.1 Erythrobacteraceae bacterium | reverse complement strand
CATGTGGACCGGCTCCTCCGTCTCCGGCCTCTACATCGCCTCGCCGGAAAGCTACTATTTCGGCGTCGCCAAGGTGGAGCGGGACCAGGTGGAGGACTATGCCCGCCGCAAGGGCATGACCGTCATGGAAGTGGAGCGCTGGCTCGGCCCGGTACTCAACTACGTGCCAGTGACCGCACGGGAAAACGCGGCCTGAGTTTCCTCAGGCCGTCGCAAGGTTCAAGAACACGACCATGCCATAGCTCACGGCGACCAGCACGCCGAGCGACAGGACGACCGCGGCCGTCACCCGCGGGCCGGCCCGCATCACGCGCCTGAGGTCGATGCCGAGGCCGAGGGCGGCCATGGAGAGGATGGTCAGTACGGTCGCAGCGCGCGCCATGCCTTCGGCAAGCCCCGCATCGATCAGGCCGAAACTGCGCGCAGCGAGCATGGCGAGGAAGCCAAGGATGAACCATGGCACCAGCCGGTGCAGCGCCGGGCGACGACCGCTCTCCTTACCTGCTGCAAGCGACAGGAAGAAGATCACCGG
>JAYPMZ010000299.1:0-1120 GCA_038130205.1 Erythrobacteraceae bacterium | reverse complement strand
CGCACGAGCTTGACGAAGGTGCCGATCTGGATGCTGAGCGCGGAGACCGGGGCGGTGGCGGCCAGCACCTGCGGCACCGCATAGACCGTCATGCCCGCCATCACGCCGTAGCCCGTCGCCGAAAGGCCGAGCAATGGCACCAGCACCGGCAGCAGCAGCACCGTGACCATGCCGAGAACGGCGGTGAAGGCGATGGAGGAAGCGACGTCCTCCGCATCGGCGCGGATGACCGGCGCCGTCGCGGCGATGGCAGAGTTGCCGCAGATCGAATTGCCGCAGGCAACCAGCAGCGCAACAGTGCGGGAGAGGCCGAGGCCGCGCCCGATGGCATAGCTTGCAAGGAGAACGACGCCCACCACCGCCGCGATCGCCCCGATCAGCAGCCAGCCCATGCCGGCAATTGCCATGGCGCTGACGCCCGCACCGAGAAGCACGATCGCAATTTCAAGGAAGTACTTCGCGGAAAAGGCGATGCCGGGATCGAACACCGCCGGCCGTTTCAGCAGCAGGCGGCAGACGGCACCGATCAGGATCGCCAACACCAACGCCTCGATCCACGCCCCGCCCGACAGGTGCATTTCCAGCCGCTCGGCGAGCACGGCGAGGCCCGACACGAAGCCGGAGAGCAATACCCCGGGCAGAAGTACACGAATTCCAAGGAATGATGATTTATTAGGCGAATTTTCCATGTGCGGACGATGCGCTTGAAAACCTGTTCGATCCATCGGTAAATATCGGACATTTCATTCGACTGGATCGAACAGATGATGACGCTGGAACAACTCCGTATCTTCGTCGCCGTGGCGGAACGGGAGCACCTGACGAGGGCCGCGGAGGCACTGAACCTCACGCCCTCGGCCGTCAGCTCGGCCATCCGCGTGCTGGAGGAGCGCTACGGCATCGCGCTGTTCCATCGTACGGGGCGGCGGATCGAGTTGACCGAGACGGGTGAGGCCTTCCTGCCGGAGGCGAAAGCCACGCTGGCGCGGGCGGGCAGTGCAGACCTCTTCCTCACCGAGATCGGCGGCCTGAAACGCGGCACGCTGACGCTTGCCGCCAGCCAGACCGTCGCAGGCTACTGGCTGCCGCCGCGTCTCATGCATTTCCGCAAGACCTATCC
>JAYPMZ010000298.1:1139-1663 GCA_038130205.1 Erythrobacteraceae bacterium | reverse complement strand
TTCCTCAGCGTTGATATCATCATCGGCCTCGCGCTCGCCGCCTTCGCCTTTGTCACTTCGACACTCGCCGGTGGTACGCTGATGTTCGCAGCAGGCATCCTCGGCGGCATCATCCAGGTGAAAATCATCACCTGGATACAAGGCCGCACACCGCCCGCGCAGATGGGCCGCATGATGAGCTTCTTCATGTTCATTGTCATGGGCATGGCGCCGATCGCGGCCTCCGCCGCGGGCTGGCTGCTCACACAGGTTGAAATCGTCAATTTCTTCCTCATCTGCGGCACCGCCCTCAGCATTGTCGCCATGGTGGCGCTGATGATCCGACCGATGCGGGACGTCGGCGCGGGCGTATAAGCCCGGCGAATATCCTATGCACCGGTCCCTTGGCCGGTGCATACTCGCCCCATGACCACAAGAACCCTTCTTTCAGACGATGCCCGCCGCGCCCGCTGGTGCGATACCTTCGGCGCGGGCGAGGACAGCATCATCGTCTATAACGACCTCTCGACCCGCATGAGCGGCGA
>JAYPMZ010000298.1:0-1129 GCA_038130205.1 Erythrobacteraceae bacterium | reverse complement strand
GCCATCTGGTTCCATGATGCGGTCTATGAAGCGGGCTCAAGCCATAATGAGGACCTGAGTGCGGAGCTGGCCGAACAGTTCATGCCGCGCATGGGGCTGGACGCGGCGGCGCAAGCCACCGTGACCGCCATGATCATCGCAAGCAAAGCCCACCGCTCAAAAGACCCGGCGATCATGCCCTTCCTCGACCTCGACATGGCGATACTGGGCGCTAGACCCGAGCGCTACAGGCGCTACGCCGCCGATGTCCGGCAGGAGTTCGCCCACATGAGCGACTGGAGCTTCCACATAGGCCGCAAACATTTCCTCAAGGGCTGCCTGAGGCGCAAGGCGATTTACCTGACCCCATGGTTCTCGGAGCGTTTCGAAGCACAGGCAAGGGAGAATATCAAAGCGGAGATTGAGGGGGTGTGAAGCGAACGCTTAAATCTCTCGCCTCCAGTCAAAGGTGATCGAAATGCCTCCCCCACTCCTCGTCACCCGACGGCTTGACCGGCGGGTCCATATTTGATGCAGGCTGTGTGTTGGATTTATAGACTCGCCGATCAAGTCGGCGAGTGACGAAATGGGCTTCGGTTTCATTTTCGGCACCCTTCGGTCTCAGTTTCAGTACCCTCCGATTTCTGTTGACTCGCCTCTTCGCATTCAGTAATTTCTGTCATGACAGAAATTACTGACGAGACAGCAGATCATGAAGATGACCCCGACAATTGAACGTTACATCCTGCACTGGGGTGAGATGGGCACACGCTGGGGGGTGAACCGGTCGGTCTCGCAGATCCATGCGCTGCTGTATCTCTCCCCCGCGCCGATGACGGCGGAGGAGATTTCCGAGACCCTTGGCATCGCACGTTCGAATGTTTCCACCTCGCTCAAGGAACTGCAAAGCTGGCGGCTGATCAGGGTGGAGCAGAAGCTCGGTGACCGGCGGGACCATTTCACCGCTGAGAAAGACCTCTGGACCATGCTGCTGACCATCGTGTCTGAACGCAAACGGCGCGAGATTGACCCCACGCTTTCGGTGCTGCGGCAAACCCGCCTCGAGGCGGAGGATGACCCGGAGATCGACCCACAGGTGAAGGAACGCATGGTCCGCATGCTGGAGTTCATCGAAACCCTCACCGAATGG
>JAYPMZ010000297.1:811-1667 GCA_038130205.1 Erythrobacteraceae bacterium | reverse complement strand
TATCGGAACGCTGGGGGGAGACCCGGACCGGATTGCGCTGATGGGGCATTCGGCCGGCGCCTATAATGCCGTCATGCTCGCGCTCGACCCGCAATGGCTGCGGGCGGCGAAGAGCGATCCGTCGATCGTCCGCGGCGTCGCGGGCCTGGCGGGTCCTTATGACTTCCTGCCGCTCGAAAAGGGTGGCCGCGCCGAAAAGGCGATGGGCAAGGTCCGGCCGATCGAGAAGACCCAGCCGATCCACTTTGCGCGCGGCGACGCGCCGCCGCTGTGGCTCGCGACCGGCGACGAGGATGACACGGTGCGCCCGCGCAACAGCCAGAATCTCGCCGCCGCGATCGAACGCGCGGGCGGTGCCGCGACGTTGCGCATCTATCCCGGCATGGGGCACACCGGCATCGTGATGGCGCTCGCGGCGCCGTTTCGCAGCAAGGGACCGGTGCTCGACGAGGCCACCGATTTCCTACGCGGCGTCACCGGTCGCCGTATCGCACCCGCCGAGGCCGCACGATGAGTGCGCCGATCCCCGCGATCGTCCTCGCGGGCAGCCGTCCGGGCCCCGATCCGCTGCTCACCGGCACCGGCGTGTCGACCAAGGCCTTGCTGCCGATCGGGGGGCAGCCGATGCTCGTCCACGTCGTGAAGGCGCTGCGCGCGTCGCCCGACGTCGGCGCGATCACGATCCTCGCGCAGAACAGCGCCGAGCTCGCCGCCGAACCGGGATTGGCTGGGCTCGCCGACCTGCATTTCGCCGATTCGGGGCAGGGGATCAGCAGCTCGCTCGCCGCTGCCTTGCCGCCGGGCGACGATCCATTGCTTGTCACAACAGCCGACAATGTGTTGCTGACATCCACGA
>JAYPMZ010000297.1:0-801 GCA_038130205.1 Erythrobacteraceae bacterium | reverse complement strand
CGCGGTCGCGATGGTTGAGCGCGACACGCTGCTCGCGCGCTATCCGCAGTCGAAGCGCACCTGGCTGAAATTCCGCGGCGGCTGGTGGTCGGGCGCGAACATGTTCCGGCTGCGCGGGCGCCGCGTGCTGCCTTTGCTCGACTTTTGGGGGCGCATCGAGCGCGACCGGAAGAAGGGGCTCAGGATCGTCGCCGCCTTCGGGCCGTGGCTCCTCATCGGTGCGCTGCTTCGCCTCTTCACGATCCATCAGGGTGTCGCGCGCGCCGGGCTGCGTTTCGGCCTCAAGGCGAAAGTCGTGCCGATGTCCGAACCCGAGGCGTGCATCGACGCCGACAAGCCCGCCGACATTGACCTCATCGAAGCGATATTTGCCGCGCGACGGCAAGGCGCTATAGGGCAGCCCCTATGACCATCGAAAAAGCCATCATCCTGTCGGCCGGGCAAGGTTCGCGTCTGCTGCCGCTGACTCGCGACATTCCCAAATGCCTGATCGAGTTCAATGGCCGCAGCCTGATCAGCTGGCAGGTCGCGGCGCTCGTCGCGAACGGCATCAAGGACATCGTCGTCGTCACCGGCTTTCGCACCGAACGCGTCGAGGATCATGCGCTGCAGCTTTACCGCGATACCGGTGCGCGTATTCGCACCCTGTTCAATCCCTTCTTTCAGGTCGCCGACAATCTCGGCACGTGCTGGATCGCGCGCGAGGAGATGGACCGCGACTTCATCATCCTTAACGGCGACACTATCATCTCGGACGAGATCGTCGCGAAGCTGATCGAAGGCGCGAACGAGCCGATCAAC
>JAYPMZ010000296.1:0-1678 GCA_038130205.1 Erythrobacteraceae bacterium | reverse complement strand
GGTCGAGCCAGGCGAGCGGGCGGCGGGCGAAATCCTCGGTCTTCAGATAATCGACCGACACCTGGTTCGCGACCGGCGAGAGCAGGCAGCCGACGAGGCCCATGTCGTGATACCAGGGCAGCCACGAAATGCAGCGATCGCTGTCCTGCAATTCCATGCCGTGCGAATGCGCCGACAGATTGTTGAGCAGCGCACCGTGCGTGACCGCGACACCGTGCGGGAAACGCGTCGAACCGCTGCTGTACTGGAGATAGCAGGTCTCGTCGGTCTTTTGTTCAGGCAGGTCGGCGACCGGCGCCGCGCGCGTCTCGAACTCGCTCCAGTCGACCGGCTGCACCTTCCGCTGCTCGGCCGCCTCGACCGCCATCGCGGCGATTTCGGGCGGGAAAAACAGCATCTTGGGGTCGCAGCTCGTCAGCTGGACAACGAGCTGGCCGACATAGCTATCGCGCCCGCCGAAGCTCGTCGGCAGCGGCAGCGGCACCGGCCACGCGCCGGCGTAGATGGTGCCGAAGAAAAGCGCGGCGAATTCGGCGCCCGTTTCGGCGATCAGCGCGATGCGATCGTTCGGCTTCACCCCCGCCGCGATCAGCCGGTAAGCGGCGGCCAGCGCGTCGGCCCTGAGTTCGCTGTACGGATAGGGGCGCACCAGCTTTCCGCGCGGATCGTGGAAATTGAGCCCGCGCGTGCCGGCGGCGGCATAGTCGAGCGCCTCGCCCACGGTGGCGAAGTCGGAAAAACGGCGCGGCTGCGCGCACAGGGTCGGCGTCGGCACGAGCGCATCGGCCGAAATCATGTCGGTATCGGTCATAGGGGTTGCGACATCCCGCGATAGCGGCCGCGCGGCAACAAGCATGTCATCTTTCTGAGCCATGTGTCGGTGCGCGAACCTTCGTGTTGTTTAAACAATCGCCCATTTCCGGGCGTTATCGACCAATATGGCGGTGTTGATCGTTCTCAATCGGGCCCGACTGTGGCACAAACATGGCATATGGCCAACCGCCGCGCCCCATCCGACCGTTCAAAAAGACCTTTGGGCGCAGCCAAGCTCGACGAACTGGCGCTCGCCTATGTCGCGCGATTCGCGACGAGCCGCGCCAAGCTGACGCGCTATTTGTCCCGAAAAGTCCGCGAATCCGAATGGATAGAGGAAGGTGACGCCATGGCGGCGTGCGCGGCGATCGCCGACCGGATGGAGCGGCTCAATTATCTCGACGACCGCCAATATGCCGCGATGCGCGCGGGCGCGATGACGCGGCGCGGTCTGGGTGTGCGGCGGGTCAAGGCGCAGCTTTACGTCGATGGTATCGCCGAGAACGACAGCGGCGATGCGATCGCGGCGGCGGAGAATGCCGCGGTCGCGGCGGCGGTCGGTTTTGCGCGGCGGCGGCGGTTCGGGCCCTTTGCGGTGCGATCGAGCGACGATGCGAAGCTGCGCGAGCGGCAGATCGCCGCCTTCCTGCGCGCGGGGCACAGCATGGCGATCGCGCGCCGCATCCTCGCCGTCCCGCCGGGGGACGAAGCCGCGCTGGCGGCGCTGGACGAGGAAGCGGTGCTCGATTAGGCCCGGAAAACCACCCGGATGAAGGAAATGCCGATGCGCGCCATTTTGACCGCCCTTGCCCTGTCGCTCGCGCTGCCGATCATGGCCTATGGCGTGATCTACAACATTTGGTTG
>JAYPMZ010000295.1:0-1681 GCA_038130205.1 Erythrobacteraceae bacterium | reverse complement strand
GCGTGTCATTGCCGCTGCCGCCGACCGCGTTTTCGATCACGGTGTTGGCCGCAATGCTCAGATTGCCGGTGCTGCCACCGACATTGGAGAAAGTCTCCGAATTGAGGTTGATCAGCTGTGCGGCGGAGAAGCTCGAATAGTCGAGCGTGTCGATGCCACCATTGTCATAGATCACGAGGCCGAGCAGACGACCCTGCGAATTGAGCACCTCGGGACCGACGCCGTAAACGTCACGACCGGTGTTGTTGCCGACGCCGTAAACGGTGTCGCCGGTGCGGGTCGTGGTCGAATAACCATAGGCAATGTCGATTGCCGCAAGGTCGCCGATCATCGGGGTAAGCGTGAACACGCGGCTGAAGCCCTGCTCCGCGAAGAAGCTGTTTTCGGTCTGGCTGAAATAGCTCATGACCGTGGTGGCCCAGCTATCATTGAGGAAGACCGCATCCTGATCGAAGCTGCCGTCGCCGTTATACGGACCGGGGTGACGCAGGCCGAGCGCATGGCCGATTTCGTGCAGATAGGTCTGGAACGAATAGCTGTCGAGCGAGGTGCCGTTGTTGACCAGCCACTGGGTCGAGACGTTCACGGTCGCATTGATGATGAACCCGCCCGAACGCGCCGAGGATGCGTAAGCGCCATCTTCGGTGTCCTGGAAGGTAATATCGGCAGTGCCGGGCACTTCGTTGAAGATAATGCCGGTCACATCGCTCCACAGCTGCAGCGCAGCGCGGGCAAGGAACTGGCCGTCGGCGTTGAGCGTGGTGAGATTGACGTCGAGCGTGCCGCCTTCGGACACGTTGAAGCGCCGCAGGTCTGCGGGGCCGCCATTGGTGCCATAGAGCAGCTGCGCGGCAATCTCTGTCGGGGTGAGTTCCTGCAGCGGCGGAGCGACATCGAAAGTAACCTGATAATCGCCCTGCTCGCCATCGGCCCAACCGCCAAGGTCGAGGTAGAAAGTGCCGCTGGTGTCAGCGGTGAAACGGATGCGCGAATACGTGTTGGTGCTGTCGTCATTATACGCCAGCACTTCGCCGCTTGCAGTGCGCAGCGTCAGCGTGGTGTCGACGTCATTGCCGCCGCCGGTGGCGCTGGTGATGAATTCGTAGGTCTGCCCCGCTTCGAGTGTCACAGCATACCAGTCACGGTCGCCCGTGAGATCGAGCGTGCCTGCGGTCGCTTCTGCGCCGAGCGTGAGGCTCGCCGTGGTGCTGTTGTCGCCTGCCACCGCATCATCGACCGGGCGGGAGCTCGACAGGACATATTGACCCGCAGCGTTTCCGAAACCGGTGACGTCGAGATAGTAGGTACCGCTGGTGGTCGCAGTAAAAGTGATCTCGGAAAAGAGCAGCTCGGCAAAAATCGCGTCGTCGTTCTGCGTAATTTCCACCCCGTTCGCATCGCGCAGGGTGAGGATCGAATCCGGCAGGCCGCCCGGCGGCAGGAAGGTGGTGAAAGTGTAGGTCTCGCCCGCTTCCAGAGTGATGCGGAACCAGTCGCTGTCACCTGCGGTTTCCAGCTCGTCGATCACGAAGCTGCCCGGCGTCAGCGTCGCCGTGGTCGCAATGCCGCCAGCGGTATCGGCAGATTCGTTGCCGGTCGCAAGGTCAGGGCCATTGCCGCCTTCCGCCTTTTCGTCGAGGTCGAAGCCGTGACAGGCAACGCAGCCGCAGCTGTCCTGATG
>JAYPMZ010000294.1:1263-1683 GCA_038130205.1 Erythrobacteraceae bacterium | reverse complement strand
GACCTGGTTCGTCCCCCAGATCGTCAAATATCGCAAGCTGATCGGCGAGGTGCTGCTGATCACCCTCGCGCTCAACCTGCTCGGGCTCGCGGCGCCGCTCTTCTTCCAGAACGTCGTCGACAAGGTGCTCGCGCACAACAGCCTCGCCACCCTCCAGGTGCTCAGCATCGGGCTGGTGATCGTCTCGCTCTGGGAAGTCGCCTTCGGCTGGCTGCGCACCCGGCTCTATTCGGAGACCAGCCAGAAACTGGACGTCGAACTGGGCAGCCGCCTCTTCCGCCACCTGCTCCGCCTGCCGCTCGCCTATTTCGAGAACCGCCGCGTCGGCGACACCGTTACCCGCGTCCGCGAGCTGGAAACGGTGCGCGAGTTCATGACCAATGCGTCGCTCACGGTGCTGATCGATCCGCTGTTCACGAT
>JAYPMZ010000294.1:0-1253 GCA_038130205.1 Erythrobacteraceae bacterium | reverse complement strand
TCTCGCTGCTCGTCACCGGGCCGCTGCGCCGCCGGCTCGACGAAAAATTTGCGCGCGGCGCCGCGAACAACGCGCTGCTCGTCGAAAGCGTCTCGGGCATGCAGACGCTCAAGGCGGCCGCGGTCGAGCCGCAATGGCAGGAGCGCTGGGAACGCCAGCTCGCCGCCTACAGCGCCGCCAACCAGCGCGTGATCAACCTCGGCAATTCGGGGAGCCAGGCGGTCCAGCTCATTTCGAAACTCAGCCTCGCCGCGATCCTGTTCTTCGGCGCGCAACAGGTGATCGCGGGCGCACTGACGATCGGCGGGCTGGTCGCGTTCAACATGTTCGCGCAGCGCGTCTCGGGCCCGGTCATCCGCATGGCGCAGCTCTGGCAGGACTTCCAGCAGGTCCGCCTCTCGATCGCGCGGATGGGCGACATCCTCAACACCGGCGGCGAGCCCGGTGCCGGATCGCGGACCGCGCTGCCCGCGCTCGCCGGCCACATCCGCTTCGAGAATGTCCGTTTTCGCTATGCCGCGGACGGCCCCTGGACGCTCGACGACATCGACATCGACCTGCCCGCCGGCGCCACGCTCGGCATTGCCGGTGCCTCGGGCTCGGGCAAGTCGACGCTTACCAAATTGCTCCAGCGTCTCTATCTGCCCGCGAGCGGCCGGGTGCTGGTCGACGGCGCCGACATCGCCCAGATCGACCCCGCCTGGCTGCGCCGCCAGATCGGCGTGGTGCTGCAGGAGAATATCCTGTTCAACCGCTCGATCCGCGAGAATATCGCGCTCGCCGATCCCGCCATGCCGATCGAGCGGGTGATGACCGCCGCACGGCTCGCGGGCGCGCATGATTTCATCCTCGCGCTCCCGCACGGATATGACACGATCGTCGAAGAGCGCGGCGTCAATTTCTCGGGCGGCCAGCGCCAGCGCCTCGCCATCGCCCGCGCGCTGATCACCAATCCGCGCATCCTGATCCTCGACGAGGCGACCTCCGCGCTCGATGCCGAGAGCGAGGAGATCGTCCAGCGCAATCTGAAGGCGATCGCCGCCGGCCGCACCGTGCTGATCATCGCGCACCGCCTTTCGGCAATCCGCCAGTGCGACCGCATCCTGACGCTCGACAAGGGGCGCATCGTCGAGAGCGGCACGCATGACGAGCTGCTCCGCCTCGGCGGGCGCTATGCGGCGCTCCATCACCGCCAGATCGGCGTTCAGGCGGGGGCGGCAGCATGAACGCAATCACCCGCCACTGGACCGCCG
>JAYPMZ010000293.1:673-1688 GCA_038130205.1 Erythrobacteraceae bacterium | reverse complement strand
TTCATCGCTGACGGGGTCGACCTTCGGCGCTGCTAAATAACCTTCGACCCCGACCGGCGACTGGCCCGAAAAGAGGCTGAAGGTCTTGCCGTCGGCGCGTACCGCCATGTCGATCGCCTCGCTGCGGAACGAGAAGCCGCCGCGCCCGAGCATCACATTTTTCTTGGTGTCGATCAGGATCGGGTCGGCGGCCGCTATGCCGCCGCGCACAGTGAAGGCGATCACCCCGCAGTTGATCTCGACGGGCTTCTTCAGCTTGTCCTGAAACATCTTCTGCACGAACGTCCCGATATCGAGTTCGGCGAGCTGGATATTGCGCGTCCAGAAGGTGCCCCGCGGCAAGACGAAGGCGATGCGGCCGTTCGATGTCGCAAGCGATTCGCGGACGCTGTCTCCGAAGCCCACCATCCGGATACGACCGCTTACCGTTCCCGTCGTGCCCGATTTCTCCGTCCCGAACCGCGCAAGCAAGGTGCCCAGCCGCGTCGGCGACAGGCGGATGTCATATTCGGTGCGCACCACGGCAGGACGCGCGTCGATCGCGATGTCGCTTTTCACCGTCCCGCCCGCGACGACGAAATTGAACGGCTTCAATTCCATCAGCCCGTTCTTCAGCGCGAGTGTCAGGTCGACATTGCTGATCGGAAAGCTCTCGGCGCGCACTTTGGTGACGCGGTAGTGCACGTCGGCATCGAAGTGCTTGAGCGCCTCGACGCGCAGCGGGGCGTCGGGTAGCACGCGCGGGCGGCCGCTGACCGTTTCCACCGTACCGCCGGTTCCCATCTTGTCGAGCCGCTGTGGATCATAGCCGACGAACGGCCCCGCATCGATAATGTTGAGCGAACGGGTGACGAGGTCGGCCTTGAGGTACACGCGCCCCTTGGGCTGACTGACCGCGAGCGAGCCGGCAAGGTCGCTGTCGCCGAACACGCCCTTCATCCCCGTCAGTTTCCATATCTCGTTTTCATAGGTCAACGCGGACGTGACGCGATAGGCGCGGGTGTCGGGGATGGCG
>JAYPMZ010000293.1:0-634 GCA_038130205.1 Erythrobacteraceae bacterium | reverse complement strand
CCCGATATATCGAGCGTGTTGCCAAGACCCGCCGCATGAAACGTCAGGGCGTTCTTCCCGCCCGCCAGCGTTTCGTTCGGCGATTTGAGGCCGCCCGACAGAGTGAACGGCTGCGCGCGCATCGTCCCGCGCCCGGAAAAACCGATGTCGTCCCGGATCCGCGTGCCTGCCGCGCGGACGGTGTCGATATCGATGTCGGCAAAAAGCCGCAGCTTGGGATCGCGATAGGTGAGGCCGCTCTGGGTAATGGCCGCGCGGCGGATCCGCGGCAGTTCGAGCGGCTGCGGCGGGCGGTTCGGGTCGCCGAAGGTCCAGCTGTTGCGCTTGTTGCCGGCATCCCATTCGAGCGCGACCTGGGCACCGTCAAGATCGGCAAAGCGCAGGATGCGATCCCCGAAAAGGAGCGGCAGCGTGGCAAGCCTTGTGTCCACCTTCTTCGCGGTGAAGAACCGCTTCTCGCGCGCCCATGCCGGGTTCGCGATACGGATGTCCTCGGCATAGAATTTGACGTTGAAGGGCGCGAAATAGAGCTGGAAGTCGCCTTCGATTTCGACCTGGCGCTCGAGCTGCGATGTCGCGAACCGCTCGAATGGCCCCTTGAGGAAGCGTCCCTTGGTGATGAACAGGATCAGCC
>JAYPMZ010000292.1:0-1688 GCA_038130205.1 Erythrobacteraceae bacterium | reverse complement strand
CCGGGAGTTTGGGTTAGCGGAACGCTGGTGAAAAGCGAATTGGTAACGGGGTTGCGATAGAAAAAAGCCGTTGTCCCTGCGGTCCAGCTATAGTTTCCGAAGGCGTAGAATTCCGTCGAATCGCTGAGATTGACGCCTGCATTCACAAATAGTCTGGCCGCTTCGGCCTCGGGGTTGCCGGTTCGCTGCGCCGGAACGGGAACGCCCTGGACGCCCATGTCGATCAACGCTTGCGCATCGGGACGCTGGTTCTGGCGCGAAGTTATCCCCGAATTGCTATACTCACCGCTGATATTCACAAACCCGTCGGGCGTGAACGGCAAGCCGACATTGCCCTGAAGCAGATAATCCTCGCCATCACCCTTATAATATTGCCCGTAGCGAGCGATGAAGGTCGCTCCTTCGCGGTCGTCGCGCAGACGAAAATTGAGCACACCGGCGATCGCATCGGACCCGTAATTCGCCGACGCACCGTCGCGAAGCACTTCCAATTGGCCGATCGCAATCGAAGGAATGGTCGCGAGGTCAGGGCCTTGTGATCCCCGGATATAGGGGATGTTGGACAATTGTACGGTAGCACCGCGATGCCGACGCTTGCCATTGACCAGCACAAGAGTCTGATCCGGTGGCAGGCCGCGCATGCTGTACGGCCTTGTAAAAACCGAACCGTCATTGCTGGTGAAGCGTTGGACATTCAGCGCCGGCACCTGCTGGCGCAAGATGTCGGTAACGTCGGACGAGCCCTGATTGAGAAGCTCGTCCGAACTGATGATATCGATAGGGGTCGGGGATTGGGCAGCGGTCAAATCATTGCGGCGCGTGCCGGTCACGATGATCTCTTTATTCCGATCTGAATCGGCTTGAGCAGCGCCGGTATCGCGCGGCGGTGCGCTGGCTCCTTCCTGCGCGTGTGCGGCCGTTGCGAGACCCAGCGCCAAAAAGGATGCGATGGCGATTGCTGACGTCGATGTTGCTTTGGCTCTCCACGTGGTCATTTTGATGATCCCCTCTTCGGAACGTCGTTCACCTTCACCAGAAGGCGCATGCGTTTCTTGAAGCTTTGTTAGCTGACATCGAACCCGAGCTCTAAGATAAATGCCGAGTCATCGAATCTTTCGACGAGGTTATCAGATTAAGTTATATATAATGGATATTTGGTTACGAATGTCGCTTCTGCTGCTTACCCGCGAAGCGCGGCACCAGCTCGCTCGCGTTCGAAGCTAAGGTGGCTCAATGAGATAAGTGACCGGCGCAAAACCGTTACAAGTCCAGTCGTTGGCCTCGGCGTCATTACATCAGCGATCTGGCGGTCTTTCCACGCCATCCCCCCCTAGGCCGACCTCATGGGCGGCATCGGTGTCGTGGCATTGCTCGTCAACATGTCGGCGGCGCTGGTGCTGAGCCGCTTCCGTGACGAAGGTGACGCGGCCGCCCGCGCGATGTGGCTGTTTTCAAGGAACGATGCCCTCGCTAATGTAGCGGTTATTGTCGCGGCGGGTCTCGTTGCCGTGACGGGCGAAGCCTGGCCTGACCTTCTGGTCGTCGGCGTCATCGTTCGGCGCACGGCGCCGGCCAAACACCCGCAAGCTGGTACCCCACTCGGCGGCTTGTTGCATACGCTGGTCAAGGGCCTTCATGGTGGCGGCCAAGTCGGGGCTGTCATCGCTCATCCAGACACGCCCCACCGC
>JAYPMZ010000291.1:956-1690 GCA_038130205.1 Erythrobacteraceae bacterium | reverse complement strand
GCTATTGGATCCGCCAGACGATCCCCTTCGCGGGCGGCGGCCGCGTGATCGCGATCAACGGCCGCAACGGTATATTGAACTCGCTGCGCTCGTCGAAGGAAGAGGGGCAGTCGAACTTCAACAATCCCGGCACAGTTTTTGTCGGCGCGGGCGCCGATTTCGACCTGACCCCCGAATTTCGCGTCAGCACCAATTTCAATCATCTGTGGTTCGAAAATACCTCGTCCTTGCAGGCGCTACGCATGGAGGGCTCGATCCCCAAGGATATCGGTTTCGACCTGTCGGTCGCGACGATCTGGCGGCCCAAGGCGACGCAGAACATCGTCGGCCGGCTCAGCGCCGCGGTGCTGCTGCCCGGCAAGGGATTCAAGGATCTGTTCGACAACAAGCAGAAGAATGACGCTTACGTCTCCATCCTCGCCAATGTGATCCTGAGCTTTTAGATGTTGATGCGCAAACTCTTCGCCCTCATCGCCTTCGTGACACTGTGCGCCGCCTTTGGCGCGAGCGTCGGCCGCGCGGCCGAAGAGGAAAAGCCGCTCAAGATCGAATATCGCTTCACCCCGCCCGCACCGCGCGAACTGGGCGTTGCTGAGGTCGCGGCGAAATCGAAGGGCTGCTATTCCTGCCACACGCGCACCGATCAGCCCTCGATGCACGCGACCCCCGCGGTCAAGCTCGGCTGCACCGACTGCCACGGCGGCGAGTCGACTTCGCCCGCCGCCTTCGGCCAG
>JAYPMZ010000291.1:0-946 GCA_038130205.1 Erythrobacteraceae bacterium | reverse complement strand
GCGATGTTCTGGGCGGGCGCCGCCTACAACAACGGCATCGTTCCGTTCAAGACGTCGATCTTCGGCGAAGCCTATACGCGCGAGGGCGATCCGGCGTGCGTCCTGTCGCCTTCGTCGCGGCTGACCGCCGAGCAATATAAGGAGGCCTGCAAGCCGTCGTTCGGCTTCGACAAGATTTTGACCGACGCCGAGGCCAAGCGCGGCGCGCTCGCCAAAATCTATCCGCTGCCGCGCTGGAACGTGATGCCGCCGAGCGACGTGTTCCGCGTGTTCGAACGCGGCGGGCGCAATATCAATACGCAGTTTCCGGAGATCGGCCTGCCCAATCCGACCGGCAGCATCCAGCGGCTGGAGGAACCCGGCCGCCCCGACCTCAAACAGTCGAACCGCGGCCCCGGCACGGGCTTGCGCATCGCGATCGCGGTGCTCAACCTGCACAAGACGCGCCTCAACGATCCCTATATGTGGTTCATGGGCACAAACGACCAGCCCGGCGACTATCGCCATTCGGGCTGTTCGGGCTGTCACGTCGTCTATGCCAACGACCGCGAGCCGCGCCACAGCCTGACCTATGCGCAGTTCGGCCGCGACGGCGAGACGGCGACGATCGATCCGACGATCGCCGGCAAGCTGGCGGCTTCCGATGGTGATGGCCATGGCGCGGTGGCGGACGGGCACGGCGGCGGCGGTGGTCATGGGTCGCTGATCGATCCGACGCGCTCGCACCTCCCAGACAATCCGCGGCGCAAGGAAGCAGGGCACCCGATCAGCCACGCCTTCACCCGCGCGATCCCGACGTCGCAGTGCATGACCTGCCACATGCACCAGCCGAACATCTTTTTGAACTCCTACCTCGGCTATACGATGTGGGACTATGAATCGGACGCGCCGCAAATGTGGCCCGGCCCCGAAAACACCGCGCCGCGCCCGCCGGGGATGAGCGACG
>JAYPMZ010000290.1:1450-1690 GCA_038130205.1 Erythrobacteraceae bacterium | reverse complement strand
TCCTTACGCCATCGGTCGTGATGCCCATCTTCGCCAGCGTGCCTTCAAAACTGGGGATGATGCCGAACACGCCGATCGATCCGGTGATAGTATCCGGTTCGGCAAAGATCACATCGCCCGGCGTCGATACCCAATAGCCGCCGCTGGCGGCGACATTGCCCATGGACACGACGATCGGCAGGCCCGCTTGCTTTGCCTGAAGGATGGCGCTGCGAATTTTCTCCGACGCCATGACAGAGC
>JAYPMZ010000290.1:447-1438 GCA_038130205.1 Erythrobacteraceae bacterium | reverse complement strand
TCCATCGTTCGATGGCGCTCGTGCCTTGGTATAGGCGGCCAGATCGATCCGCGCGAAATCGCCCGGCTTGTCACCGGACGCCTCGCCCGCGACATCGGCGACACGCGCGCCGAAAGCGGTTTCGTCGCCCAGCTTGTCGATCAGGCCAGCGTTCAGTGCGGCCTTCGCCATATCGCCATTGGTGGCCCGCGCGGCGGCAACGGGATCGCTGGCATAGGCCGCGATCTTCGCTTTCGGGCGAGCCTTGGTCACATCGTCCAGCCAGTTTTGCCACAGGGCGCCAGCCAACGCCTGATTGGCTTGCTTGGCTTCGGGAGACTGTTCGCTGCGGATGAAGGGTTCGACGAAACTTTTATAGGTGCCGACGCGATAGACATGGGTGTTGACGCCCAGCTTGTCGATCAGCCCTTTATAATAAAGGTTCGATCCACCCCGGCCCATGATCCCCACGCCACCCAGTGGATCGGTCCAGATTTCGCTGGCATGCGCCGCAATCTGATACCCGTCGTCGCTGTAGAGCGTGGCGTAGGCCAGCACCGGCTTCTTCGCGGCGCGTACTGCGTCCAGCGCCTTGCCGACGCGCGCCATTGCCACCTGTCCGCCGCCCATGAAGCCGTCAAGGTTCAGGACCACCGCCTTGACCTTGGCATCGCCTTTGGCTGCGTCGAGCGCGGCGACGATATCGGACAGCCGATATTCCTTATTCTGCGGCCCCGAACTGGTCAGCAGCGAGACGGGATCTATATCGGCGGGCTGCTCCACGATGCTGCCATCCAGATCCAGAACCAATGCCCCTGAACCGATCGAAGCGGGCTTGGGTGAAAAGGAGAGGGCGGCGTAAAGCGCGCCGAAGAACAGGAGGAGGAAGAGAAGGACAAGACCGTCCTTGATCGCGACCAGGATGCGCCACGCGCCCTTCACAAATGCCAACTCGTCTCTTCCTTATGCTCAAAGGCCCGATTTCGGGCTATCCGACGCGCACGTTCAACGC
>JAYPMZ010000290.1:0-399 GCA_038130205.1 Erythrobacteraceae bacterium | reverse complement strand
TTTCCAGACCCGCGCGATCAAGACGCTCAATCTGGCGCTGGAGGAAATGGGCCGGCTGTGGCTGCCGGTCGAAAAGGACTGGCGCCTCAACGAGCGTCATTATGGTGGCCTGACCGGCCTCAACAAGGCGGAGACGGCCGCCAAGCATGGCGACGATCAGGTCAAGATCTGGCGTCGCAGCTTCGACATTCCGCCGCCGGTTCTTGAAGCGGGCAGCGAATTCGACCTGTCGGCCGACCGCCGCTACGACGGCATCGCTATCCCCTCGACTGAAAGCCTGAAGGACACGATCGCCCGCGTGCTGCCCTATTGGGAAGCGACCATTGCGCCCGACCTGAAGGCCGGCAAGCGGGTGCTGATTTCCGCCCATGGCAAGTCGCTGCGTGCGCTGGTGAAGCA
>JAYPMZ010000289.1:0-1692 GCA_038130205.1 Erythrobacteraceae bacterium | reverse complement strand
GCAGATGCGCGGTTTCGAAACCAGCCGTGCCATGCGCCTCACCAATGCGCAGCGGGAGGGCGCGGCCCATCTCTTCACCTCGGCCCGTATCGACGCCGACAGCATGACGATGGCGATGCGCTGGGCCTATGATGCCGCAGGCCAAGTGATCGATCCGCACAGCGCCATCGGTCTGGCCGCCGCACGCGAAGCGGCGCTTGATCCGTCGATCCCGGTGGTGACGCTGGCGACTGCCCATGCCGCCAAGTTCCGCGACGCGGTGGAACGGGCGACCGGCACCCGTCCGCCCCTGCCTGCCCGCGTTGGCGACCTGTTCGCACGCGAGGAAAGCTATGCCAAGCTGCCCGGCACGTTCGAAGCCGTCACCGCCTATGTCGCGGAACGCGCGACGCCGCGGCGCTGACGGAGCGGGACTTGGAACTCAAGACCCTCATCGGCGAGCCTTGGTCTGACTATGGGCTGCTCGATTCGGGCGACGGACGCAAGCTGGAGCGCTATGGCCGCTTCCGCTTCATCCGCCCCGAACCGCAGGCCATGTGGAAGCCCGCAACCACGGACTGGCGTGCGGACGGCGAATTCATCCCCGGCTCCGACGAGGATGGCGGCGGCCGCTGGTATTATGAAAAGCCCGTCCCGGCCGAGGGCTGGCCGCTTCACTGGCAGGAAGTGACCTTCCAGTCGAGTTGTACCCCTTTCCGCCATCTGGGCTTCTTCCCGGATATGGCCCCGATCTGGGGCGATCTGCGCGCGGCCATCGCTGACAAGCCGGATGCCGAGGTCATGAACCTGTTCGGCTATACCGGCGTCGGCACGCTGGCCCTGTCGGCCGGTGGCGCCCGCATGGTCCATGTCGACGCATCCAAGAAATCGGTGGCGCAGGCCCGCGCCAATGCCGCGCTTTCCGGCATGGAGGACAGGCCCGTCCGCTGGATCGTCGAAGACGCGGCCAAATTTGTCGCGCGCGAGGTGCGCCGCAACCGCCGCTATGACGGCATCCTGCTCGATCCGCCCAAATATGGCCGTGGTCCCGATGGCGAAGTGTGGCGGCTGGAGGAAGACCTGCCCGGCCTGATCGCCAATTGCCGCGCCTTGCTCGATGCCGACAGCCGTTTCCTGTTCCTCACCGTCTATGCCGTCCGCATGTCGGCGCTGGCGATCGGCGAATTGCTGAGGCAGGCCTTCGCCGATCTGTCCGGCACGGTCGAGGCGGGCGAACTAGCCGTGCGGGAAGAGGCACGCGGACTGATGCTGCCCACCGCCATCTGGGCGCGCTGGCGGCGCTGACCCGCTGGCGGCGGCAGGCGGTTCGTCGCATCTTACAGAGTTTGGTAACCATAGAGGCTTTAGAGTGCCGACTCTAAAATAAGGTCGTTTATGTTTGCATCTCTTTCCGCCCTGATCGCCGCCTTTGGCGCGTTGGTCTTCGTAGCGCTGTTGGCGCTGATCTGGATGCTGGTCGATGCATCGATCCAGACCCGCGACAGTTTCCGCTGGGTCACGCATTCGGCCGAAGTCATCGAGACGATGGATGATGCCTTCACTGCGCTGCGTGACGCCGAGTCGGGACAGCGGGGCTATATGCTCACCCGGAATGCGACCTTTGCTGAATCCGTTGAATCCCGCATCGCCACGTCAAGGCGGGAAATGGGGCGCCTTGTTACCCTGACCGCCGACAATCCCGCGCAAAATGGG
>JAYPMZ010000288.1:0-1695 GCA_038130205.1 Erythrobacteraceae bacterium | reverse complement strand
GTGGGGAGGTGGCAGCCGCGTAGCGGCTGACGGAGGGGGCTCGCGCCCTCAAGCAACCTTGCTTCAGGCCGCCAGCCCCCTCCACCACCTTCGGCGGTTCCCCTCCCCGCGGGGAGGATCTTATGTCCGCTTCCAGCCGAAACCCGCCATTCCGCTCAGGCCGCCGCCTTCGCGAGGTTCAGTTTAGTCGCCCGCTCGAAAATCTGCGTCAGCACCGGCTCGGTGTCGGCGACGCGCATCGCGACGTGGAATTCCACCGGCGCGAGTGCGGGCATGCCGTCGATCGCGGCGAGCGCGTCGCTGGCGACTTCTCCGCGTACCATCGGCTGCGGAAAGATGCCGATGCCGCCGCCCGCCTTCGCGATGTCGATCATCGTCCGCGCATTGTTGCAATGGTTGAGCGACTTTTGCGCGATGCGCGATGCCTCGATCGCCTCGCGCATCCGGCCGTGGATCGGCGAATGGCTGGCGAGCGACCACACGGGCAGCATCGCCTCACCGTCCGCAAAGGCCGATGCGACCGCGGGGCTCGCGAGCCACACCAGTTCGACCTCGCCGATCGGGCTGGTCTTCAATGCCGGGTGCGCGATCGGCCCTGCGGCGAAAGCCATGTCGGTGCGGCCGGTTAAAAGCTGCTGGATCAGGTTGGCGGTGAGGTCGATTTCGATCTCGAGGCCGACGTTCGGCATATCGGCCTTCAGCCCCGCGACGAAGGCGGGAAGGCAGCTCGCCGCAGCAATCTCGCCCGCGCCGATGCGCACGACGCCGCTCGCCTCGCCATAGCCGCCGCTGCCGAGCAGCGCATATTGCATGTCGCGGAGCAAGGGATCGCAATCGCGCACCAGCTTGCGCCCCGCCGCCGTCAGCGACATCGCGCGGCCTTCGCGGCGGAACAGGGCCGTCCCCAGCCTCTGTTCGAGTTCGCGCATCCGCGCCGAGACCGTCGGCTGAGTGGTGTTGAGCCGCTCGGCCGCGGCCGAAAAGGTACCGAGCCGGTCGATCCAGAGCAGGGTTTCGAGATGATAGAGCGAGACGCGATTGATAGACATCGTCTATGTATAATCCAAAAATCGAACAATTAGAATTGATGGATCAAATGCGCCAAGGTCGCGCCCGATATCCCGGCAAGGAGGCCCCAAATGGCGAACAAGCAATATCCCGACGCAACTGCCGCGCTCGATGGTCTCCTCTTCGACGGCATGCAGATTTGCGCGGGCGGCTTCGGTCTGTGCGGCATCCCCGAGCGGCTGATCGACGCGATCCGCGACGCTGGGACGAAGAACCTCACCATCGCCAGCAACAATGCCGGCATCGATGGCGAGGGTCTCGGCAAGCTGCTCCGCACCAAGCAGGTCAAAAAGATGATCTCCTCCTATGTCGGCGAGAACAAGGAGTTCGAGCGGCAATATCTGGCGGGCGAGCTTGAGGTCGAATTCTGCCCGCAAGGCACGCTGGCAGAACGCTGCCGCGCCGGCGGCGCGGGCATCCCCGGCTTCTATACCAAGACCGGGGTCGGCACGCTCGTCGCCGAGGGCAAGGAAGTGAAGAATTTCGACGGACAGGATTATATCCTCGAACGCGGCATCTTCGCCGACCTCGCGATCATCAAGGGATGGAAGGCCGACGAGAGCGGCAACCTCATCTTCCGCAAGACCGCGCGCAACTTCAACCAGCCGATGGCGACCGCGGCCAAGA
>JAYPMZ010000287.1:641-1696 GCA_038130205.1 Erythrobacteraceae bacterium | reverse complement strand
GGTTCGGCCTGTCCCTATGCCCGATCCAAAGCTCGTTCGGGCGCTCACCATCCCACGACAAGGCGGCCTTTGAGCCCGCGATTTCATAACGCAGCGCATTCTTGCGCCCCGCCACCATCTGGGAGACATGCAGGCTGCCGCTGCCACCACCTTTCAGGCGCAGCAGGATAGCGCCGTAATCTTCGGTGTCGATCGGCACATCCTCGTAGGCCTGTTCGCCCTCGCTGCCACGGCGGAAAGTGGAGGTATCGCCAAGCGGCTTCCGGCGTGTGCCATAAAATGTCCTGAGGTCGGCGAACACGGCTTCGATCTCGAGCCCGGTGATGGTTGTCACCATGTCCATCCAGTGGGTGCCAATGTCCGCCACCGCACGCAGGGGCCCGCTCTCACGCGCATTCAGCCGCCAGTTATAGTCGGTGTCATAAAGCAGCCAGTCCTGCACATAGGCGCCGTTCACATGCAGCACCTGGCCAATATCGCCTTTGGCCACCACGGCGCGGGCAGGCAGGTTCAAGGGATCGTAGCGCAGGTTATAACACACGCCCGCTGCAAGCCCGCTGTCGTCCGCGAGCGCGACCAGTTCCCGTGTTTCCGCCGTCGTCATGGCGAGCGGCTTTTCACACATCACATGTTTGCCAGCCTGCAGGGCACGTTTGGCATAATCTGCATGCAGCACATTGGGCACACAGAGGTGCACAGCCTGCACGCCAGCGTCAGCAAGCACCTCATCATAGCTCGCGTAAGCCTTTGCAAGGCCGAGGGCAGCGCGGGCGCTTTCCGACTTATCCGGGCTGCTGCCAAGGATGCCACGCACATGCACGCCGATGCGCTTGAGCGCCTCCGCATGTGTCGGCCCCATGAAGCCGGTCCCGATCATGGCCACAGAAAGATTTGCCACGCCTGCCCTCAGTCCCCCAAAGTGTGCACCTGTTTCGGTGTAGTGGCGACTATGTAACCGGTTACATTTTCCCTTGTCAAGATCGGGAAATCTGGCTAACTCTTCTATATGCGGTGCGTGTCAGCGGTGAGCCGGTCGCCGGTATATATTTCCTTGG
>JAYPMZ010000287.1:0-631 GCA_038130205.1 Erythrobacteraceae bacterium | reverse complement strand
TGTAGTGCAGCATATGTAACCGGTTACATGTTCCCTGGTCAAGCATGGGCAAACCGGTTAGCACTTCTAGATACAGTGTGCCTCGTCAGCACACTGCCGGCCGACATGAATTCCTTGGGGAGGGAAAAATGGGCAACAAGGCTTACGCGCAGCTCAGCGTGATGATGTTCCTGCAGTTTTTCATCTGGGGCGCATGGTTTGTGACCCTTGGCACCTATCTCGCGGCCATCGGCTTCTCCGGCGCCGAGATTGGCACCGCCTACCTCACCAACAATATCGCGGCGATCATTGCGCCCTTTTTCATCGGCCTGATCGCGGACCGTTTCTTCGCGTCACAGAAAATCATGTCGGTGCTGCATATCGCAGGCGGTATCACGCTTTACCTTGTCGCGGGCATGGCGGAAGCCGGCCCCATCATCGCGGGGCTGATGATCTACAACGCCTGCTACATGCCGACGCTTGCACTGGTGAATGCCGTGTCATTTGGTCAGATGCAGAACCCGGATGAACAGTTCCCGCGCGTGCGGGTCTGGGGCACCGTTGGCTGGATTGTGGCGGGGCTTGTGATCACCTATGGCCTCGCGCGTTTTGGCACCAATGTGGAAGCCACAGCACTGCCGATGAAAATGGC
>JAYPMZ010000286.1:0-1708 GCA_038130205.1 Erythrobacteraceae bacterium | reverse complement strand
CAACGGGGCCTGGGAAATCATCGGCTTTGCCGGGGCGAGCGAGATCGCGCCGGGGCGGTGGCGGCTCACCGGGCTGCTGCGTGCCCTCAATGGCACGGAGGACGCCATGGCGTCCGGCCATGCAGCGGGCGCGCGGGCGGTGGTGCTGGACGATGCCGTCGTGCCGCTCGGCCTCGACGTGGAGGAGGTGGGGCGGCCATCGAACTGGCTGGTCGAGCCTGTCGGCATGACGCCGGGGCAGGCGGGACCGTTCGTCTTTGCCGGCGGGGAGCGGGCGCTGACGCCCCTGGCACCGGTGCATCTGCGCGGCCAGCGGAACCTCGACGGTGCCGTGCGCCTCTCGTGGATCCGGCGCGGGCGGATCGATTCGGACAGCTGGCTGGCTGCCGAGATCCCGCTCGACGAGCCGGTGGAGGCCTACCGTCTCGATATCCTCTCGGGCGAGACAGCGGTGCGCAGCGTCGAGACCCCCGCGCCGGTCTTCACCTATCCCGTTGTCCAGGAGCTTGCCGATTTCGGGGCGCCGCAGGCGGCGCTCTCCATCCGCGTGCGCCAGCTCGGCCGGGCCATCCCGCTCGGCCTGCCGGCACGCGCGACGATCACTCTTTGACGGAAAGGAACTCCGATGAACGACGACGCGAAAGCCTGGTATCAGTCGCGTGCCGTCTGGGGGGCGCTGGTCGCGATCCTCGCCTCGCTTGCCAATGTGTCGAGGTGACGGCCGGGGACGAGGGGGAACTGGCCGATCTCCTCGTGGCGGCGGTGGGCACGCTGGGCGGGCTTGTGGCGCTCTACGGGCGGATTTTGGCGCGCCGGCGCGTGCGGTGAGGCGGCTTGACGATCCACACGGCATTCATTTGCCATTCAGCGTGGATCGTTTATTGCTTGCATCACACTGATCCACACCCGAAAGTACATTCATGGCCTCGCCACTTCTCATAACCGCCCTTGCGGCCAGCATGATCCTCCCGGGTCCCGTCGAGACGGGCCCTGCACGGGGCGTCGTCGAGGTCGCCGGCGATTGCAGCGACGCGGCTGCGCAGGTGGTTTCCCAAACGGGGGGCGAACTGCTCTCGGCGCAGCCGAAGGGCGATACCTGCGTGGTGACGGTGCTCGTGCCCGGCAAGGGCAATGCCCGGCCGCGCAAGGTGACCGTGCGCGTGCCGATGTAAGGCCTTCGGCCTTCGTGATGGAATGAGTGAGATAGGAAAGAGGGCGAATGCGCATCCTGGTGGTCGAGGACGATGTCAACCTGAGCCGGCAGCTCAGCGAGGCCTTGAAGGAATCAGGCTATGTGGTGGACCAGGCCTTCGATGGCGAGGAAGGCCACTATCTCGGCGATACCGAACCCTATGATGCCATCATCCTCGATATCGGCCTGCCGGAAATGGACGGGATCACCGTTCTTGAAAAGTGGCGTGCCGACGGCAAGACGATGCCTGTCCTCATCCTCACCGCCCGCGACCGCTGGAGCGACAAGGTGGCCGGTATCGATGCCGGCGCCGACGACTATGTCGCCAAGCCCTTCCATGTCGAGGAGGTGCTGGCCCGCATCCGCGCGCTGATCCGCCGCGCGGCGGGCCATGCGAGCCCTGACATCGTCTGCGGGCCGGTGCGGCTCGACACGAAGGGCTCCAAGGCGACCGTCAACGGCGAGACGCTGAAGCTGACCTCGCATGAATACCGGCTGCTTTCCTACCTCATGCAC
>JAYPMZ010000285.1:1251-1708 GCA_038130205.1 Erythrobacteraceae bacterium | reverse complement strand
TTCGTGGGCGAGTCTGCGACAGCCTCTATCGCTCGGCGCGCGCCGCGGGCGCGCCGCCGCAAGCGATCCAGTCCTATCTGCGCGTCATCGGCCGCCAGATTTCGGTCAGCCGCGATATTCGCAGCAGCGACGAGTTCGACATCATCGTCGACTATCGCCGCGCTGAAACGGGCGAGAGCGAGACGGGCAAGCTGCTCTACGCCGGGCTGATCCGCGGCGGAAAACCCAAGCTGTCGATGCTCGAATGGAATGCCGGCGGCCGCGCCCAATGGTTCGAGGCGTCGGGCGTCGGCGAACAGCGCGGCGGCATGACGCGGCCGACGCGCGGGCGCGTTACGTCGAACTTCGGCGTGCGGCGCCATCCGATCCTCGGTTACAAGCGTATGCACAGCGGCATGGATTTCGGCGGCGGCTATGGCGCGCCCATCTATGCGGTGACCGATGGCGTGGTGACGAT
>JAYPMZ010000285.1:0-1215 GCA_038130205.1 Erythrobacteraceae bacterium | reverse complement strand
GGCCATATGAGCCGCATCGCCGTACGGTCGGGCCAGCGCGTCAAGCGCGGGCAGGTGATCGGCTATATCGGCTCGACCGGCCTCTCGACCGGGCCGCATCTTCATTACGAGCTGTATCGCAACGGCCGCGCGGTCAACCCGTCCTCGGTGACCTTCGTGACCCGCGCGCTGCTCGAGGGCAAGGCGCTCGCCGCCTTCCGCGCGCGCATCCGCGAACTGACCTCGGTCGCCCCCGGCGCCGCACTGACCCCGATCGCGCCGAAGCAGATCGAAGGGCCCAAGCTCGGCAGCCTCGCCGACGTGGCGTCGAAAAGGGTCGGCGACGGGATTTGAAGGGATTTACGCCCTCCCCTTCAGGGGAGGGCAGCGAGACTTGGCAGCTTGCTGCCTATGTCGCAGCGGGTGGGGGCCATCGGCCTAGCGCAAGGCCGATGGCCCCACCCCAACCCCTCCCTTGAAGGGGAGGGGCTTGATTGGCAGCCCAAGATCCAGTTGCCCCGCGCCCGCACCCGGCTATGCACCCCGCATGACCCAAGCCGCTTTCCCCGACCTGCGCCTCCGCCGCACCCGCCGCACCGGCTGGAGCCGCGCGATGGTGCGCGAAACGCATCTTTCGCCCGCGAACCTCATCTGGCCGCTGTTCGTCTGCGACGGCGCGGGCAGCGAGGAGCCGATCGCGAGCCTGCCCGGCGTGTCGCGCTGGTCGGTCGATTTGCTCGTGGAGCGCGCAAGGGACGCCGTTGCCGCGGGCATCCCGTGCCTCGCGCTCTTTCCCTATACGCAGGCCGACCGGCGCAGCGCGGACGGCGGCGAGGCGCTCAATCCCGACAATCTGATGTGCCGCGCCACCGCCGCGATCAAGGCGGCGCTCGGCGACGACATCGGCATCCTTACCGACGTCGCGCTCGATCCCTATACCAGCCACGGGCAGGACGGGCTGATCGATGATGCGGGCTATGTGCTCAACGACGAAACGGTCGAGGTGCTGGTCGGGCAAGCGCTCAATCAGGCGCGCGCGGGCGCCGACATCATCGCCCCCAGCGACATGATGGACGGCCGCATCGGTGCGATCCGGCAGGCGCTCGAGGCCGAAGGCTTCGGCCATGTCCAGATCATGAGCTATGCCGCCAAATATGCCTCGGCCTTCTATGGCCCGTTCCGCGACGCGGTCGGCTCGCGCGGGTTCTTGAAGGGCGACAAGAAGACCTATCAGAT
>JAYPMZ010000284.1:0-1716 GCA_038130205.1 Erythrobacteraceae bacterium | reverse complement strand
TCTGGAACGTCGCGAAAGCTATGCGGAAACTGGTAACAAACCCACACCGCATGGACGATGATCTCGGCGGGAAAGCGGTGGCGTTTACAGCGGGTGGGCGAGGTGCGACGTCCCTGCCGCCGTGACCGTCGAGGCCGCCAGTTCCTTAAGTGCAAATTCCGAGGCAATCCGCGCCCTGATTCCGAAATGATCTCGCCCCTCCATTCCGAGAAATAGTCGCCCCCTTGTTCCGAGATGATGCCGCCCCCTTTGGAAGGGATGTGGCGTGGGGGTTCTGCCGGTGTGAAGTTCCTTCCGTCGATGGTGATGGGGAAGGAACGGGATGCCTGCGGAGAGACTGGAGATGCGGCGTGTCCGCGAGATACTGAGATATCGGGCCGAGCAAGGACTGGGCCACAAATCGATCGCGGTCCGGGTCGGCGCCGCGCCGTCGACGGTGCGCGAGACGCTGCGGCGGGCGACGGCTGCAGGGCTTTCGTGGCCGTTGGACGACGACATGAGCGATGCCGTTTTGGAAGCGGCGCTCTACAAGGCGGCCGGGACGAAGACGGGTCATCGCCGGGCCCCCGAGCCGGACTGGGCTGAGGTGCATCGCGAGCTCAAGCGCAAGCATGTGACGCTGCAAATTCTCTGGGACGAATATATCGGCCGTTATCCGGATGGCTATCGCTACAGCCGGTATTGTGACCTTTACCGCGGCTGGGCGATGAAGCTGCCTGTGACGATGCGGCAGGAGCATGCGAGCGGCGACAAGCTGTTCGTCGATTATGCCGGCGACACGGTAACGGTCGTTGTCGACCGGCTGTCGGGCAAGACGCGGCAGGCACACCTGTTCGTAGCGGTCCTGGGAGCGTCCAGCCTTTCGTTCGCGCAGGCGCGCTGGACCGAGACGCTTTCGGACTGGATCGAATGCCATGTTCAGGCGCTGGAGTTCTTCGGCGGTTCACCGGCACTTCTTGTGCCCGACAATGCCAAGGTGGCGATCATCAAGGCGTGCCACTTCGATCCCCAGGTCAACAGGACCTATTGCGCCATGGCGGCGCACTATGGGAGCGCCGTTCTTCCGACACGGCCGCGGCGGCCGCGCGACAAGGCGAAAGTGGAGGCCGCGGTTCGTATTGCCGAGCGCTGGCTGTTGGGCCGGCTGCGTCATCGGGTCTTCTACAGCCTGGCCGACGTGAATGCGGCGATCGCCGAACTGCTTTGCGACCTCAACGATAAACGCGTTCTGCGCCGGGTCGGCGCTACCCGTCGCCAGCTATTCGAGGAACTCGATCGTCCGGCTCTGCGGCCATTGCCTGTCGAGCGCTATGTCTTCGCCGAGTGGCGTATCCGGCGTGCCGGACTGGATTACCACGTCGAGATCGAACGGCATTACTACTCCGTTCCCTATCGCTTTGCCCGCGAGCAGGTCGAGGCGCGCATCACCGCCAACACGATCGAGATATTCCACAAGGGCGAGCGGATTGCCGCGCACCGCCGCTCGAGCGGCAATGGCAAACACACGACCATCCCCGATCATATGCCTTCGGCGCATCGTCGGTTTGCCGACTGGACGATCGAACGCATTCGGCGCGAAGCCTCTGCCATGGGACGGGATGTCGAGCTTTTGTGCGAGCGCATTCTTGCCGACCGGCCGCATCCTGAGCAGGGCTTTCGCGCCTGCCTCTGAATTATCCGCCTTAACAAGAGCTTCGGCCGCGACAGGGTCAATGC
>JAYPMZ010000283.1:1433-1738 GCA_038130205.1 Erythrobacteraceae bacterium | reverse complement strand
GATCCATTCGGCGCCCGCCGGAATCAACCCAGCCTCGTCCCGCCGCGTGACCTCCGGCGCGAAAACGCCGGCGCCGACCATCGTCCAGCCCGGCTGGTAATAATGATCCTCGCTAGGCTCGACGATCGCGAGCGACGCGTCCGGACGGCGCCGGAGAATACTCGCGGCGACCGCGATCCCCGCGCTGCCGCCTCCGATCACGACGATGTCGTAACGCGCTATCCCACCGTCTTCGCCGCGGGCCGCAGCCATTGTCGCAAGTTGTTCCGAGCGCGCGCCCGAGCGGCAATAAGCGAGCACGGGGC
>JAYPMZ010000283.1:0-1423 GCA_038130205.1 Erythrobacteraceae bacterium | reverse complement strand
CATCGCCGCGGCATCGCCTTCATCGATCGTGCCCGCAACGACAGGGATGTGAATGAAACGGAGGCCCAGCGCGTCGGCTGCCGCCGCAACTGCGACCGCCGAAGGTTGGCCCCGCTCTTCATCGTCGGGACGGTTGCAGATGATCGAGCGGAAGCCCGATGCGGCCAGTGCGGCGACGTCCGCCGGGCCGATCTGCGGCGATACGCCCAGTCCCGGGCTCAGGGTCTTGATGGTCATAATCTCTCCATTCAGGGAAGGGCGGCGGCGCTCACAGCCGGTCGATCGGGATCTTGAGATAAGCGACTCCATTGTTCTCGGCCGGCGGCAGGCGCCCCGCCCGCATATTGACCTGCACCGCCGGCAGGAGCAGCGCGGGCATCGCAAGTTCCGCGTCGCGCGCGCGGCGGCGCGCGACGAACTCATCTTCCGAAATGCCGTCGCGCGCATGGACGTTCGCGCCCCGCTGCGCGGCGACTGTCGTCTCCCAGCGATGCTCCTGTCGGCCGGGGGTCAGATAATCGCCGGGGAGTTCCAAGATACGGCGCAGCGAGCGGAAGAGCCGCGCCGCATCGCCGCCCGGAAAATCGGCGCGCGCCGAGCCGTAATCGGGCATGAACATCGTGTCGCCGACGAAGACCAGGTCGCCGATCGCATAGGCGACGCAGGCCGGGGTGTGGCCGGGAGCATGGAGAACGGTGACCGGCAAATCGCCGATCGCGAAGCGGTCGCCGTCCGACCAGAGGCGGTCGAAATCCGAGCCGTCACGTCGAAAATCGGCCCCGGCATTGAAAATGTCGCCGAAGACCGCCTGGACATCGCGGATATGCTCGCCGATCGCGATCGCACCACCGAGCCTCTTCTGAAGCCAGGGCGCCGCCGAAAGATGGTCGGCGTGAGCATGGGTCTCGAGGAGCCAGTCGATCGATATCCCCTCGGCACGCACATGGTTGGCGATCGCTTCGGCCGACCTGGTCGACGTCCGTCCCGACGCGGCATCATAGTCGAGCACGCTGTCGATCACCGCGCCGCGCATGGTCAAGGGGTCGTGGACGACATAGCTGATCGTCGAGGTCGCGGGGTCGAAAAAGCCCTTTACCACTGCCGCGCCGCGCGCGGTTGAGGCAAGCTGCGCCGAAGCCGCCGCAAGCGCCAGATCGCCCGGCGCGGTTCCTTCGGTGCCCAATGTCCCGGTCATGACGGCAGCGGCCCGAGATGCGGGCGCGTGGGGTCGCAGCGCCGGAAATGGCCTGCAAAATCGGCGATCGCGCCGACGATCCATTCCGAGAAGCGCGCACCGCTTTCAGCGGAGGCGAGTGTCGGATCGCCCTGCCCGACGCCGTTTGACGCAACTTCCGTGACGTCGAGTGGCAGCTCGACGTCGCCGAACATCGCGCTCGCGAACTGGCCCGTCGTGGACAGGCCG
>JAYPMZ010000282.1:1402-1739 GCA_038130205.1 Erythrobacteraceae bacterium | reverse complement strand
CTACATGCCGCTTGCCGAAGCCCCCGCCGGAGAATGACCATGCGCGTCCTCGTCAAAGGGGCCGGCGTTGCCGGCCTCACCGTCGCCTGGCAGCTCTATCGCCACGGCTTCGACGTCACCATCACCGAACGCGCCGAAAAGGTCGGCCTCGGTGCCTCCGGCTTCGCCGGCGGCATGCTGGCCCCCTGGTGCGAGCGGGAAAGCGCGGAAGAGCCCGTTCTGGCGCTCGGCCGCTCGGCCGCAGACTGGTGGGAAGCGGCCGTACCCGGTCATGTCAAGCGCCGGGGAACGCTTGTCGTTGCCGCCGGCCGCGATGCCGCGGAGCTCGACCGCTTCG
>JAYPMZ010000282.1:0-1325 GCA_038130205.1 Erythrobacteraceae bacterium | reverse complement strand
CTGTTCTTGCGGCAGGAAGCCCATCTCGACCCGCAGCGGGCGCTTTCGGCGCTCACCGCCGGGCTCGAGGAGGCACGCATGCGCTTCCTGTTCTGCGCCAACCCGGATGCCGATCGCTACGACCGCGTGATCGACTGCACCGGTGCAGCCCGGATCGGCCAGCTGCCGGGCCTTCGGGGAGTGCGCGGCGAAATGCTCTATGTGGAAACCCCGGAAATCAACCTCTCCCGCCCCGTCCGCCTGCTGCATCCGCGCCACCCGATCTACATCGTGCCACGCGGAAGGAACCGCTTCATGGTGGGCGCGACCATGATCGAGAGCGCCGACGACGGCGGCATCACCGCCCGCTCGCTCATGGAACTGCTGAACGCCGCCTACACGCTGCATCCGGCTTTCGGTGAGGCACGGCTTACGGACACCGGCGCGCTCCATGTGAACGGCCTTTATCGCCACGGCTTCCTGCTGGCTCCCGCCATGGCGGCGGAGGTCGCGCGGCGACTTCTTGCAGAACAGGCCCCATCGGAAAGGAGGGCATCATGACCCTCATCATCAACGGCGAGGAACAAGAGATCGCGGCAACCACGCTCGCCGATCTTCTCTCCGCCCTCGATTACGAGGGTGAGTGGCTGGCGACGGCCGTCAACGGCGAGCTGGTGCACCGCGAGGATCGCGCCGGCTTCACGCTCGGCACACGCGACCGCATCGAAATCCTCTCGCCCATGCAGGGAGGCTGACATGCTGAAACTCTACGACATCGAGGTTCAATCCCGCCTGCTGCTCGGAACCGCGCGCTATCCCTCCCCCGCAATTCTCGCCGAGGCCGTGCGGCGCGCGAAAGCGGAGATCGTTACCGTGTCGCTGCGGCGGGAAACTGCCGGCGGCAAGGCGGGCGGCGCATTCTTCGAGCTGATCCATGCGCTCGGCGTGCATGTTCTGCCCAACACCGCCGGCTGCCACAGCGTGCAGGAAGCCGTGCTGACGGCGAAGACTGGATCAAGCTGGAGGTGATCGGCCATCACGACACGCTGCAGCCCGATGTCTTCGGCCTCGTGGAAGCCGCACGCATCCTGACGGGCGAAGGTTTTCAAGTCTTCCCCTATACGACGGACGACCTCGTCGTCGCAGAAAAGCTGATCGAGGCCGGCTGCCGCGTGCTGATGCCCTGGTGCGCGCCGATTGGCTCGGCCATGGGGCCGGTCAACCCGATGGCGCTGCGCACTTTCAGGGCGCATTTCCCTGATGTGCCACTGATTGTCGATGCCGGCATCGGCCGCCCCTCGCACGCCGCCGGCGTCATGGAATTCGGCTATGACGCCGTGCTGCTC
>JAYPMZ010000281.1:0-1749 GCA_038130205.1 Erythrobacteraceae bacterium | reverse complement strand
GGATGGCAGGGCGCGAAAATTAGTGCGGCCATCTGGACTCGCGGGGTTCTGACGACCCTCCATCGGGGCGCCCAAGGGAATGTCGCGCATATACCGCATGGTCGAGGACGCCCAGTTCGAAGCCAAAGAGACATATTGGTCTTATCGTAGACACTGGCATGGTCCGGGGGGCGGCGCTGCGCCAGATCGGCGGTCTGGCGATGGATGCCGAAACAAGTTCGACATGGCGAGCATTGAAAGGCCGGTATCGACCGGCAACCCTTGCCAAATCGCGAATCTGTGGCAGGTTCGCCCTATGAACAGCGATGTCAGCACTATCGCCCGCCGGGTGCGGGATCAGGCGGATGCCTTGCCCGCGCTGTTCGGCCGCTTCGATTTCGACAAGGCGCCCGAACGCTGGGCGCCCGAGGCCGATGCGGTGAGCGAACTCGGCCGCGTCCGTAGCATCGACCGTTCGGCCTATCTGGACGATCCCGACCTGCTCGGCCGCATTCGTGAATATACGATGCTCGGCGATCGGACGGGCGACGCCTATGCGGCGCTGATGCCGCGCTATGGCTTTCAGCGCACCGTCGCGATGCTCGTCGACGCATGCGACAAGGGGATCGAGGCGGTCGAGGATGCGCCCGCCGAACTGGTCGCCCTGATCCGCGAGATGGAACAGAAGCCCGACTGGCTCGATATGGAGTTGGTCGAAGAGGGCGCCGCCTACGAGCGCAACGCCACGGCGAACCTGTCGCCCTTCCTGATCCGCGGCGCCTTCATCGCGACCTTCCTCAACAAATATTCGGCGCTGCCGATGGCGCTCACCGGCACGCTCGGCCAGGCGACCGCGGCGCGGCGGGTGAAGGAAACTGCGACATTCTTTGCCACCACCGCGCTCCCCGGCGCGCTCGACCGCTTCGGTCCCGGGTTCAAGGCGGCGGCGATGGTGCGGTTGATGCACTCGATGGTGCGCGTCAATGTGCTGTCGCGCCCCGGTATGTGGGATGCCGAAACCTATGGCATGCCGATCCCGCAGCTCGACCAGATGCCCGCCGGGCTGATCCCCGTTTATTTCATGTCGCAAGAGGTGCTCGCGAAGGGGCGCTCCCGTTTCACCCGGATCGAGCGCGGCCGCGTCGAGCTCGCGCGTTATCGCTGCTATCTGCTCGGGCTGCCCGAGGATCTGCTCGCCGATACGCCGCAGGAGATCGTCCGCATCTGGCGCACGCGCAGCGCGACCTTGCGCTACGAATATGACGATCAGGTTTGCGGCGGGCTGCTCCGCGCCACAATGGACGCCGAGCTGTCGAAGGACCGCTCGCCCAAGGGGCAGGTCAAGCGCCGCCTCGAATATTCGGTCAGCCGCGTCTTCTTCGTAAAGGCCTTTCTGGCGGGTGACGAGGCGCGCGCCGCCCATGTCGGCGTGCCAGTGCGGCGCCGCGATCACCTGATCTATGGTGCGACGATGCTCGGCATTGCGGGGCGCATGGCCGCCTATCGCGTCGCCTCGCGTCTGCCGGTGATTCGCCATCTTGCCGACCGCCGCCTCGTGCATCGGATCGAGCGCCAGCTCGCCGAATATGGCCGCGCCGAATTCACCTCCGACGCGGCGCATTATAAGCCCGCGACCGCGAGCTAGGCCTTTTAAACCAAAGGATTTCCATGCAGACCGAACAGGCGACCGTCAACGGCATCAGCATCACCTATGAGGACAAGGGGCCGCGCGATGCGCCGGTCATGCTGCTGGTGATGGGCCTCGGCGGC
>JAYPMZ010000280.1:1475-1756 GCA_038130205.1 Erythrobacteraceae bacterium | reverse complement strand
CCGAATCACCCGTCGCCGTCCCGGCGCTGTTGTTGATGCGCGCCATCTGATCGACCTGGACGAAGATGACGCCCGCGTCGGCATCGTGCCGGGCATGCAGGGCTTCGAGTTTATGGGCACAGGCGGAAAGGGATTCGGACAGGCGATTCATCGCGCTTTCCTAGCAGGCTTTCCTTGCCAAGTTCGTGCCTTTTGCACCACAATATGTCCGTGGCTGTCCCATTATCTCACCACGCCGCGTCGTCGGCGCCCCTGATCGACGGACTTGGCCGGCGGATCAG
>JAYPMZ010000280.1:412-1465 GCA_038130205.1 Erythrobacteraceae bacterium | reverse complement strand
AGTTGGCAGCGCGATTCGTCGCGCGCGGCGTCCGCCGCATCCGCCTGACCGGCGGCGAGCCGCTCGTGCGGCGCGGCATCGATATCCTCGCGATGCGCCTCGGCGCACTGATCGGCCACGGCCTCGACGAGTTGACGCTGACCACCAACGCGATGCGGCTCGCCGAACATGCGCCGATGCTGGCGGCGGCGGGCGTCCGCCGCATCAACGTCAGCCTCGACACGCTCGATCCGGCCGCGTTCCGCCATATCACGCGCGTCGGCGATCTGGCCGTCGCGCTGCACGGCATCGAGGCGGCGCGCAATGCGGGGCTGGCGGTCAAGATCAACATGGTCGCGCTTGCCGGGCTCAACGAGGACCAGCTGCTCCCGATGCTCGATCATTGCGCCGCCACCGGCTGCGACCTCACGCTGATCGAGACGATGCCGCTCGGCGAGATCGCCGACGACCGCAGCGCTCATTATATTCCGCTTCACCAGTTCATCGCGCCGCTGCGCGAGGCGCGCGCCATCTATCGACAATTTCTGCGCGACGTGCAACCGCATCCGCCTGACCGTCGAAGGCCGCGTCTATATGTGCCTCGGTCAGGACGATCATGTCGACCTGCGCATGAGCTTGCGTGAAGGCGGCGATGTCGATGGCTTGATCGATGCGGCATTGGCTGGCAAACCCCGCGCGCATGACTTTCATATCGAACGGGAGTCCAAACCGGCGGTCGCGCGTCATATGAGTGCAACGGGCGGCTGAGGGGCCGTTCCGATATTTGAAGGCACGGGGGAACCGGACCACTATGTTTCGCAAGATCGCGCTTGTCGCATCGAACGCGCCCGCGGCGATGGAAGCGGAAGCCGAGCTTCGCCCGCTCTACGATTTCGTCGATCTGGCGGAGGCCGATCTGCTGATCGCGCTCGGCGGCGACGGGTTCCTGCTGCATATGCTGCATCAACTGCTCGACCAGCGGCGCAGCTTGCCCGTTTTCGGGATGAACCGCGGCACGATCGGCTTTCTGATGAACGAGTTTCGTGTCGAGGGGCTGCTCGACCGCATCGCCGC
>JAYPMZ010000280.1:0-402 GCA_038130205.1 Erythrobacteraceae bacterium | reverse complement strand
CCCCTATCTGATCCACCCCTTGTCGGGCGATATCACGACGATCAGCGGAGAACGGCACATATTGCCCGCGATCAACGAAATCTCGCTGCTTCGCGAAACCCGCCAGGCGGCAAAGCTCGAGGTGATGATCAACGAAAGGACGATGCTCGAGGAACTGGCGTGCGACGGGGTGCTCGTATCGACCCCCGCCGGCTCGACCGCTTACAACCTCAGCGCCAATGGCCCGATCCTGCCGCTCGATTCGGCGATGCTCGCATTGACGCCGATCAGCCCGTTCCGCCCGAGGCGTTGGCGCGGCGCGCTCGTCCCCGAATCGACCAGCATTCGCTTCAACGTCCGCGAAGCCGCCAAACGCCCGGTCAGCGCGGTCGCCGACCAGCGCGAAATCCGCGATGTGAAGAC
>JAYPMZ010000279.1:0-1772 GCA_038130205.1 Erythrobacteraceae bacterium | reverse complement strand
GTCCTTAACCCCGGCGCGCCGCTTCATCCAGCTTTCGAAGAAGTCGCCGCTCTGCGCGATCACCGCAATTAGCAAGCCGGAGAGCGCCGCCAGTCCGATGCTCGCAATCGTGTAACCCGGAGCCGTGGTCGGACCGAAGTCGAGTACTTCGATCCCGATGGTGATGATGCTCGCCGCAACAGCACCACCGAACAGCCCTGCCCATGTCTTCGACGGGCTAATGCTCGGCGCGATTTTGGGTCCGCCAATGGAGCGGCCCGCGAAATAGGCGCCAACGTCGACCGCGATGACCGGCGCGAGGAAAGCGACGAGAACCGTCCACATGTCGTAATTGATGCGAACCTGCACCATCGCCAGCGCCGCCGCGCCGACATAGAGCGCGCCGATGAACTGCCAGGCAACTTCGGCCACAGCAGAGACACCGAAACCGCGCACCAGCAGGTTCCACTCCCACAGCACCAGCCCTGCCAGCAGCACGACAAACGCGATCCAGAACCATGCACCGAGATAAAGCGCGATGATGGTCAGCACTATCATCGCCACCGCCGATACGAAGCGCACCAGCAGGTCCGATGTTCCCTTGGGCAGATCGCTTGCAGGAGTGTTACCGTCCACCATAGCGCCGCTCCCTCCGGGCAAAATCGTCGAGCGCCTGCGCAAGATGCTCAGGCGTGAAATCGGGCCACAGCGTCTCGACAAAGAGCATCTCGGCATAGGCGGCCTGCCACAGCAGGAAGTTTGACAGCCGGATCTCGCCGCTAGTGCGGATCAGCAGGTCGAGCGGGGGCAGATCGGCGGTGTCGAGGTTCGCCTCAATCGCCTCTGGCGTGATTGTGCCCTGCTCTGCCGCCTTTGCAGCAGCGCGCGAGATCTCGCTATGCGCGCCATAGTTGAGCGCCACCGCAAGCTTCTTCGTTCCGTTCGCGGTCTGCGCCAGCGCATCTTCGAGCATTTCGACAATGTCGGGCGCAAGCCCTTGCCAATTCCCGATAATCTGCAGCTTCACATCGTTCGCAACGAAGTCCGGCAGGTCCGATTTGATGAACTTGCGCATCAGGTTCATCAGGTCATCGACCTCGTCCTCCGAGCTGAAGGCGTAGAGCGTCAGGCAGTCGAGCCCCATCGGCCCCAGCCCGCGCACCAGCCGCCGCACCGCCTCGACCCCGCGCTGGTGGCCGATGGCGCGCGGCAGACCGCGCTTCTTGGCCCAGCGGCCGTTGCCATCCATGATGATGGCGACATGTTTGGCGCGTCCGTCTGTCAAGCGATTGTCCTCCCCTGCCCAGCGTTACTGGGTGAGGATTTCCTGCTCTTTCTTAGCCGCCAGTTCGTCGGTTTCCTTGACGTACTGGTCGGTCAGCTTTTGCACCTCGTCTTCGGAGCGCTTGCGATCATCCTCGGAGATTTCCTTCTTCTTCTCGTCGGTCTTGAGCGCTTCCATCCCGTCGCGGCGCACATTGCGGATCGCGATCTTGGCTTGCTCTGCATATTGGCCTGCAAGCTTCGCAAGGTCCTTGCGGCGCTCTTCGGTCAGGTCGGGCATGGGCAGGCGCAGCGTCTGGCCGTCGATCATCGGGTTCAAGCCGAGGTTCGCCTTAGAGATACCCTTCTCCACCGCGATCAGGTTCGACTTGTCCCACACCTGCACGCTGAGCATACGCGGCTCCGGCGCCGAGACCGTAGCGACCTGGCTCAGCGGCATCAGCGAGCCATAGACCTCCACGTGCACCGGGTCGAGCAGCGCGGTGTTGGCGCGGCCGGTCCGCAATCCT
>JAYPMZ010000278.1:0-1789 GCA_038130205.1 Erythrobacteraceae bacterium | reverse complement strand
GGTAAGGCTTTCGCAGTTCCTCGCCCGGTTCGTCCGGCGGACCAAGAAAGACCGGAACTGTCGGAATGGTCTGGCCGATATTCTCGGCGTGCCGCTTGATTTCTTCACCCGGTGCCCAGCTCGATTTATAGTCGACGGGCGCGACCATGCGCAGATAGTCCCCCAGTGAGGCGATGTCTTTCATCTCGGCCGGCGTTTCCGAGAGGCCGTAGAGCGTGACGAGCGTGTAGTGATCGCCGAGGGCATCGCCATCCCGCGTCTCGTGCGAAATACTGCGTCTGAAGACGGGCTCGAGCTCTTCATTGCCTTCGCGTAGTGCCTTTCGGATTTCAGAGCAGTTATAGGAAACGATGCTAGTAACGGCTTCTCCGGGGGCCTTGCAGGTAAATTCGAGCCTGTCGCAATAGGCTATGCCCGCGAGCCTTCCAATTCCGCGAAAACCTGCCTGGCGCCGTGCAGTCTTTCGCGACGATCCGATCGAGGTCAGCGTCTCCCAGACCCTTTCAGCCGTAATGCTTGCACCATTGTCGCGGATTTGAATGAAGCCGTCGCCGCTCTCGGAAACGACGATATCGATGCGGGGCGGAGCCTGAAGCGCGGCCGATCCGTCACGAGAACTCCTTATCGCGTCGAACGCATTTTGCACATATTCGCGGATCGCGTCGCGCGGCTCGACATACATGCCCGTCGTTAAGGTCTCGAGGACATAGGAACCGATCAGGAATTTCGGTTCATCATCCGTCTTGGGCTGGGCTTCATTTTCGTTCGTCATCATTCGTCCCTTCTCCATCACAGCAACTGCAGTCCGGTGCTGGTGCCCCAATCGATCAACCCGGTAAGCCCGTCCCAGCGGACGCTGTCAAATCGAGACAAACCCACGTCGAGTTGGCTTTCCGGAACGCAGAAATAGCCAGCGAGTGCATGGCGCAAATCCGCCACGCGCGCTTGCGCAACCCCACCCATGATTCGGGTGAGCGACCGCGGGCTGTCGCGCGCGACGTCTTCCAGCAGCGCAAGTTCGCCGAAGTAAAGACCCTTGAGTTCGCGCACGCCTTCAGCGTCCCTCTCGGCAACGGGCGACAGGCTGAGCTGCGGCGCGGCCGGATCCGGCGTCACCATGAAGAATCTGCGGCTCGGGCCGATCCGTTCTGCAAGGCTAGTGACCGCATCCCGCAATTGCGGGACGGTTTGCAGCGCGAACACATCCTCCAGCGGCTCGCGGAGCGGTCGGTTGCGGAGCTTCCCTTGCGCATCATAGTAGAGCGCCTCGATCGAAGCGCGAAGAATGGCCACCCTGGCCTCGCGGTTGATCCCGAACGATTCGGTGATGATCTCCCGAAGCAGGATGCTGGCGGCTTCGACATCCCGCTCGGCAGCCATCATCAATTGCTGCACGAAGGCCCTGACATCATCGACGGCAGCGTTCTTCACCAGCGCGTCGCGCAGCCCCGCGACGGCTTCCGTGGCGGCTGCGGGATCGCTGCTGGCGAGCGCTTCGACGAGCTGGCCTACATCGATGCTGGGCACAGTTTCCGCAGGCTCGGGCGCTGCGAGTGCGTCAGTTTCGGCGCCATCAGAGGGCGTCGGCAAGGGGCTGGCCAGTTCGGTCGGGGTAAAAGCAATCGGCTGATATGCGTTGAACAGATGCTCGGCGTCACCCTGAAAACTATGCAAGGTCTGGGCGAGCATGCCGAGGTTGAGGATCGCGAGCCCAGCATCCGCCCGAGCCTGTTTCATTTCGTGGACGAGCAGGGGAAGAGGGAGAATTACCTTCAAGCCGTTGCGGCCA
>JAYPMZ010000277.1:0-1790 GCA_038130205.1 Erythrobacteraceae bacterium | reverse complement strand
ACCGAAACGATCATCAGCGTCGCCATCTACAATGGCGGCAATTTCACCGTGTCGCTGCTGGGGCCGATCGATCACCCCAACGTGACGCTGGAGGATGCGCTTTCGCTGGTGGTGCCGGTCAGCGCAAACGACGGCACGACGACGGTAACCAATGCGGCCGCGCTGACGATCGGGCTGGAGGACGACGCGCCGGCCGCGATCGCGCCGCTCGCCGCCGCGCTGATCAACGCGCCGGGCTCGTCGGTCTATCAGTCGCTCGATAGCGATGGCGACGTCGACAATAATTATGGCGGCGACGGCCCGGGCAGCGTGATCTTCACCGCCGCGACGATCGCCGCGCTGCAAGGCCAGAATCTGAGCGCGGGCGGCCAGGCGCTGACCTATGTCCTGTCGGCGGGCGGCACCGTGCTCACCGCCGAAAAGCCGAACGGCGACGATGTCTTCATCATCCGCCTGCAACCGGCGGGCCATGCCGATCAATATCAGGTCGAGATGGTCCAGAAGCTCGATTCGACCGCCACGATCGATTTCAACAGCGGCGGTTACAACATCGTCGGCGGCAACACCGCGTGGATCGGTTTTGCGAAGGCCGGCGACAACAACAGCCCCGACATCCTCGTCACCCCGATGACGAACGGCGTCGATGGCGGCAAGATGAATGCCAACGCCACCAGCACCGGCGTATCGGACGGCAACAGCGTCGGCCCGACCGAGGCGGTGCGCATCGATTTCGTCGTCGATCTCACCGGAACGCCCGGAAACAATGATTATGCGCCGCTCGCGAATCAGACTCACGCGTTCGATTCGCATTATTCGGCGAACGGCGCGTCGGCCTTTTTCTCGAACATCAACAGCAGCAGCAGCGTCCGCATCGTCGCGCGCGACGATCTCGACACCGACAATGACGTCGGCGACGGGGTCAAGGACACGATCACCGGGGTTGCGATCAGCTTCAACGGCGTGACGCTGATCGTAACCGCCGCGGGCATCTATAATGTCGGCGGGCAGAACTATACGGTCAGCTTCAGCGGCGGCGAAGCGACGGTCGCGGGGGTCGTTGAAAACACCCGTCTCGCGGGCTTTACCGCCGATGGCTACAACAGCATCGAATTCCACCACGCGGGTGGCGATACGTTCAAGATCGGCGACTTCGGTGCGGTCGTGCAGACCGAAAATCCGGTGAACTTCAACGTGCCGGTCACGATCGTCGACGGCGACGGCGATACCGCGCCGGGCTCGCTGGCGATCACCACCGCGCCGCCGCTGCTCGTCGTCGGCTCGGCGACGGGCGATGTCGCGGGTGAAGCGACCGACCATGTCGTCGCCAATCCGCAGGGCCAGCCCGACGGCACGATCGAAGGCGGCGCCTTCGACGACACGCTCGTCGGCGACCCCGGCTCGGTGACGATCACCGAGGGGCAGCAGGCGAATGTCGTGCTCGTGCTCGACAGTTCGGGCAGCATGGACGAGGAGATCTCGTTCGGCGGCGGCACGATTTCGCGGATGGATGCGCTCAAGGACGGCGTCAACGCGCTGATCGACAGCCTCTCGCAATCGGGCGCGCGCGACGTCCGCATCACGGTGATCGATTTCGACACCAACGGCAACAATCTGGGCACGTTCAACCTGATCGTGAACGGCGTCATTCAGGCGAGTGCGGTCACCGCGGCCAAGGCGGCGGTTAACGGCATGAACGATTCGGGCGGCACCAATTTCGAAGACGGGTTGCAGGAAGCTCTGAGCTGGATCAACGGCGATAACGACATCGCTGGCGCCGATGTGAACAAGGT
>JAYPMZ010000276.1:0-1793 GCA_038130205.1 Erythrobacteraceae bacterium | reverse complement strand
GGCCTTGGCGGTATCGGGCGCGATGCCCGCGGCGGCGCAGGAACTGCGCGGCGAGGTTGCAGAACAGATGCCGTCGCTGATGGCGATCTACAAGGATTTCCACGCCCATCCCGAGCTCAGCTTCATGGAGGTGCGCTCGGCGGGCATCCTCGCCGCCGAGGCGCGCAAGCTGGGCTTCAAGGTGACCGAAAAGGTCGGCGGCACCGGTCCGGTGGTGATGGTCCGCGCCGACATGGACGGGCTGCCGGTGACCGAGCAGACCGGCCTGCCCGGCGCGTCGAAGGTGCGCGTGACCACGAAGGAAGGCGTCGAAACGGGCGTGATGCACGCGTGCGGCCACGACACGCATATGACCGCCTGGATCGGCGTCGCGCGGCTGATGGCGGCGAACAAGGATAAATGGTCGGGCACGCTGGTGATGATCGGCCAGCCCGCCGAGGAGCGTGGCGCGGGTGCGCGTATGATGCTGGAGGACGGGCTTTATACGCGCTTCCCCAAACCCGAATATGTGCTCGCCTTCCACGACGCGGCGCAGTTTCCGGCGGGCAAGATCGGCTATACGCCGGGCTATGCGCTCGCCAATGTCGACAGCGTCGACATTTTGGTGAAGGGCGTCGGCGGCCACGGCGCCTATCCGCAGGCGACGAAGGACCCGATCGTGCTCGCGAGCCGGATCGTCGGCGCGCTCCAGACCCTGGTGTCGCGCGAGGTCAGCCCGCTCGACAGCGCGGTGGTGACGGTGGGCAGCTTTCACGCCGGCGCCAAGCATAATATCATTTCGGATGAGGCGCGGTTGCAGCTGACGGTGCGCAGCTACACCGATGCGGTGCGCGACCATCTGCTGGGCGGCATCGCGCGCATCGCGAAGGGTGAGGCGATCGCGGCGGGCGTGCCCGAGGACCGGATGCCGGTGGTAGCGGTGCAGCGGGACGAATATACGCCCGCGACCTACAACACGCCCGAATTCACCGAGGACATGGCGGCCTTTTTGACCACGAGCTTCGGCGCCGAGCGCGTCGTCAAGATGCCTCCGGTGATGGGCGGCGAGGATTTCGGTCGCTTCGGGCGCGAAGACAAGAGCATCAAGAGCCTGATCGTCTGGGTCGGCGGCGTCCCGCAGGCCGAATATGACGCGGCGAAGAAGGAAGGGCGGACACTCCCGAGCCTGCACTCGCCCTTCTGGGCGCCCGACGCCCCGGCGGTGATCTCGACCGCGACCGAGGCGCTGACGGCAATGACGATGAAGCTGATGGGGAAGACGGGCGGCGGCTGACGACCGATTGCGGACGTTCGCCAATGACAGCGGCAACTGTTCAATCCGGCCAAACAAACACCGTTCGCCGATTGCAATCCGAAGGCTCCTCGCCTTCTTGAAACAAGCGCACTCGTTCTATTGCTGCCCGTTGTTGGTCAGTGAAGCGAGTGGCGGACTCGAAATAGGCAACTCCTTGCCGGCCGTTCCAAATCGCTATGATGTATTTGCCATCCCGTTTTCGTTGAGCAAAGTGTCCTAGGCGCCCGTCAGATGGCTCCACCACCAGTCGACCCTTAGGACGACTTGCCCAACCAATCCCACGGACAACCAAGGAGCCGAAATCACCGTCCCATCGGAAACTACCACCGTGTATGCCTCCTTGGAGTGTCGTAATTTTTTCGCCAGACTTCAAATCGATGATCGGTGAATAGCCGCAAAATCTGGCCGGGCCCTCCAGATCTGACGCCGTGGCTGGCGTAGCGACCAAGCCGAGCAAAAGCAGAATGAAAACACAAGCCCTTTTCATGCTGTTCAAACT
>JAYPMZ010000275.1:0-1803 GCA_038130205.1 Erythrobacteraceae bacterium | reverse complement strand
CCTGTCACGATTCGCGTGATGGGCGAGGACCAGCCCCTCTCGGGGCATGTCGAGGGCCGCTCCGCCGGTATCGACGACCGCGAGCGGACCACCGCTGCGGGGAGCCTTCTCGCCAATGTCAACCCCACCTTCAGTTGGGTCCGCCTCGCCCAGCGTGTCCCCGTTCGCATTGCGATCGACAAGGTTCCGACAGGGATCGATCTTATCGCCGGGCGCACGGTCACCGTGACGGTCGAGGGCGCGGAGGATGCCCTGTCGATCGGAGGGGGCAGCCGGTCGTGAGAGCGATCCGGTTTCACGCGCTGACCGTGCTTGTATCGGCCAGCCTCGTTGCCGGCTGTACAGCGGTCGGACCCGAATACAGAGCGCCCGCCCTTCCCGCTCATGTCGGAGAGACACCCACCGGCCTCAAGGAAGGGCGCTCCCCAGCCTCTTCGCCCGCCCCCCTGCCGGCGCACTGGTGGCAACTCTATGCCGATCCGCAGCTTGATGAGCTGGTCGAGGAGGCGCTCAAGGTCAATACCGATCTTCGGGTCGCCGCCGCCAACCTTGAGCGGATGCGCGCCGTGGTGAACGAGGCGCGGGCGCGAGCGGGTGTGGAGACCTCGCTGGACGGGGGTGCTTCGGTAGGCGAAACCTCCAATCTCGGCATTGGCTCACCGGCCGGCATGCATGCCACGCTCGATGCCGGAATCGGCATCTCTTACGAGCTCAACGTAGTCGGCCGCATCAGGCGGACCATCGAGGCCGCCCAGGCTGACGCCGACGCACAGTCGGCGGCTTATGATCTGGCGCGGATCACCGTGGCCGCAAATGTCGTCGGCGCATACAGCGATGCGTGTGCTGCCGGCGCGCGGATTGCGGTCGCGACCCGCTCGGTCGATCTTCAACGACAGAGCCTGGCGCTTACCGAGCGCGGGATGCGTGCAGGCCTCTACACACCGCTCGACGCAACCCGGTCCCGGGCCCTCCTTGCACAACTGGAAGCCGCCGTGCCCCCGCTTGAAAGCAGCCGTAAGGCTGCTCTTTACAGCCTCGCCGTCCTGCTCGGCCGGGCGCCTGGAGATTATCCGGCACAGCTCGATGAATGCGCTGTCATCCCTGCAGTCCGGCAATCGCTGCCCATCGGCGACGGCGCCGCCCTCATCCGTCGCAGGCCCGATATCCGCGAAGCGGAACGCGCACTCGCCGCTGCAACCGCCCGGGTCGGGATCGCAACCGCCGACCTCTATCCCAGCGTCAGCCTTGGAGGCTCGCTTGGCACGACGTCGCGAAGCGTTGAAGGGCTCGTCGACAGCTCTGCATTCCGGTTCAGTGTCGGTCCGTTGATCTCCTGGAGCTTTCCCAATCGCAACGTCGCGCGCGCGCGCATAGCACAATCGGATGCGACAGCGCGGGCCGCGCTCGCGCGCTTCGACGGCAGCGTGCTGTCAGCGCTCCGCGAAGCAGAGACCGCGCTTGGCACTTATGCCCGCGATCTTGAAGAGAATGCGAAGCTTAAGGTCGGGCTGGATGAAAGCCGCAAGGCTGCGGCTCTTCAGTCACGGATGACGCGGGGTGGGTTGACGTCCAGTCTTGAACTGCTGTATGCCGAGCGAAGCCTTGCCAGTGCCGAAGCCGCTCTGGCCGTCTCCAATGCCACGATCGCCGCAGACCGTGTCCGCCTTTTTCTCGCTCTTGGCGGTGGATGGGAAACGCCTTCCGCCGGGCCAGACGGGGGAAGCTGATAGAATGGGACAGGCCCTATGATATCCATATCAGCATGGTTTGGTCTGCCTTGGAAAAACTGGTCCAATTCTAGAG
>JAYPMZ010000274.1:1588-1811 GCA_038130205.1 Erythrobacteraceae bacterium | reverse complement strand
CCCTTATGCCGAGGCTCTGCCGCGCGGCAGGATCGACCGACACGCCCGGTGCCGCGCCGCTGCCCTCGTCGGCATATTTGGGCTCGAGCTGCATGTCCATGAAGGGCGACTTGCCGGGCTTGTCGAATTTCTGGTTCGGGAACATCGGATCATAATAATAGAGGATCTTGCGCCCGCCGCTGCCTGCCGCTTCGCTTGGCGCATCGCTCTGACCGCTCTGTCC
>JAYPMZ010000274.1:343-1502 GCA_038130205.1 Erythrobacteraceae bacterium | reverse complement strand
ATTCCGGCGCGCCAACGCGCCGCTGATGTTGCATCGGTCATCGACCTGCCTCCCCATAAATAGTGTTGATCCGGATCGCGTCGCGCGCGACCTCGGCTTCGCGAGCGAGCGCATCGACTTCGGCCTCGGCGAGCGCGAGTGTCGACAGGAGTGCGGTCCCGAGATCGAGCTTTCCGGCGGCGTAGCTGGCGAGATCGAGCTCGGCGCGCTTCTTCGCGAGCGGCACGAGCCGCGTGCGCGCATTGGCGAGTTGTTCATGATGCATGCGGTGATCGGCGAGATCGGCGTCGAGCCCCGCCGCGATGTCGCGCTTGGCGGCCTCACGGTCGAGCCGGGCGCGCGTCGCCTCGCTGGCGCGCGCGGCGATCTTGGGATCCTGCCGCCTTTTCGAGAAGAAGGGCAGATCTACGGTGACGCCAACCGTGACGAGGTCGCCAAAATTGGGCTCGCGCCGCCCATAGGCCGCGTTGACGCTCCAGTCGGGGCGCTTGTCTGCGCGGGCGAGACCGGTCTCGGCATCGGCGGCGAGGGCGCGGGCATCGAGCGCGCGCAGCCTTGGCAGGGCGTCGATTCCGGAGCGCAATCCTTGCTCGTCGATCATTTGCGGCGGCAAGTCTCCCAGCGTGTCGGCGGCTGCGTCGCCGGTAAAGCGCGCGAGCTGCGCGCGGGCGCGGGCAATCTCGGCGGCGAGTGCGCTGCGGCGATCATTGATCGCGGCGCGAAGCTGATCGGGTTCAAGCGCCTGTGCCGGGCGCGCAGCGCCGCTGGCCAGCCGCGCGGTCACCGTCGCTTGAAGGTCTTCAAGACCAGAATCGAGCAGGTCGAGTTCCTTGAGACGCTTCTTGGCGTAGTAAAGGTCGACCCAGGCAAGCGCGGTCGCGAGCCTGATATCCTGCGCGGTGACCGCCTCGTCGGCGCGGGCGATTCCGATGTCGGCCTGCGCACGCGTTGCGCGCGCGCGGCGCTTGGCGGGGTTCGGGAACTCCTGGCTGACGCCGACGACCTGCATCGTGAAGTCGTCGCGATTGAACCGGCCCGCGTCGGGCCCGGTCACCGGGAAATCCTGCAGGACGATATTGAGTTTCGGGTCGGGCAGCCGGGGGGGGGGGGGCGCCCCCCCGTTGGGCGCCACCAAGCCCGCGTGCCGCCCCCCCCAAAA
>JAYPMZ010000274.1:0-333 GCA_038130205.1 Erythrobacteraceae bacterium | reverse complement strand
GTCGAGCGCCGTATCGAGCGTCATCGGCTCGGCATGTAGCGCCGCGGGCGTCGGGATAAGCAAAACTGCCGCAAGATATATGCGCATATGTCCCCCTCTTTCGAGTCAGGCGGAAATGTCCCCCGGCACGTCGGCCGGGGGACGGAAGCCGTCAGCCCTTGGAGGGCGACATGCGATGTCCGGGCATGTCGTGCATGCAGCCCGCTGCGTCGGTCTTCATCATGGTGCAGTCGCAGGCCGCCATATTCATTGATGCGTCTTTGACCCACACGCGAACGCGCGGGTTGATATTGGACTTGTTCGGTCCCGGCACCTGGCGGGTCTGCCATTCAT
>JAYPMZ010000273.1:0-1814 GCA_038130205.1 Erythrobacteraceae bacterium | reverse complement strand
CACGCACGCCCTCTGGATGGCTGGGCGTTCGATGAATGGGCGCCCGAATCCTTCGGCTGAGGACTACTTCTTTCCGCCAGCCTGCCGCGAGAGGATTTGCAGCATCACCTCGTCCGCGCCGCCGCCGATCGAGCCGAGGCGGCTGTCGCGGTACGAGCGCGCGACGGGCGAATCCCACATAAAGCCCATGCCGCCCCAATATTGCAGGCAGGCATCGGAGACTTCTCGGCCCAGCCGTCCGGCTTTCAGCTTGGCCATAGTCGCAAGCCGCGTCACATCCTCGCCGCGCACATGCGCTTCGGCGGCGCGATAGACGAGGCTGCGTAGCAGTTCGACTTCGGTTTCCAGCTCGGCAAGGCGGAAAGCGACCGCCTGGAAATCAAGCACGCTCTGGCCGAACATCTTGCGTTCGGCAGCATATTCACGCGTGATCTTGATCAGCCATTCCTTGCTGCGCAGCCCCGCCGCGCCTGCCCACAGCCGCTCGATCTGGAACTGTGCCATCTGATAGGCAAAGCCTTTGCCTTCCTCGCCGATGCGGTTCCTCTGCGGCACGCGCACGTCCTCGAAGAAGACCTGCGTGGTGTCGGATGAATGCATGCCCAGCTTCTTGAAGCGCGGCGCGGTGGTGATGCCGGGCGTGTCCATCGGCACGCAGACCAGCGTTTTGTTGTGATGCGGAGGCGCTCCGTCGTCGGTGTTGGCGAGCAGGCACATCCAGTCGGCCTGCGTGCCGTTGGTGGTCCACATCTTGGTGCCGTTGATGACGTAATCATCGCCATCCTTGCGGGCATGGGTCTGGATCCCTGACACGTCCGAGCCCGCGCTCGGCTCCGACACGCCGAGGCAGGCGACGAAATCGCCGGAGATCGAAGGCGTGAGGAACTCACGGCGCACCTCGTCATTGCCGAAACGCGCCAGCGCAGGGGTCGCCATGTCGGTCTGCACCCCGATTGCCATCGGCAGCGCGCCGCAATGGATCGTGCCGACCGTCTCGGCAAACACGAGGCCATAGGAATAATCGAGCCCCGAACCGCCGAACTCGGTCGGGTGGTTGATGCCGAGGAATCCCGCATCGCCCATCTTCTTGAACAATTCCTTGGCCGGAAAGATGCCCTCATCTTCCCATTCATCGACGTATGGATTGATCTCGCGTTCGATGAAGGTTTCGAGCGACGTTTTGAGCGCGTCATGTTCGGCGGTGAATTGCATGCAGGCATCCTCGATTGTTCTTGGTTTTGTGCCGGTGTTGCACAGCGCGAAGGGCGGCACAATCTCGCCCATTGCGGGAAAGTTGCGCGAACCGTAGAGGGTTGAATTCATGCACGGGTCAGATGGCCGGGTGCAGGAGGGACCTGGATCGCAGCCATAATGACCCGTTACCCCGCACTTTCTGCGCGCCCCTTGCGCGCCTGCTGCGCAGCGCTTGTCCTGGGCGCAGGGCTGGGCGTGGGCGCGGGTGTACCGTCTGTCGCGCAGGACGAGACATATGGGCCGGTCGATGAGGCGCCGGTCGAAGTCATGGCGGAAACCCCCGAAACCATCCCCGATCCGCTCGCCGAGGCAGCGCAGCGCGCGCTCGACCAGAGCCCGCTGGTGATGGCGAGGTTGGCCGAACTGGCGGCGCTGGAGGCGGACCTCAATTCGACCGAACGGCTACGCTATCCCAATCTCACCGCCGAAATCCTCGCGACCACCGGCGGATCGAATGTCGCCGATGCCGACGGGCTGGCGGTCAACCTCGCGCTCGAACAGCCGATCTGGGCGGGCGGTGCTATCGGCAACCAGATCGACGCGGCGCGCGGTGAACGCGA
>JAYPMZ010000272.1:708-1828 GCA_038130205.1 Erythrobacteraceae bacterium | reverse complement strand
CGCGCCACCGCGTCATATTCGTAAAGGCCCTGTTGCGCTTTGGTGGTCGATTTGACGTTCCATTCGATCAGCGGGGCGTTGAGCGCCTTGGAGATTTCATGCGCGAGCACGGTTTTGCCGGTGCCCGGTTCACCCTTGACCAGCAGAGGCCGGCGCAGCGTTACCGCGGCATTGACCGCGACCTTCAGATCGTCGGTTGCGATATAGTCATTGGTGCCTTCAAAACGCTGCTGGTCGCCAGTCTGGTCGCTCATGGGTTTCCCTTCAAAACGGATAATTTCACGCAGCCCTAAGCGGCGCGAGCGCGCTGCGCAAGGGGGAGGGTGCGCGCGCTATTGCGGCAGCGCGTGGATGCGCTGGGCGATCGCTTCAAGCGCGGAGGCATCAAGACTGGCCTCTTCATTGCGCCAGCTGAGCACCAGCGCATGATCGCGGCCACTATGATCGGTCAGCAACCATGTAAGGTTCAGCACCCCCGGCTCGGAGCCGCCCTTGTATCCGGCATAGGCCCACTCAGTTCGTGAGCTTTCGAGCATGGACGGATTGATCCCCATGATGGCGAAGGCTCCGGGATCGGCGGTGTCGCGCATGAAACGCATTAGACCGGCGAGATCGGCGGCGCTTGCAAACCACTCAACGTCGAGCGCAATCGGGCCATTCAGGAATGCAGCCTCGACCTCGCTCGCAGGCGTGGCAAAGCTCTCGAGACCGTCGAGGACTTGCAGGCGCACGTCCTCATCGCCGCGCTGATAGGTCGCAAGCCTTCCGGCGGGGCCGCCTTTGAGCAGAAACATCTCGCGGGTCGTCAGAAAAGGATCGTTGAGAGCGGGCTCGCTGTGCCCGCTATCGACCAGTGCCGCGAACACCGCATCGCGCCCCAACACATGGATAAGCTGGTCGGTCGCGGTGTTGTCGCTGATCGCAATCATCATGCTCGCCAACGTGTGCAGCGTGACCGGCGCGTCCTCTGGCCAGTCCTGCATCATCCCGCTCGGGAAGCTGCGCGGTGCGCCGAGTGTTACCTGATCGCTCCATTTGCGTTCGCCCTGCGCCACTTCGCGGGCGAGAGCGGCGAGGACGAAGAGCTGGAAGGTCGAGCCAATCGGCATCTGTGCCTCGG
>JAYPMZ010000272.1:0-698 GCA_038130205.1 Erythrobacteraceae bacterium | reverse complement strand
TGGCAAGGACTGGCTCGCCGCCGTCGAGCGGGCCGAACCAATAGCTGACATCACCCGGCAGCGCGTCGAGATCGGCGGCGATTTTTTCAGGCGTATCGCCGACAACATCGAAGCTTTGAATCAGCAGTTCGCTGATCCGGTTCTCCTCGTCTGCATCAATCGCGATCCCGCCGCGGGCAATTGCGCGCTCGAACCGGATCGCAATTGGCGAGCGTGCCGCGTCGGCGTTGGGCAATTCCTCGACCGAGAGCGCCTTGCCATATTGTGCGGTCCACGCGGCACTGATTGCCTTGAGTTGCGCCGGAGGAACCTGTGCCGTGAAACCTTCGGTCAACACAGCTTCGGGTTCGATTTCACCGTTGAGCAGCGCCACCACTTGATCGGCGCGCAGTTCGAGTGCGGTTTGTTCCGCAGTCGCGGTGGCAGCGACGTCGGTTTCCTGCGCGCGCAGCGGCGAGGTGAGGGCAAAGGGTGCAAGGGCGACGGCAAGGGCGCAGGCCGTCAGGACAAGGGGTTTCATCATTCTCTCCATGAATCCGGTTCTAATCGCGCGGTGCAGATCAGGCCAGCGCGTCAAGCTGAGTAATCTTGCGTTTCAACGCTCGCGCGGCGATCCAGTTGACGGCAGCGACGAAGGCGAAGAGGCCGAAGGTGATTGCAGCCGGAGCCGCCATGCCCTCGAGCGCTTTGGCTATTCC
>JAYPMZ010000271.1:1518-1832 GCA_038130205.1 Erythrobacteraceae bacterium | reverse complement strand
TAAGGCCAACTATTCTGACGCCGACACAGACGATCACTTTTGGATCTCCGGTCCCCGAAAAGATGGCCAAGACCGGCTATATCCATCCAGCTCTATGCCGGTGGAAATCGACCCCGACGTTCACGATGAATATTGGAGTGGCATACGAGGTCGAGCCGGCGCGCAATGACCGCAACCGGTCGAAACTTGCAGTCAACCACCCAGCGGCGGCGCTCCGCCCGGCGCCACCATCCGCTCACCGTCGATCACGATCGGGCTCGCAACCCCGTCCATCGACGCACCGTCGGGGCGAAAGCGCATCCCGCGAGCGATTA
>JAYPMZ010000271.1:808-1485 GCA_038130205.1 Erythrobacteraceae bacterium | reverse complement strand
CGGATCGGCGAATACTTGCGCCAGATCGTTGATCGGCCCCGCCGGCACGCCTTCGGCCTCGAGCGAGAGCGCCAGCGGCTGCGCCTCCCACGCCGCGAGCTTCGCCGCGAGCAGCGGGATCAGTTCGGCGCGGTTCGCAAGCCGCGCGGCATTGTTCACAAAGCGCATATCGTCGGCCCATTCGGGCACACCCAATATCGCGCAGAGCTTCCGATATTGCCCGTCGTTGCCGACCGCGATGACGAGCTGGCCGTCGGCGGTCGCGAAGACCTGATAGGGTACGACATTGGCGTGCGCATTGCCCATCCGCTTCGGCGCGATGCCGCTCGCGAGATAATTGGCGGCCTGATTGGCGAGCACCGCGACCTGCGAATCGAGCAACGCCATATCGATATGCGCGCCCCCTCCTGCGACGTCACGACGCCGGAGCGCCGCGAGGATCGCCACCGCCGAATACATGCCGGTGAAGATGTCGGCATAGGCGATCCCGGCCTTTTGCGGCGGTCCGTCGGGCTCGCCGGTGAGCGACATGAAACCGCTCATCGCCTGCACGATATAGTCGTAACCCGCGCGGTGCGCATAAGGTCCGGTCTGCCCGAACCCCGTGATCGAACAGACGACCAGCCGCGGGAAATCGGCGCAGAGCCGCGCCGGATCGAGGCCATATTTGACGAGCC
>JAYPMZ010000271.1:0-798 GCA_038130205.1 Erythrobacteraceae bacterium | reverse complement strand
GCGCACGCACCTCGGCCTGCCCTTCGGTGGTCGCGATATCGATCGCGACGCTGCGCTTGCCGCGGTTGCAGCTGTGATAATAGGCCGCACCCAGATTTTCGCCGGCGGCGCCGGTGACGAAGGGCGGGCCCCATTCGCGCGTATCGTCGCCCGCGCCCGGCCGCTCGACCTTCACCACCTCGGCGCCCAGATCTGCGAGCAATTGCCCGCACCATGGCCCCGCGAGCACCCGCGCCAGTTCGACGACGCGGATGCCTTCCAAGGGCTTAGGCAAAGGCCGAAATGCCCGTGATCGCGCGGCCGAGAATCAGCGCATGGACGTCGTGCGTGCCCTCATAGGTGTTCACCGTCTCGAGGTTCACTGCATGGCGGATGACATGATAATCGGCCGAAATCCCGTTGCCGCCGTGCATATCGCGCGCGACCCGCGCGATATCGAGCGCCTTGCCACAATTGTTGCGCTTCAAGAGGCTGATCGCGTCGGGGACGAGCCGCCCCTCGTCGATCAGCCGGCCGACGCGTAGCGCCGCCTGCAAGCCCAATGCGATTTCAGTGAGCATATTCGCGAGCTTCAGCTGCACGATCTGGGTCGCGGCGAGCGGGCGCCCGAACTGCTTGCGCTCGCCAGTGTAACCCCGCGCCGCCTCATAGCAGAATTCGGCCGCGCCCATCGCGCCCCAGCCGATGCCGTAACGCGCGCGGTTGAGACAACCGAACGGCCCCTTGAGCCCCGACACATGCGGCAACAGCGCATCCTCGCCGACCTCGACCCCATCCATGACGATCTCGCCCGTAACC
>JAYPMZ010000270.1:0-1833 GCA_038130205.1 Erythrobacteraceae bacterium | reverse complement strand
CACGGCTCGCACTGGCCGCAGGGATTGATCGTCGGACCGCCCTGCCCGTCCGGACCTAAACAGTTGAGCGCTTTGGCGATCAGGCGCGCAGTGGAGGTCTTGCCCACCCCGCGCACGCCGGTCATCAGGAAGGCATGCGCCAGCCGGTCGCGCGCAATCGCATTGGCAAGCGTGCGCACCATCGGTTCCTGTCCGATCAATTCGGAGAAGGTTTGCGGACGGTATTTGCGGGCAAGGACGCGATAGGGCTGCGAGGCAGCCTCTGGCGCGGCGGGCTTGACCTGTTCCTCGATCACTTTCGTTTCAGGTGGCGCTGGCGCCGCCATTTCGGGCGCGCCGAACATCGAATCCTGACCGGCAGCCTCCAACTCGGCGGCGGTAGGCCCCTTGTCCTCTTCGTTCTCGGGCAGATCAGGATCGGAATCAGTCACGCCCGCAAGCTAGGCGCTTGCCAAGCGTTTGTCATGGCGATGATCGCAAGATGTGATGGAAAAAGGAGCCGAGTGAGCACCTCTTGGGACGGCTCCGGCCCGACTCCCCCACCCAACCACCCGATAGGGTCCGGTATCATAGGGTGGTTGGGTGGGGGAGTTGGGCTGGCGCAGCCTAAAAGGAGCCGAGCGACCCGCCGCAATTCACCTGGGCTGCTACCTTCCGGTCCTGACCCGGTGAGCGAACGCAAACGTCCACCCGACTCCCGGTGGGCCATATGGCGTTGCTGCGATGAAAAATCAATTGCCGAAAATCATCGGCATCAAGTGCCGCTGCCCTGAATGTGCAGGCTTACTTGAAATTGTCAGCGTATGCCTGGATTTTCAGCGTCTTTTGCGGCGTTGCGTGCACGCGTGCGGTGATACCGTATTTCTCGGCGTAGGCCTTGGCCGCGTCCTTGGTCGGAAAAGTCAGCTTGACCTGCGCCTGCGTGTCGCCGCTGCCTGTCCAGCCCATCAGCGGATCGGGCTTGCGCGCTTCGCTCTGCTCGAATTCGAGCACCCAGGTATCGAGTTTGGCTTTGCCCGATTGCATCGCGCTCTTGGGCGTCTGGTAGATTACGGCTGTCATGGTGTTCCCCGATAATTCAGTCGCTCGATTTGGAAAAGGCGTTCTTGGTCTTCAATGAAGGCTTTTCGGTCCACGGCTGTTCGGGCCAGCGGTGCTTGGGGTAGCGGCCTTTCATATCCTTTGCGACATCGGCCCATGATCCTCGCCAGAATCCGGTCAGATCGCGGGTTGCCTGGATCGGGCGGCCGGCAGGGCTGGTGAGCTTCAGCAGCAGCGGAGTGTGACCGATCATCGGGTGCTGGTCGAGCCCGAACAGCGCCTGCACCCGCACCTCGACGCTCGGAGCATCATCCCCGGCATAGTCAATCGTGTGCGAAGTTCCCGCAGGCGAGGTGAACTGGCGGGGGGCGGAACTGTCGAGCCGTTGGCGGCTGTCCCAATCGATCAAGCCATAAGCCGCATCGGCAAAACGCGCCGGCGGCAGGCCAAGATCGCGCCGTCCGTCGAGCAGCGGCGCAAGCCAGAGCGCGGACTGATCGCGCAGATTGGCCTCGCTCAACGCCTCCACTCCGGCAAAGCGCGCGCGTTCGAGAAAGCCGTCCGGCAAATATGTCCCCAACCCGTCCAGAGCCTTTTCCACAAGGATATCCACAAAGACGTGCGGATCGGGAGACGGATCGGGACCACTGGCAAGCACGATTGCGCCCAGCCGCTTTTCGCGCCGCGCCTCCGCGCGATTCTTCTCGCGATTCCAGCGCGCTGTGGAGCGCTCCTGCAATTGGTCTGTAAAAAGTGCCTCGACCTGCGCGGCTTCCAGTTCGATCCCGGCAG
>JAYPMZ010000269.1:0-1838 GCA_038130205.1 Erythrobacteraceae bacterium | reverse complement strand
GAGCTGGACGGTGTACACATTGTCGCTGTCGGCATCCCCCGGCAGGTCGTAATCGGGCGCGGCGTCGAAGCGCAGCGCGCCCGCCGGGGTGATCGAGAAGAGCGCGGCGTCGGCGCCGCCGTCGATCGCGAAGGTCAGCGCGTCGCCATCGGGATCACTCGCGGTTGCCTGATAGGCGGCCGATGCGTTTTCGGCGACGCTGGCGGTCTGGACCGAAGTGAAAGCGGGCGGGGCGTTCGCGGTCGGCGGGTTGCCGCCTCCGCCGCCGCTTCCTCCGCCGCCGCAGGAGGCGAGGAGCAGGGGAGCGAGAGCAAGGGGGGCGACGAGCAACATCCGCATGGCCAGCAGCCTTTCGCGATCGAGCCCACCCATAGCCGTAACTTGCCATTCGCCGAAAGGCTCCGCAAGCGCGGCGATTCACCGCATATCGTGGGTGCCCGATCAGGCGGCGTCTTTCGCCTCTTCGAAATCGTCGAGCGAGGGTTTTGACGGGTGTAAAGAGTATTGGCGATATTATACTTGGCATACCCACCTCAGAACAGACATAACCGATGCTTTATACCGCATCGGTATGCCCCATCTGTTCCCGAACAGCCATTGCATCGTTGACAATGCGGTAGGGGTCCCCTACTGGCTAGTCCATGCAGGACGCGATTCGCCCGCTCACGGAGAAATTGGCCACGCTCGACAAGCGTGTCGATAGGCTGCGCGCGGAATTGGAAAGCGCGGAAAAAGACCGCGCCGACGTGCAGACGGCAATTCGCGTCGTTACGGAAATTACCGGGCAGATTGCGCCGCCAGTTAAGCCTCAGGATGTGGAAGAGGGTAAGTCCTCTCGTCCGTCGAGTGAAAAAAAGGCGTTGATGCTCGATTTGATCGGGGCGGGACAATCTAAGGGGAAGCAGCCCGCAGAGGTTCACGCTGCGCTCCGCAATCGGAACATTTTTGACATCAGCATTGAGGTAGTACGAACAACGCTTTGGCGCGCCGCCAAGAAAGGCGAAATCGGAAGCGGTGATGGTTACTATTGGAAATTCGCGGAAACCGTAGGTGGTGAAGATGCCGAATCCCACCCACCTACGGATTCCAATCCGAGCGCTGGGTTGACCTCCAGCGGAACCCTGCCTTTCGACCGTTCGAGCGGTTGAAAGGCCAGCCCAAGCTCCGTTTAGCCGGAGCGGGAGGTGGTACATGAGGTAGGAACCTCAATTAACCCAATGCCAGGCGGTTGGTCACCGCCTGGTTTTTGGCGTTATGGGATTCCTTAGATAAAGTCAAGAGTCTGCGGGTTTTTTGATCTTTCCGCCACCTAGAATCGCGTCCAGTTTTTGAGCCGCGTCGGTGGGATTTAGTTCGCCAGCGTCCACTAGTTCGCGGACAGTTTCGGCAAACCTCTCCTGCTGCTCCGCAGGGCTTAGCTTTCGCTTTTGTTTTGGCATTGCCTTTACGCTCCTGCACCAGCCCTGCGATATGTCAGGCGCTTACCGACGACGCCTGTCAAGAGGCGGTCGGCGCGATCACCGTCGTTGCATCCGAGAGCCTGACGATTGCTGTAGCGGAAGTCAAATTCGGCCAAATAGCGGTGAAGATGCTTCTTCTGGCAGTGCTGGTAAACGCCCTTCATCCCGCGCTTAAAGATGCTGAAAAAGCCTTCTATGGTGTTGGTGTGGATGGTCGCGTCACCCTTGCGGACATACTCGCCATGCGCGTGGGCAACGCTGGTATGCACCGCATAATCGCGACCGATGGTGCGGTAGTGGCGGGCTTCATCGGTCATCAAATGCGCTTCCGGTGAGACATAAGCGGCGACGATCTGGCCAACGCTATCAGCCGAAAGA
>JAYPMZ010000268.1:0-1843 GCA_038130205.1 Erythrobacteraceae bacterium | reverse complement strand
GCTTAATGTCGCGCCCGCCTACGGTGTCGAAGGCGACGGCTCGGATGACGATCGTTTCGAGGACGGCATTGGCGAGGACGGCAAGAAGATCCGCTCGCTGCGCAATGCGACGATGATGTTCGTCGAAGTGACGTACGAATATCAGCCGCTGGTCGGTCCCAACTGGTTTAGTGTCAATCCCATGCGCGCCGAGGCTGCGTTCAATGTCCGCTCGCTACGAAGCGAAGCGATCACCAATACGCAGAGTCTCGAGGTTCACGACTGCGACTGAGCGCAGATCAGCTTTCCTTGCTGCGCTTGGCCTTCTTGCGCTCATGCGGGTCGAGGATCGCCTTGCGCAGCCGGATCGACTGCGGAGTGACTTCGACCATTTCGTCGTCATCGATGTAGGCAATCGCCTGCTCGAGGCTCATCCGGCGCGGAGGGGTGAGGCGAATGGAATCGTCCTTACCTGTCGAGCGGAAGTTGGTGAGCTGCTTCGACTTCATCGGGTTGACTTCGAGGTCGTCGGGCTTGGCGTTCTCGCCGATCACCATGCCTTCATAGATCTTCGCGCCGCCGCCGATGAAGAGCTCGCCGCGCTCTTCCAGAGCGTTGAGCGCATAGGGAACGGCTTCACCCGGCACCATCGAGATCAGCACGCCGTTCTGGCGGCCTTCGATGGGGCCTTTGTAGGGGCCGTATTTCTCGAACAGGCGGTTCATGATGCCCGTGCCGCGTGTGTCGGACAGGAATTCACCGTGATAACCGATCAGGCCACGCGAGGGGGCGGAGAAGGTGATGCGCGTCTTGCCCTGGCCGGACGGACGCATTTCGGTGAGGTCGGCCTTGCGACGCTGCATCTTCTCGACGACCGTGCCCGAGTGCTCGTCATCCACGTCGATCACGACGGTTTCGTAAGGCTCGGTGCGCTGCCCGTCTTCGGTGCGGAACAGCACCTTCGGACGGCTGATGCCGAGCTCGAAGCCTTCGCGGCGCATGGTTTCGATCAGAACGCCCAGCTGCAATTCGCCGCGACCAGCGACTTCGAAGCTGTCTTTGTCGTCGCTTTCGGTGATGCGGATTGCGACGTTGGTTTCCGCTTCGCGCAGCAGGCGGTCGCGGATCATGCGGCTGGTCACCTTGTCGCCTTCGCGGCCCGCGAGCGGCGAATTATTGACCGAGAAGCGCATAGCGAGTGTCGGCGGATCGATCGGCTGGGCCGAAATCGGCTCGCTTACCGTAGGGTCGCAGATGGTGTTGGAAACGGTCGCCTTTTCGAGCCCTGCGAGTGCGATGATATCGCCGGCCTGCGCGCTTTCGACAGGCACGCGTTCGAGGCCGCGGAACGACATGAGCTTAGTTGCACGGCCCACTTCGATGACCTTGCCGTCGCGGTCGATGGCGTGGATCGGGTCGTTGAGCTTGACCTTGCCCGACTGCACGCGGCCGGTGAGCACGCGGCCCATGAAATTGTCACGGTCGAGCAGGGTTGCGAGGAAGCTGAACTTGGCTTCGGTGTCGAGGCCCGGAGGCGGTACGTGATCGACGATTAGCTTGAACAACGGCTGGAGGTCGCCTTCGCGTGCGGTTTCATCATCCGAGGCATAGCCGTCGCGGCCCGAAGCCCAGAGCGAGGGGAAGTCGAGCTGTTCGTCATTGGCGTCGAGGCTGGCGAAAAGGTCGAACACTTCGTCGAGCACTTCCTGCGGGCGGCCATCGGGACGGTCGATCTTGTTAACGACGACGATCGGCTTGAGGCCCAGCGCGAGCGCCTTGCCGGTGACGAACTTGGTCTGAGGCATCGCACCTTCGGCGCTGTCGACCAGCAGGATTACACCGTCGACCATGCTGAGAATACGCT
>JAYPMZ010000267.1:0-1854 GCA_038130205.1 Erythrobacteraceae bacterium | reverse complement strand
GGCTCGAAGTGGTCGAGAACAATGTCGAGGACGCGCACGACAATATGACGCGCTTTGTGATTCTCGCCAATGAGCCGACTTTCCTGACGCTCGATCACAGCAAGCCGGCGATGACGACCTTCGTGTTCGAAGTGAAGAACATCCCCGCCGCGCTTTACAAGGTGCTGGGCGGCTTCGCGACCAATGGCGTCAACATGACGAAGCTCGAAAGCTACCAGCACGGCACCAGCTTTTCTGCGACCAGCTTCTATGCCGACATTATCGGCCTTCCCGGCGATCCTGCGGTTGACCGCGCGCTGGAGGAGTGTGCGTTTCATTCCAAGGAATTGCGCATCCTTGGCAGCTACGAACAGGCGCGCAAAAGGGGCTGAGTTTTGTACGGGGGGTTCGACAGGTCGAATGTGTTGCGCATGGCCCTGAGCCGTGCCACCAGTGAGCCTGAATGACACAGGTGGCGCAGACACTCCCGTCAGATTTCGTTCCGATCGAAGCTGGTCCGCCCGCTGCGGTTCCCAACAACGCGCCTGCATCGCCCGAACCGCAATCGCTTCCCGACGGCTGGAACGAGCTGCGCGGCAGCACCGAAATCCAGTTCGAACCGGTCGAGGCGCTACCGCCCCCGCCGCCCGAACCGCCTGCCGAACCCGGCTGGCTGGAGAATTTGCTGCAAGGCCTGTTCGATGGTCTGGGCGCTCTGCTGTCTCCTATCGGGCGTCTCTTGGGGGCAAGCTGGCCGGTGCTGCAATGGGTGTTGCTCGCTGCGGTGGTCCTGTTTGTCGCCTATCTGGTCCTGCGCACCGTCGGCCCGCTCAAGCAGGGGGTGCGCAAGGCCAAGGACAAGAACGCGTCATCCGTGCCCGAATGGCAACCTGACGAAGAAGAAAGCATCGCGCTGCTTGGCGATGCCGACCAATTGGCAGCCGAGGGCCGCTATGACGAGGCGACGCACCTGTTGCTGGTGCGAAGCGTGAGCCAGATTTCCGAAGCGCGTCCCGACTGGGTCGAACCGTCGAGCACCGCACGCGAACTGGCCGCCCTGCCCGCACTTTCGCACGCCGCCCGCACCGCCTTCAGCGTTATGTCCGAGCGCGTCGAACGCAGCCTGTTCGCTCTGCGCGCGCTCGACCGCAGTGATTGGGAGGCGGCGCGCAAGGCCTATTCCGATTTCGCTCTCGCCAAGATTGAGGGCCCGCAGGAAATGGCGGCATGAGCGAGAGCGCAACCCCGACACGCGGCGCCTCGCCGTTCAGCCGCGGTGCGGTGCTGGCGGTGGTGCTGGTGGGCTTTACCGCCTTTCTTGCCATGCTCTATTTCATCGGCGCGGGCGACACCGGCGGCAATGAAGGCAGCGGTTCTGCGCACGCATCCTCGCGGGGCCTGCACGGCTATGCGGGGCTGGTCGAACTGCTCGAAGCCGAAGGCTACGAGGTCGAGAAATCGCGCAGCCGTGAAGGGTTCGACACCTCAGACCTGCTGATCGTCACCCCCTCGCGCTTCACCGATGCCGAAGAACTCGGCGCGATGCTCGAATCGCGTGAATACCGCGGGCCCACTCTGGTCATCCTGCCCAAATGGTTGACCGGCAAGATCACCGGCGAACTCTCCGAAGAGGACGAGGACAAAGTGCGCAGCGACTGGGTGACGCTCACCGGCATCGGCAGCGCTGGCTGGACTGATGAACTGCCGGCCCCGCTCGCCTTCCCGAACGAATATGAAAAGCTCGCCGAAGACGAGATCTCCAACTGGTCGGGCCTGGGGCTTTCCGGCACGCTGCCGACCAAGGAAGTGCTTTACACCGAACAAAGCCCCAATATCGATCCGCTGATCGTCGATGGCGCTGGTCATGTGCTGGCG
>JAYPMZ010000266.1:1482-1876 GCA_038130205.1 Erythrobacteraceae bacterium | reverse complement strand
CGGTCGTACCGCGCATTACGGCTACGGCGAAGTGGGCTGGAACTCCCGCCTCGATTCACTGCAAGCGGCATTTTTGAATTTGTCCCTGGATTATATCGAGGCTCGCATTGCGTCGCGCCTCAATGCGGTGCGCTATTATCGGGAGCACCTTCCGTCGACGGGCATTCAGATGATGAATGCGCCGTCAAATTATTCGGAAAATGGCTATTGCAACGTCTGTCTGGTGCCTGACCTGGGGCAAAAGGCTCGGGTCGAAGCGAGCCTGAAGGCCGAGGGTATAGGCTTTGGCAATATCTACCCCAGCGTCATGTCCAGCCAGCCTGCGGCAACGCCCTATCTTGCGGGGCATTTCGGCGGTCAGGCAGCCGAGCAACTGTGTGCATCGGTGCTTAAT
>JAYPMZ010000266.1:891-1472 GCA_038130205.1 Erythrobacteraceae bacterium | reverse complement strand
TGCCCCTACATGACCGAGGCTGAGTTGCGGCATGTGGTTGGCGTGGTTGGCGCCAGCATGGGGCGCGGCAATGTCAGCTGATATCTTCATTCACCCGACAGCGCATGTTTCTGCCCAGGCTCGCATAGGTGCCGGCACCAAGGTCTGGATCAACGTTCAGATTCGCGAAAATGTCGAGGTTGGCGAACGCTGTATTCTTTCGAAGGATGTGTATATCGACCATGGGGTGAAGATCGGCGATCGCTGCAAGATTCAGAACAGCGTTTCTCTTTATAATGGTGTCGAGATTGGCGATGACGTGTTCGTCGGCCCGAACGCCAGCTTCACGAACGACAAGGTGCCCCGTGCATTCAGCGCGGATTGGGCGATCGTTCCAACCCGCGTCGAGAATGGTGCGAGCATCGGCGCCAATGCGACGATCGTCTGCGGGGTCACGATCGGGCAATTCGCCATGGTTGCCGCCGGCAGCGTGGTAACCAAAGATGTTTCGCCATATACCCTCGTTATGGGCAATCCCGCGCGCCCGGTCGGGCGCGTCAACAAAGAAGGCCATCGTGTTTCCGGTGAGGTCGAGTGAAAAT
>JAYPMZ010000266.1:0-881 GCA_038130205.1 Erythrobacteraceae bacterium | reverse complement strand
ATACAATACTTAAAGTCGGATTGATTGGCTTGGGCTCCATGGGGCGCAACCATCTTCGTGTTCTCTCGATGCTCAAGGGCTTTGAACTCGCGTTCGTGGCGGACGCCGATGCCCACGTAGCGGCCAATGCGGGGGACGCTCATAACGTTCCCGGCGTGGTTGATCCAACACCGCTTCTGGCTGATGTCGATGCTGTGGTGATCTGCACGCCGACGGTAACGCACGCCTACTATATCCGGCTCGTGGCGGAGCATGTGAAGAACATTTTCGTCGAGAAGCCGCTGACGGCCACGCTGGACGAGGCGCGCGAAATAGCGGCTCTTGCCCAGGAAAAGGCGCTGAATCTCCAGGTCGGGTTCATCGAACGATTCAATCCGGCCGTGTTGGCGCTCAAGACCGTTCTGGAACGGACAGACCGTGTAATCAGCCTTGATTTCACCCGCACGAACAAGGTGAGCGCGCGCATAACTGATGTCGATGTCGTCACCGACCTGATGATCCATGACATCGATCTGGCTCTATATCTCAACGGTCCGGCCCGCTCGGTCGCGGCGCACGGTTTCGCGCATGGCAGCATGGTCGATTTTGCGTCCGCGCTCATTACACACGAAAATGGTCAGTTTTCGCGGATTCAGGCCAGCCGCGTCACCGACAAGAAAATTCGTCAGATCTCCGGCACGTGCGTCGACATGTATGTCGATTGCGATCTGCTGAGTAAGGAAATCTTGATCCACCGCCAGGCGCAGTTAAGTGAATCCGGGTCGGCGCCGTACGCGATTTCCGCGATTCAGGAGACGGTGGCCATCGCGCCGCAGGAGGCGCTGCTTTCGGAACATCAGTCGTTCATGGCGATGTGCCGCAACCCGGCCACAGCGCAGGTG
>JAYPMZ010000265.1:0-1881 GCA_038130205.1 Erythrobacteraceae bacterium | reverse complement strand
CCGTTCGGCAGATGCGCCGGGAAGTTATACGGGCCGAGCACCGCCAGCACGCCATGCGGCTTGTGCCGCAGCGCCAGCCGCGTGTTCATCGCCGCGTCGATCCGCCGCTGTCCGGTACGTTCGGAAAAGGCGGTGATCGAGATATCGACCTTGGCGATCACCGTCTCGACCTCGGTCCGCGCTTCCCACAATGGCTTGCCGGTCTCGCGCGCGATCAGGTCGGCAAGCGCCTCGCCCTCGGCCTTCAACCGGTCGACGAAGCGGCGCAGCGTTTCGGTGCGGAAGGTGACGGGTTTTGCCGCCCATGCGGGCCAGGCTTGGCGGGCGATCTCGACCTCGGCATCGACGTCGCTGACCGGCCCGCGCCAGAGTTCTTCGCCGGTTGCGGGTTCGAAGGAAATCAAAGGCTCGCTCATGGTCGCCCGCGTCTTATCGGCGAAAGCGGGCAGGGGCAACCTGTGCGACGGATCGCTTGCGCCGTGCGGCGTGGTTCGCGATAGATACGGAAAGAGGAGTCCCGCGCGGCGGGGCATATGAAACGCGAAGCGAAGGGGACGAGCCATATTGGCCCAGGAGGCAAAGCAGGACGGACGTCGCGACTGGTCGGACCAATATTGGTGGTCGCCCGACGGTGTTCGGCTGCACGCGCGCGTCTATGCCGGCCCCGAAGGCAGCGTGAATGCACCGCCGATATTGTGCATGCCCGGGCTCGCGCGCAATGCTCGCGAGTTCGAGGCATTGGCGCCGCATGTCGCGCAATATCGCAAAGTCATCGTCATCGAATTCCGCGGGCGGGGCGAGAGCGCCTATGCCAAGGACCCGATGACCTATGTCCCGCTGACCTATGTCCAGGACGTTGTCGCGCTGCTCGATGAGCTGAAGATCGAGCGGTTCGCGGCGATCGGCACGTCGCTCGGCGGGCTGGTCGCGATAGGGATGGCGGCGACGCTGCCTGGGCGGCTCGTCGGCGCGGTGCTCAACGACGTCGGCCCCGAACTCGAGAGTGCGGGGTTAGAGCGGATTCGCGACTATATCGGCGCGGGCGGCAGCCAGCCGACGTGGATTCACGCCGCGCGCGCCTTCGCCGAACTCAACGGCGCGGTCTATCCGGCCTATGATATCCGCGACTGGCTGCGGCTGACCAAACGCACGCACAAGCTGACGCGGGTGGGGGGGATCGTCACCTATTACGACAAGCTGTTCGCGGCGCCGCTGCGCGTTCCGAACGGCGGCGACGCGGGGGTCGACCCTTGGGCCGCGGCGCTTCCGCAAGCGTGAGCGCCGACGAGCCCGAGACGCCCTGGCCGATCCGCATCCTTCACCTTCATTCGAGCTTTTCGCTCGGCGGCAAGGAGGCGCGCGCGGTCCGGCTGATGAATCTGATGGGCGACCGCGCGCATCATACGATCCTGTCGGCGATGCCGAGCGCGCTCGGCGCGCGCGATGCGATCGATGCGGGGATCGTCGCCCATTTTCCCGAGGATGCGCCGCCGCTCTACGGCAAGCCGTCGCCGGGGCGTTACCGCGATCTGGCGAATTACATGACGCGGTTCGAACTGGTGCTCAGCTATAATTGGGGCGCGATGGACGGAGTGATGGCGCGCCGCGTCCATGTCTCGCGCCTGTGGCACAGCATGCCCGACCTGATCCATCACGAGGACGGGTTCAATGAGGATGAAAGCGTCCGGCGCAACTGGAAACGCAATCTGTTCCGCCGCATCGCGCTGCGCACCGCGCAGTCGGTCGTCGTCCCGTCGACCTTGCTTCAGCGGATCGCGACCGACGAGTGGAAGGCGGGGGAGCGCACCCATCTGATCCGCAACGGCATCGACGTCGCCGCCTATGCCAAGGGGCCATCGGTCCCGATCCCTGGCTTTGAAC
>JAYPMZ010000264.1:0-1882 GCA_038130205.1 Erythrobacteraceae bacterium | reverse complement strand
AATGCAGCCGGCTTTAAGTGCCGCTTTTCGATATGAAACTTTGCACCTTCGTATTTTTGCATCGCGCCAGGAAACCAGTCTTCGAAATACTCCTCCGCCATCGCCAGCGCCGATTCCGGCGTCTTTGGCTTCGGTTCGTGGAGTTCATCGTCGACTGTCTGATAGAGCGCGATGCCGTCGCGCCGGACGTCCATGAAGAAATAGCGGCCATGCGCCAAGCCGTCATTCACCTCCTGGATTGTGTGCACGATGAAGTTCACCGGTGTCTTGATCGTCTGGGTGATTGCCAGTTCTCGCGTCAAGCGATCGTCGGCCTTCAACCAATAATCGACGCGATCCGTCAGCCTTTTATCGTTGACGATGATCAGCAGGTCGAAGTCCGACCGGCTCGTCCACCCAGTCGCCGCGGGCATAGCTGCCATAGAGAATAATTTTCTCGATACGACCGCGTTTCTTCCATTGCTGCGTTGCCAGTGCCAGCGCATCCTCGAATTCTTCGAAGATAATCTGGACGACCCGCTCAAGGTCTCGACGCTTCTGGGGAGGGATGTGGTCAATGTTCGTCCGCATGAGAACAGCCTAGCAACACTGTGCCCACGATGCACCCATTCTTCGGGTCCATCTTTGACTAAAGCGGCGGGTCGGCGCGCGCCCATTGGTTTTCTTGCCGACGACCCTCGCAGCGAGCCCTGGTCGCCGCGGACGACCAAGGTGCTGCCCATTGAAGCTTTCATCCGCAGTCATAATCATCTCTCTGCTGCCCGATTCCTATCGCGAAACGGTGCTGCTGAGCAAACGCGCAAAGGTGCCCGCTTCATGTCTGCGTCGTTCGTGATAGCGTCCCAGGAGGTCCCGAAAGATGCGGCGGTCGTGTCTCTCGCTGGCCATCGTCTCAAGCTCGGAAAGTTCGTCCGCCGCGTCGGCGAATACCTCGAGTTCGAGCATACGCGTCCGATGCAATCGGTCGTTGAGTGCGCCCACCGCGGCGACGATTTCTCCATTTGCCGAGTAACTCGCCAGCCGAAGGAAGAGGCGGCTCGAGCGGTCCGCGATATCACCCATATTCTGGTTGCCGTCGCGTGGAAGCCCAGCCTTGCCGACGGCCGCGAGCAGCAGCAGGCGATTGAGTCCAAAGAGATCGCGTAGCTCGGCCTCGCTATACAGCGGAACGCGAAATCCTTCCCCCGCGATGAAATCCACCATGCGTTCCCCGGCAAGCCGATTGAGGGCATCGCGTACTGGTGTGATGCTGACGCCGATCTCGTCCGCGAGCCGCGCTGCTTCGATCCGAACGCCAGCAGACCAGGCGCCGGTCATCAGCCGATGCTTGGTCGCGGAATAGGTCGGCTCATGCACATGGGCGGGACTCATTGCTCAGCCCGCCGACGCCCGGAAATAATCGGCAAGCATCGCCTCCTGATCGGGGCGCAACGCATCGATCGCACCGATATGGTCGGGAACATTGTCGTCCAGCAATATCGATGGGCATTGCCCTTCATAATTGCCGAGGTTGGGGCGGTGCTGCGCATATCCCGCGAGCGCGGCGAGTTCGGGTGAGAATTTGCGGGCGATATTCGGCGGATAGGAAAGCCACAGATTCTCATAGGGCTTGAGCCATCCGAGACTGTAGCCGATGACCACCCCGCGGCGTACCGATTGGGTCAAATTGGGCCCGGCGCCGTGCGCGGTCGAGCCAAGGAAGCAAATTGCTGAACCCGGATCGCAGATCGCGGCAATCGGGTCGCCGACATCCTCCTTCTCCATCCCGTCGCGGCCGTGGCTATAGGGATAGATTTGGGTCGCGCCGTTATCAGCCGTGAATGGAGTAAGCGGCCAGATGACGTTGATCAGATATTCATGCTCGCCCTTGGCGCCATTCCAC
>JAYPMZ010000263.1:0-1885 GCA_038130205.1 Erythrobacteraceae bacterium | reverse complement strand
CGGCCGCCGCCGTCCGGGCAAGGGCCCGCATTCGTGACCATATCTACCAGACACCGCTCCTGCCCGCCCGCAAGGCCGGAAAGGCCGAAGGCGCGACGGTGCTCTTCAAGGCAGAGAACTTCCAGCTCACCGGATCCTTCAAGATCAGGGGCGCAATGTCGAAAATGTCCGCCCAGCCCGCGGGCGGGCGGCTGATCACCGCCTCGTCCGGCAACCACGGCATCGGCGCGGCGCATGCCTCCAAGGCGCTTTCCCGCAGCCTCACCGTCGTGCTGCCGCAAACCGTCGTGCCCGCCAAGCTTGAGAAGATCCGCTCCTACGGCGTCGAGGTCATCCTGCACGGCGAGGAGACCGGCCTTGCCGAACAGCACGCCCAGGAACGCGCTGCCTCCGAAGGGCACGCCTATGTCTCGCCGTACAACGATCCCGATATCGTCGCCGGCCAGGGCACGATCGCGCTCGAAATCCTCGAACAGTGTGCCGGCGTCGACAATGTCTTCGTCGCGATGGGCGGCGGCGGCCTGATCAGCGGCATCGGTGCGGTGCTCAAGGCCTTCAGCCCGCGCACGAAGCTCTACGGCGTCGCCGCGAGCCATTCGAAGGCGCTTGCGGCATCGATAGCGGCCGGCCGCGTGGTCGAGACCGAGCATCACGAGACGCTCGCCGATGCCGTCGCCGGCGGCATCGATCTCGACACGATCACGCTGCCTCTTTCGATGGCGACCATGGACGAGGTCGTCGAATGCGGCGAGGACGACATCCGCGCCGCGCTGAAAACACTCGCTCTCGAGGAGAACATGATCGTCGAGGGTTCGGCCGCCCTTGCGCTTGCCGGCTTCGAAAAGGTTGCAGCCAGCCTTTCCGGCCAGACGAGCGTGATCCTGCTTTGCGGCGCGAATTTTGACCGCGATGTCATCACACAGGCGATCTACGGCCGCTGATCGCCCGCTCGACCGCCACCACAGAGGGCGCCCCGCGGGCGCCCCTTCTGCCGTTCGGGGCTCAGGCTTTCGTGTCGCGAAGGTAGTTGTAAACCGTCGCCCGGCCCATCTGCAGGATCTTCGAGATATAGGCAGCCGCATGCTTTCCGCTGAAGGCGCCGTCTTCGGCCAGCTCGCGCACAAGCTGCTGTTTCTGCGCCCGGGTGAGGTCAGCGATCATAAGGCCCCGCTTCGTCGTCCAGCCGTGCACATATTCGTTGACCCGCTCATGCCAGTCTTCCTTGAACAGGGCAGCGGGCTTGCCTTGGTCGATGGAGACAGTGGACATAGCGCTCAGCACCTGGATCGCAGACTGGATGTGCGAAACGTCGATGTTGATACACAGGATGGCGATCGCCCGGTCATCGGGCGCGCGCAACACCGCACTCACCGATTTCAGCCGCCTTCCATCGAAATTCACCTTTTCATAAGGCCCGATCGTCCGGTCGTTCGGCTTGAAGTCGATTTCGTGCAGCAGCGACGGTTCCCCGAGGTCCCGCTTGGAGAAGTTGTTGGCGATGTAGCTCACCGTCTCGCTGGAGAGATCGTGGAGAACCACCTCCGCATAGGGCTGCAGGATGAGCGCAATCGCATCGCAGACCGGATGATATGTCCTCAGCGCATCGGAGGGCATGGCGACGTCTGCGTCTTTGTCTCGTTGCGGCATTTGAGTTCTCGCTTGGCTGGCGGCCGTCCGTCGGGGGGACCGGGATCTTCCCGAAATCCTTTTGCTCACGGACTATCGCATTTCGCAATGCGCCCCACCCCTAAAAATACCGGCATGACCCAGACGCCACCGTTTTGCGCATGAGAGGGCACTGCGTTGCTGCAAGCGTCGGAAAACGCAGAAGGCTTGGCCAGATGGAATCTGCGGGCGCTTAAGCCTTTTCTTACGTTAGGTGACT
>JAYPMZ010000262.1:787-1889 GCA_038130205.1 Erythrobacteraceae bacterium | reverse complement strand
CCGGCCCGCGCGAGCGAACCCGAGGTTCAGACCATTTGGCGGCTGCTCGATTATGTTGCCGTTGATTATCCTGGTGCGGTGTCCGGCGGCAAGATTATCAGTCCGGCCGAATATGCCGAGATGACCGAGTTTGCAGCGCAGGTCGAAACTCGATTGAAACGCCTGCCGCAGAAGACCGCGAAGCCGAACTTGGTGGCTCGCGCCGCCACCTTGCGGCAATCGATCGCTGCGAAATCTGCGCCGGCGACGGTCGAAGAACAATCGCGGGGGCTCGCCGAGGCTCTGCTTGGAAGCTACCCCGTTCCGCTGGCGCCGCGATCGGCTCCCGATCTGGCGCGCGGCGCGAAGCTTTACGCGGAAAATTGTTCCATGTGCCATGGCGCGACCGGTGCCGGAAACGGCCCGGGCGCCGCGGGGCTCGATCCGCCACCGATTGCTTTCACGGACGCGGCGCGCGCGCGCGAGCGTAGCCTGTTCGCGCTCTATCAGGTGATTTCGCAAGGCCTTGAGGGCACGTCGATGGCGAGTTTCGAAGACCTTCCCGACGGCGATCGCTGGGCGCTGTCCTTTTATGTCGGCAGCCTTGCCTTTCCTGAATCTTCGCAAACCTCCGGTGGGCAGATATGGGACAGGGACGCGCCAGTTCGGACCGCCATACCCGATCTTGCGACCCTCGTGGCCAAGACTCCTGCGCAGCTTGCGCGCGAGTTAGGGGATGGCAAGGCCGGGCCGGTGACGGCCTTCTTGCGTCGCCAGCCCGAAGTTGTCGTTGCGAAACCGGCCGGCTCGTTGGCGCTGTCCCGCCAGCGCCTCGAAGCGAGCCTCAAAGCTTATGCCGCCGGTGACCGCGGCGCAGCGTCCGATCTGGCGTTATCCGCCTATCTCGACGGATTTGAACCAGTCGAACCGGTTCTTGCGGCGCGTGATCCCGACCTCATGGCGAAGATCGAGCTGGCGATGGGAGACCTGCGTTCGGCCATCGGCAAGGGGCGCCCGATCGCCGAGGTCGAGGCGGCAAATGCCGAAGTGGCGCGGCTGTTTGTCGAAGCCGAGGCGGCCCTCGCGCCCGAGCGGGCGAGCGCGTCGTCCAGCTTTCTCGGCG
>JAYPMZ010000262.1:0-777 GCA_038130205.1 Erythrobacteraceae bacterium | reverse complement strand
CGCCTCGGCGGCGCGTTCGGCGTCCTCCTTCGCGAAGGCCTTGAGGCATTGCTGATCGTCATCGCGATGATGGCCTTTCTTCGCAAAACCGGGCGAACCGACGTGATGGGCTATGTCCATGGCGGCTGGGTTTCGGCTCTTGCCGCAGGGGGGTTGACCTGGTTTGTGGCAACCTATTTTATAGGGGTCAGCGGGGCATCGCGCGAGCTCACTGAAGGCTTTGGTTCGCTCTTCGCCGCGATCATCCTGATCTCGATCGGTATCTGGATGCATGGCAAGAGCAATGCCGAAGCTTGGCAGCGCTATATCAAGGAGAAAATCTCCGCCGCGCTGTCGCGCCGGTCGGCGTGGTTTCTGTTCGGTCTGACCTTTCTCGTTGTCTATCGCGAGGTCTTCGAGACCATCCTGTTTTACGCCGCGATATGGGCGCAGGGAAATGGCGGTGCAATGCTCGCGGGGGCGGCCACGGCTGCCTCTCTGTTGGGGCTGATCGCCTGGGCTATGCTGCGTTACAGTGCTCGGCTGCCGATCACGCAGTTCTTTGCTTGGAGTGCGGCGCTTATAGCAGTCTTGGCCGTCGTGCTAGCTGGCAAGGGCATTGGCGGGCTGCAGGAAGCAGGCTTGCTCGGCGTTACGCCGCTGGCAGAGTTTCCGCGAATCCCGATGCTGGGGGTGTACCCGACGGCTCAAACGCTTGTCGCACAATTGGCGGCCGCGATCGTCCTTGTCGCGGGTTTCTGGTTCAACCGTGCGAGCGCGCCGCGCGCGACTTGACAG
>JAYPMZ010000261.1:0-1903 GCA_038130205.1 Erythrobacteraceae bacterium | reverse complement strand
GCTCCCGGATGCAGCTCAATCGCTTGGGCGAGATTGAGCTGGATGCGCTCACACCAGTCGCCGAGCGCGGCCTCGGCGAGGGCGAGGATCGCCGGGTTCATGACCAATGCGCCAACATGCGGCGAGCGGATGAGCAGGCGGCCGAAGCGCTTGGTGCGTGTCCCATAGAAGCCGCCCTCGCAAAAGGGCGTCGCGGCGTATCGCGGATCGAGGTCGCGATCGATCGCCGCGATCAACTCGGCGGGCGCCGCCCCGCGGACGATCGCATAGCCGTCTTCCTTGAGCGCCTGCATCGAAGCGGAGGGTGGCTGATGGCTATCGACTGGAGCGATATTGGTGATCATGGCCCCGCTCCTTTCACGCTGCATTGGCCGCGACCGGCGTCGCAGCGCTGCCCGAAACAATCCCCGCCGCCTTGAGGCTTGCGGGGGTGTCGGCGTCGATCTCGATCCGCAGCGAAGTCAGCGCGCGGCCGTCGTAAATGCCGGGTTCGCCGAGAGCCTTGCAGTCCCAGCCGAAGGTCCGGATCTGAGCGAACCAGTCGAGCTCGGCGACGCCGGTGTAGGAGCGGATGCCGTTGGCGAGCGCATAGTCGACCAGCCCGACAAGAAGCGTGTCGCGCGCGGTGCGGCGCTGGCGCGCACCGATCCCCGGCGACAGGCAGAAGCGGGTGATTTCGAAGATGTCGGGACCGGACGGCGGGATGCCGTCGACGAGGCCGGGAAAGAGGCCATCGAGAAGAGCCGGGCGCGTGGTGGGAAGGAGGCGCGCCGAAGCGAGATGCCCGCCATCCTGATCGCCGACGATCAGATAGGTCGCGTGGGGATCGTCGAAATGATCGATCTCGAACCGGTCGGCGAGCACCGGCAGGTCCCATTTCAGGAGATCGATGAAGACGCGCTTGCGCGCCTCGAACATCGCGCGGAGCAATTGATGCTCGTGCGCGCGGTTGGAATGGTCGATTACCGAAAGCATGGATGTGTCTCCTTTTCGAAAGAGACCATCCAATTGAACGGCTTTTTGCGGCGCCACCATAGCACGATCGGGGGGTGTCGGCGAAAAAAGTTCAGCGCTTGGCAATGTCCTCGAAGCTGAGATCGCCGGCGTAAAGCGCTCGCACGGTAAGCGTGATGCCTCCATTAGCCTCGTAACGCTGCCGCGCGTTGCGAAGATGCTCGCGGACTGTGTCGGGACTGAGATCGAGGATCCGTCCGACCTTCGGAGTGCTGTTGCCCTTGGCCGAGAGGATCAGGCATTCGCGCTGGCGGTCCGTCAGCCGCGGCCCGACCTGCGCGAGTTCGGGATTGGCGAGTAGGCGCGCAGCTTCGAAGGCCGGCCCACCGATCATCCGGGCAAAGAGGAGCGCCATATCATTCGCGGCGATCCCCGGCGTCCAGGCGAAGGACACCGAACCATGCGCCTCGCCCGGAATGTGCGCCGGTATGGTAAGCCCGTCTCCTATTCCGTGCCGCTGCGCCTCACTGAGAACCAGTTCGTCCTCGGGGCGTTCGCCCGAAAGCGGCTTCATGTTGCGCCAGAAGAAACCCTCGAGACTGCGGTGGCTGGCGCGATGCACCGGATCGGTAATCCCAAGGCCGCGCTCGTCAAACCAGCGGGCCCAATCCTCGGGATAGTTGTGGACGCGAACACCCCTGTCGGGAGCCGCGAGGAAATCGACATGGTGGCTCAGCGCGAACCAGGAACAGCCCATGCGCGCGCAGGCTTCCTCCAGCAGATCGGCAAGACCCGCCGCATCCTTCACCCGCGTGACGTCGAGCGCAAAAGCATGCGCAGCGTCCATCGTCGGCATTGCGACCCATGGCAGCAGACGGCAGTCGTCGCCAAGTCGGCTGACCGTCCCTGCTCCTCTTCATGGCCTGCGGGCGATGCCCTCTCAATGGGC
>JAYPMZ010000260.1:0-1905 GCA_038130205.1 Erythrobacteraceae bacterium | reverse complement strand
ATTCCGAGCGGCGCATCGAGATCGCCGACCCGGCGATCGGCCGGATGAAGGTCACAGGGGTCTATTCGACGAGCGACCCGCTCGGCTTCGCCGAGGCGGCCGCGCTCAGCCTCGGCCTTCGCGCCGCGCCGACTTCGAAGGGCGTGCGGCTCGGCCGCCCATAGGAAACGAAGTTTTTTTTGAGCTCTGATGGCGGAAAGCCGTCGTGGCGGCATCCAGACCCCGAACCACGCTGAAGCAAGCAAGCTCGGGGGCGCAAACATGAATATGAAGTCGGTTTTGGGCAGCGGCGTCGCCGTCGCCGCGGTAGCAATTTCGTCGCCGTCAGTGGCGCAGGTCGTCAGTTTCAATATCCCGTCGCAGAACCTCCCGGCAGCGATCTCGGCCTTCGGCCGCCAGGCGGGACTTCAGATCGTCGCGCCCGCCTCCGGGTTCGAAAACGTCAAGTCGGCGGCGATCGTCGGGAAAATGAATTCCCGCGATGCATTGAGGAAACTGCTAGCGAGCAGCGGTCTCGAGATCGCCTCGGACCGGGGCGGCGTTGTCATTCTGCGCGCGCGCGGCGCGGCGAGCGGCTCGGCGAGCCCTGCGGGATCCGGTGCTGGCCGCGAGCAGCGGGTTGCGGGTGAGGGGACGATCACCGGGCGCGTGCTCGACCCTGCAACCGGCGAATATCTGCGCGACGCAATCGTCAGCATTGAAACCTCGGACGGGCGTCGCCGCACTGCCAACTCGGGCGAGCGCGGCGAGTATCGCATTCTCGACGTGCCGGCGGGCCCGGTGAACATCACGATCAGCTATACGGGCTACAGCGATGCTGCCGGCGGGGTCGAGGTCGCCGCCGGTGCAACGGTCCGGCACGACGTCGAGCTTCTCCGCCCGGGGGCGACGCGTAGCCAGGATATCGTGGTCGTCGCGGCGAGCGTGCTCGAAGGCGATGCGCGCGCGATCATGAACCAGCGCGAGTCAATGGACATCAAGAATAATCTGTCGGCCGAATCCTACGGCGATATCGCCGACGGCAATCCAGCGGAATTCTTGAAGTTCATGCCGGGCGTCGATACCGACGGCACCAATGGCACGGCGATCAGCGTTTCGCTACGCGGCATGCCGTCCGACTATACGCAGGTGACGCTGAACGGTACCAGCATGGCCTCGGCGGACGCGAATACGGGGGCCGCTTCGGCGCGCGTCTTCAGTTTCGAAGGTGTATCGCTTGCGGGCATCGACTCGATCGAGATTTCGAAGACGATCAGCGCCGACGTCGATGCCAATGCGCCCGCAGGCACGATCAATATCCGCACCAAGCGCGCCTTCGATCGCAAGCGCCGGTTGTTCAATGTCCAGTTGAGCGGCGCCACGACCGCGGATCTTTGGGAAGGACGCAACACCGGCCCGCACGAGGGCGGCATCGACTTTCCGCTGTTGCCGAATGGCGAGATCCAGTTCTCCGACAGTTTTTTCGGCCGGCGCCTCGGCGTGATGGCGAGCTTCGGCTTCACCAACACCTATATCGAGCGCGAAGAAATCACCAACAGCCGCAATTATGTCCCGACGGCGATCAGTCCCGACCCGATGGCGACGACTGTCATCCAGGCTCAGAGCCAGTTCCGCAAGACCTCGCGCATGGCAGGCTCGCTCAATCTCGATTTCAGGGCCAGCGACGAACTGATCCTGTCACTCATGAGCAACCTCAACCGGGGGCGGGTTTACCAGCAGGAGCTGACGCCGAGTTTCACCACCGGGGCCCGCACGGTTGGCGTGAGCGGCGATGCGGCACTCGATTTCGTCACGCAGCAGCGCCCGACAACGAACACTTACCGCGCGGCAAGCGCGGTCCAGTACAAGATCAACAAGGGCTTTTCGCTCACGCCGGGATTTGAATGGACGCGTGGCGGTCTCAGG
>JAYPMZ010000259.1:0-1905 GCA_038130205.1 Erythrobacteraceae bacterium | reverse complement strand
GACCGATCCCGAGACGGGCGTCGCCGTCCCGGTGGTGCCGGTGCAGGAGAATGTGATCTCCGAACCGATCACCCAGCCGATCGCCAGCGACGAGGACGGCGCGCAGAACTAAGCCAATTCCGAAGCAGGCTTGCGTCTGCAAGCGGGTGCGATTAGGCGGCTCGAACGCCTCGGTAACGGGAATGCGGTTCAATTCCGCAGCTGTCCCTGCAACTGTAAGCGGTGAGTGGCTGGCTCGATATGCCACTGAGGGCGCCAAGGTATTTGGCCCTTTGGGAAGGTGAGCCAGCGACAGCGACCCGCAAGCCAGGAGACCGACCGGAGCGTGTCGCTTGTTGCCCCGCTCAGGGATTGGCGTGGCGCGGAGGAATTTCGTTTCGAGCGACGACTGTGTTGGCCGTGAGGACACCCCTCGCGGTCATTGTTGTTGCTTGATCGGAAGGAACCCGATGACCAGATTTGCTTTGTTGAACAGCGCCGCACTCGCCGCGCTTCTATCCGCTGCGCCCCTGGCGGCGCAGGACGTGCAAAACGATGCAGGCGAAGACGCTGCACCGAAGATTGTCTTCGGCGACGAGGTGCGCGAGGACTACATTCTCGTCAGCGCCCATCGCGACGGAGGGCTGCAAGTCGATGAATACCCCGGTTCGGCCACGATTGTGAACCGCGGCGACATGACCGACCGTCAGGTGCGCGACGTCGCCGACGTGCTGCGCGATGTGCCCGGCGTGGCGATAAGTTCGGTCGCGGGCCAGACCCAGCTTCGCCTGCGCGGAGCGGAAGGCAATCACGTGCTGGTGCTGGTGGACGGGATCGAAGTCTCCGATCCCTTCGCAGGTGAATTCGACCTCGGCACTTTGCAGGCCGAGATCGGCAGCTATGTCGAGGTGCTGCGCGGCCCGCAATCGGCGCTCTACGGCTCTGATGCCGTCGGCGGCGTGGTCGCGTATCGTTCGGGAGAATTCGCCGGGCTTGCGGGTCGCATCGAAGCGGGAACCAATGAGACGGTAAACGGAGCGCTGCGCTTCGGTACGGGCGGCTCCGGCTGGGATTTGTCGTTGTCCGGCACCGTTGTTTCCACCGGCGGCGAGCCCAATGCGCGTGGCGGCACGCGCGATATCGGGCGCGAAGGCTATACGCTGGCGGGCAAGGGTTCGGTCGAACTGACCGGGAATTTCACCTTGCGCGCCGTCGGGCGCTATGTCGTGACCGAGGGCGAATTCAACGATTCCGACTTCGACACGACCAGCCCCGCTTTCGGCTTCACCGTCGACAGTCCCGGCACACGCTATGAGAACGAGGCTCTCTATGCGCTCGCGGGAGCCGAGCTTTACGCGCTCGACGGCAAATGGCGGCACGATCTCTCTTTTCAGATTGCAGACATTCGCCGCGACAGCTTTGGCCCTTTCGGGCGTAGTTTCGGCAATGAAGGCGAGCGGCTAAAGGCGTCCTATGTGACTGCCTATGCATTCGGCGGTTCCGGCCTGTCGCACACGCTGACCTTTGCGGCCGACTGGGAAGAAGAGCGCTATCGCAACACCGACCCCTTCGGCTTTGCCTTCACCGGAACGCGCAGCAACGAAAATGTCGGGTTGGTCGGCGAATACCGGCTCTCCTCCAACCGCTTCAACGTCGCGGCGGCAATCCGTCGCGACATCAACGAAGGGTTTGCCGACGCGACCACGTTCAAGCTAGCAGCGGGCGTGCCCGTCACCGACACAACGCGCCTGCGCGGGGCGATTGGGACGGGGATCAAGAACCCTGGCTTCTACGAGCTTTATGGCTTCGTCGACGGGCGTTTCATCGGTAATGCCAACCTAAAGCCGGAGCGAGCAACCGAGTGGGAAGTCGGGGTCGAACAAGACCTATTCGATCAGGACTTGATGGTGTCGGTCACTTTCTTCG
>JAYPMZ010000258.1:0-1914 GCA_038130205.1 Erythrobacteraceae bacterium | reverse complement strand
GAATAGACTTGCCCGCCGCTCGTCGCCTTCACGCGGTTCTTGTAGGGCATGAAGGTCATGAAACCGTTCACATAGTCCCACACTTCCGTGTCGTCCGTGTGGAAGATATGCGGCCCGTAGACATGCACCATCACGCCGGTCGCCTCGTCCCGTTCGGTGTGGCAGTTGCCGCCGATATGGTTTCGCTGGTCGACGATCTCGATCGCGTAGCCGGCCTCGGCAAGCGTGCGGCCGATGACGGCGCCGGAAAGGCCGGCGCCGACGATGAGGATTTTGTCCTTCATGCGCATGGAACCCGGCCCTCAGCCTGCCGCCCGCAGGGCGAGCTGCGGCGCCTCGTCGACCGGAAAGAGGCGTTCGCGCATGAGCACTTCATAGGCCTCGACGAGCGGGCTTGGGTCCCATCCGCGCTCCTGCGGCCCGAAGCTCAGGTGGCTGACGGTGAAATCCGAATAGATTGCCGTCGGGCGCTGCAGGAGCGTCGGAACGCCGATGGTCAGTGCGTGCTCGTCGTCGCCTTGGGGCAGAGCCATGTGCACGAGATCGCGGCCGAGCCAGGCGATGAAGTTGATCGACTGCCGCTCCGTCCAGTCGACGACCCTGGCCGGAAGGGCGAGCGTCCTGCCGCCCTGGCCGAGGAAGAAGTCGTGAAGCTTCACGGCCCGCTCGGCGCTCTCCCAGAGGCTGCCGCCGAAGCCGCCCGGCGGCAACTCGAAATGGCCGACAGCGGGTGGAATGGAGCCGGCGGCCTGCTGGAAATAGGCGCAGACGCCGTTGTTCACCACATTGGCCGAGACGACGAAGTAATGCGGGTTGTTCCGCCGGAACTGGATGAAGCCGTCAAGTTCGTCGATGTCGAGATAGACGATGTCGTCGTCGCATTTCAGGAACACCGCATCGGAGAAGGCCTCCAGCCGCGTGGCATAATAGTCGTAGGCCTGCCAGTAGGGCATCTGCTCGTTCGGATTGCCGATATAGCGCCGCGTGGCGGTGCCGGCATCGCAGAGCTCGAGGTCCGCGCCCCAGCCGCCGCGCATCTGCACGCCCGCGCCGGCAGAGAAGTCGAGTTCCGGCCAGCTGCCGATGGTCACGCCGTTGACGCGCAGCGTCGGTGCGCCGGCCGCATCGAGTGACAGCACGACATCGTTCGGCCGGCCGGGAGAGAGCACACCGGGCGTCGGCGCGCTCCACAGGTTGGCATCGTCGCCGCGCTCGGGGTTCTCCAGCTTTTCGCGCGGGATCTTGCGCATCGCCGAATGGGTGTTCCGCCAGCCGCCGACCACGAATTCATAGTGATCGTTCGGCCGGTCATGCGGGGTGAGGGTGATGTGCAGGTCGTGCCGGATGCGGGCACTGGTGCGGAACGAGGCCTGGCGCGAAACGCCCCCGACCGGCTGGTAGGGCACTTTCGAGCCCATGTAGCGCACCGGGCCGAACTCCCGGCTCACCCAGGCATGGTCTTCAGCCGAGCGGGTGAAGTCCCAGATGTGCCACTCGTCGATGATCCCGAGGTCCATCGCCCGGCGGACATACTGGGTGAGGATTTCCATTCGCTTCTGCCGTCCGGCAAAGGTCACCAGGATTACGGGGGTCATGCTGTCCTCGTCATTCAGAACTTCAGGATTGCGGGCGGGCCTAAGGGTCAGGCGGCCGGTGCCGGCCAGAGGCGGGCATCGGGCCAGAGCGGGGCGTGTTCATCGAGGCGGGCGAGTGCCTCACGGTAGCGCAGCCGGTAGGCCTCGTCGGTCTCGAACTCGATCCCGGCGGCAGCAAGCTCGGCGCCGATTTCGTAGTAGACGTCGAGGTTGCGCAGGTCTGGCACCGGCGTTTCACCGCGTTCGGCGTCACCCTGCATCTGCCAGAACAGCGCTTCGAGGCGGCGGGCAAGTGCCGGAATGTCGCGCAGTGCGCAGG
>JAYPMZ010000257.1:972-1918 GCA_038130205.1 Erythrobacteraceae bacterium | reverse complement strand
ATCGTCGCGATCCTGCCTCGCGGCCCGCCCGAGATTGGCGTAGATACGCCGCGGCCCGAACTCGGGGGTCGCGAGCGACAGCGACACATAGGGACGGCCCGATTGCTCGGCGATGCGGATCCAGCCGGCGCCGATTTCGACACCATCTGACCAAACGCGATAGTCGGGCTGCACATCGCTCGCCTTGCCGCGGTTGGGGCGTATCTCGACCGGTGCCTTGATCGACAGCGTGATGAGCTGGCCCACAAAACCCTTCTCGATGCTGCCGCTGACGATGCCGATGCTCGCCATGTCGATACTCCTGCGGATTTGCCCGGGACCATCCCGGGCGTGCAGCCGGACGGGTCAGCGGCTTGAGGCGCTTGCGCACCCGAAGGGCCGAAGCGCAGCGGAGGAGTGAGGCTAAGCCTCGCTTGCGCGGGCGCCGCCGCCGACCAGATTGGCGGAGCGCTCCTGGGTGGGACCGGTCGAACTTCGACAACGGAAGAGCGATCAGGGCGAGCGATCGCGCCAAGGATATGACGAAGCCGAAAAGGGAGCTGCATCGATACGGATGCTTCCCGGCCTCGTCGCGGCGATATATAGGCCTGCTCTATCGGACGTGGTTCTTCTGAAGGCACGCGCTCGACGGTCGTAACTCTGCTGAACAGGATCGTGTCGATGCCGTGGCCCAAAGGTACGCGCGCCCTCGTGCTGCACAATGCGAAGGCGCGGCAGGGCGAGCAGGCGCTCGTTCCCGTTCGCGAGCGCCTCGCTACCGGCGGCCTCCTGGTGACGGTCGAGCCGTTCGAGAGCTTGCCCGAAATCGCACGCGACGTGACACGGCTGCATCAGACCGCCGATATCATTGTCGTGTGCGGCGGCGACGGTTCGATCTCATCCGCTGCGCCCGCGGTGATCGAGAGCGACCTGCCGCTGGGAATCATTCCCGCCGGAACCGCGAATG
>JAYPMZ010000257.1:0-962 GCA_038130205.1 Erythrobacteraceae bacterium | reverse complement strand
GACCTGGCGCGCACCCTGTCGATCCCGCTCGACTTCGCGGCGGCGGCCGACGTTATTGTCGAGGGTCACAGCCGACGGATCGATGTCGGCACGGTCAATGGCCATGCCTTCTTCAATGTCGCGAGTATCGGGATCAGCAGCGAACTTGCGCAGAAGCTCGACCCAGCGATCAAGAAAAGATTCGGCCGCCTCGGCTATGCCGTCGCCGCGCTGCGGGTCATCCTGGCCGCCCAGAGGTTCCGGGCGAGGATCAGGGAGAAGGGCGAGTCGAGGACCGTCAGCACCTACCAGGTCGCGATCGGCAACGGGCGCCTCTATGGCGGAGGTAATGTCGTCGAGGAAAATGCCGCAATCGATGACGGCACGCTCGATCTTTATAGTCTCGAGGTCAAAAACCTCTGGAAGCTCGCCCTCATGCTCCGGGCCTTCCGGTCTGGCACACATGGCGCGTGGAAGGAAGTGCGCACCGCCAAATGCGTCGAGTTCGATATCGAGACGCGGCGGCCGATGCCGGTGAACACTGACGGTGAGATCGTCACCGCGACGCCGGCGCATTTCCGGATTCTGCCGCGCGCGATATCGGTGCTCGCCCCGTGCGAATGCCCGACCACCGCACGGCAATTCCCGCTCTACCATCACTGACCGAGCGAAGGCCCAGCGCGGTTGCGGCTGCAGCGTGCGGCGACGATTTTCAGTCGTTCGAAATGGCTCTGTGACATCGCGCCGCGCGGACGTCCAAAAATCATCTCGTTAAGTATTTGAAAAATTTGAGTTCATATCGAAGGTTGAAAAACCAGGAGGCACAAGGTAGTTAAATTAATAAATTAAGCAGTGTGACATCGATCATGACCACCATCGCGCAATTTCTTTCAGATCATGGCCCATCGCGTTCGTCGCTGATTGTAGAGGCGCTCGTCGCTGCCGGAGCGGTGCGCGTTGCCTTTGTTGTTGTAGGGGGAGCC
>JAYPMZ010000256.1:0-1924 GCA_038130205.1 Erythrobacteraceae bacterium | reverse complement strand
GCCATGGCGAGCGCGACCGTCGGGATCGCGATGGGCGCCGCCGGGTCGGACGTCGCGCTCGAAACCGCCGACGTTGCGCTCATGGCCGACGATCTTGCTCACCTACCGTTTGCAATCGGCCTCAGCCGCCAGACGCGGCGGATCATCCGCCAGAATCTCGTGGTGAGCCTCGGCATCGTCGTCGTGCTTGTCCCGGCAACGATCCTCGGTCTCGGCATCGGCCCCGCGGTGGCCGCGCATGAGGGCTCGACGCTGGTGGTGGTCGCCAACGCATTGCGGCTGCTCGCCTATCGCGACCGCAGTGCCGGTTGAACCGCAGACGCGGCGGGCGTGGAAGACCGGAAAGGGGAGAGAGGATGAATTTCAAGAATATCTCGGCCTGGTCCATCCGGAACCCGATCCCGCCGCTCGTCATGTTTTTCGGCCTGACGGTGGCGGGCATCGTCTCCTTCCTCATGATGGGGGTTCAGAGCGATCCCGACATCGATTTTCCGGGGGCGATCGTCATCATCGCGCAGCCGGGCGCCGCACCCACCGAACTCGAGACCCAGGTCACGCAGCGTGTCGAGGCGGCGGTGCGGACGATCGAGGGGATCGACGAGCTCAATTCGACGGTCACCGAAGGCCAGTCGCAGACGTTCGTCCAGTTCGCGATCGGCACGCCGATAGACCGGGCGGTGACCGATATCCGCGACAAGATCACCCAGATCCGCAGCAACCTGCCGAACGGAATCCTCGAGCCGCAGGTCATCCGCCTCTCGACCTCGGGCAACACGCTCGCTTATTGGTCGGCCTCCGCCACCGACATGACGCTCGAGGAATTGAGCTGGTATGTCGACAATGTCGTCGCCAAACGGCTGATCGCGGTCCCCGGCATGGGCGACGCCTATCGCCGGGGCGGCGTGAGCCGGGAAATCCGCGTCATCCTCAACCCCGAGCGGATGCGCGCCTACGGCCTCACCGCCGCCGCGGTGAACACCCAGCTCGTCCAGCTCAACATCAATGCGGCGGGCGGCCGGATGGAGGTCGCGGGGTCCGAACAGGCGGTGCGCATCCTCGGCAATGCGAGCAGCGCCAACGCGCTCGGCGAGACCTTGATCTCGGTCGGCACGAACCGGACCGTGCGGTCAAGGATCTCTACGCCGAGCAGCGCTCGGTCTCGAAGCAGGACGGGCGGCAGGTGCTGACCTTCGGATTCGAGCGCGCGAAGGGCGCCTCCGATGTCACCGTTTACGACGCGGCGGTCGAGGAGCTGCGAAAGCTCGAGAAGGAAAACCCCAAGGTCAAATTCACCGAGCTGTTCAGCGATATCGAATATACCAAGGGCCAATATCATTCGGCGATCAATGCGATGGTCGAGGGCGCGATCCTCGCGGTCGTCGTCGTCTTCCTCTTCCTGCGCGACTGGCGCGCGACGCTGATATCCGCGCTCGCCATCCCGCTGTCGGCGGTCCCGACCTTCCTGTTCATGGACCTCATGGGCTTCTCGCTCAACATGATGACCTTGCTCGCGCTCAGCCTCGTTGCCGGCGTGCTGGTCGACGATGCGATCGTCGAGATCGAGAATATCGTGCGCCACATGCGGATGGGCAAATCGGCCTATCAGGCCTCGATCGATGCGGCCGACGAGATCGGCCTCGCGGTGGTCGCGACGACGATGTCGATCGTCGCGGTGTTCCTGCCCGTCGCGCTCATGCCCGGCATTTCGGGGCAATTCTTCATCCAGTTCGGCATGACGGTCGTGTTCGCGGTGCTGGTCAGCCTGGCGGTCGCGCGCATGATCACCCCGATGATCGCCGCCTATTTCCTGTCGGCGCAGGGCGAGCAGGATCATGCCGCAGGCCCCTGGGTCGACCGTTACGAGCGGATTCTGGCGTGGACGCTCGACAGCAGCAAGCAGCAGAGGGTGCGCGCGGGATATGAC
>JAYPMZ010000255.1:1222-1935 GCA_038130205.1 Erythrobacteraceae bacterium | reverse complement strand
GGTCGATTCCTCGATGGTTCTCAAACGCACCAGCGCCGTTGTGCTCGACAATTTTGGCGATGTGACCAAGGAAGTCGGCGACGAAATGCAGGCTCTTGCGCCCGAGGTTCCGTCCTCGGACAGCGGTTGGGCCGAAAGCAGCGACAGCGACTGGGGCAGCTAAAAGCGCCTAGCCGCGCTTTGCCAGCGCCTCTTCCACCGCTTCCAGAACGGCTTCGAACGCGGCGTCTCGATCAAACGAGGTGGTGTCGATCACCAGCGCATCGGGCGCGGCTTTCAACGGCGCGTCCTTGCGGTTGATGTCGCGGGCATCGCGCGCGACGATATCCTTCTCGATCTCGACCAGCGGAATCTCGTCCTCGTGGTCGATATGCTTGGCGACCATTTCGAGCCAGCGCCGCCGCGCGCGTTCCTGTACGCTGGCGGTGATGAACAGCTTCACATCGGCATCGGGTGCAATGATGGTCCCGATATCGCGCCCGTCGAGCACCGCGCCGCCAGGCTGGGTGGCAAAGGCGCGCTGACGCTCGAACAGAGCCTGACGCACTTGCGGGTGAACCGAGACGCGGCTCGCGAGCCCGCCGGTTTCCTCGGTGCGCAGAATTTCATCCTCCATCAACGCATCGGGAAAATCGCAAGCGGCCAGCGCGTCCTCGGGGTCGTCAGGATCGCCGCCATTTATCGCGACCTGCCGCCCCACGGCGCGGTAGAGC
>JAYPMZ010000255.1:0-1212 GCA_038130205.1 Erythrobacteraceae bacterium | reverse complement strand
GTAGAGCAGGCCGGTATCGAGATGCGGCACGCCGAAATGCGCGGCGAGCTGCTTGGCAATTGTGCCCTTGCCAGAGGCGGTGGGGCCGTCGACGGCGATGATCATTTGGCTGTTCCTTCTTTGCGAGCAGATCGTCCGCGAATGGCCTTGGCGATCCCGAACACCGCAATCGCCGCCCAGAAACCTTCAAGCACCAAGCTCGGCCAATTCGTGTGCACCAGCAGGCTGATTGTCAGCAGCGCGGCTCCGGAGAGATTGGTGCCGTGCAGCACATAGGGGTTCGGCCTGTCTACATAGGTCAGATAGGCATAGGCGCCGATGATGCAGGCCGTGCCGAGAAAGCCGATATAGCTGTAGATGTCGAGCGTGGACGTCATGCGTCAGTTATAGCGCGCATAGACATAGCGGCTGCCGTCGGCGCGGAAGGCGATGACTTCATAGGCTTGCGTGCGATTGCCCATTTCCATTCCCGGCGATCCGATCGGCATGCCCGGCACGGCAAGGCCGCGCACGCCTTCGGGGCGTTCTTCCAGCAGCCGCTCGATCTGTTCGGCGGGAACGTGGCCTTCGATCACATAATCGTCGACCGTCATCGTGTGGCAGCTCCACAAGTCCTGCGGGACGCCGTGTTGCTGTTTCACGCGGCTCATGTCCTGCGAGACGGTGACCTCGACAGGCACTTCGTTTTCGGTTCGGACGTGATCGGCCCACTTGCCGCAGCAACCGCAATTGGGATCGCGGAACATCTCGTAAGTCGCAGCCTGCGCGGCGCTGGTGCAGGCGGCGAGGAAGAGCAGAGTGGAGGCGAGGAGGCGTTTGTTCATCTGTCTTCTCCGCAAATGTCAGGCACTGGCCCTTTCGAGCAACTCCATGAAGGTCGGAAAACTGGTCGCAATCGGCGCGATGTCGTCCACCTCTACCCCGTCACGGCTTGCGAGGCCGGCCACCGCCATGCTCATGGCGATACGGTGGTCAAGATGGGTTGCGACTGCGCGGTTGGCGGTTCCACGAAGAGCCTCTCCGCCGGTGCCGTGAATGGTGAGACCGTCCTCGGTTTCCTCGACCCGCGCGCCAGCGGCGGTGAGGGCTGCGGCCATGACAGAGATGCGGTCGCTTTCCTTGACGCGCAATTCTTCGAGCCCGCGTGTGATCGTGGTTCCTTCGGCCAGCGCGGCAGCGACGAAGAGCGCGGGGAATTCATCGACCATGCTC
>JAYPMZ010000254.1:0-1941 GCA_038130205.1 Erythrobacteraceae bacterium | reverse complement strand
CGACGAAGACGCGCGCGCGGGCGAAGCTGTCAGCATCGGCCTCGCACATGTCGGGCCGGAAGGCGCCGATCAGGTCGATATGCATGCCGGGTCGCAGGTCCGCGCCCGCGATCAGCGGCGCCGTCGCAAGGGTGGCGGCCGACACGATATCGGCTTCGGCCAGCCCCGCTTCGACCGTCGCTATCGCCGCGGCGGGATATCCCTGTTCGCGCGCCGCACGGACGGCGGCGTCGGCTTTCGCCGCGTCGCGCCCCCATATCAGAACCCGTTCCAGCGCGAAGGCCGAGGCATAGGCTTCGATAATCGGCGCGTTGAGCGCCCCCGTGCCGATCACGAACAGGGTCGCGGCCTCGGCCCGCGCGAGCCGCGATGCGGCAAGAACCGAAGCGGCGGCGGTCCGGCGGCGGGTAAGCGCGGCGCCGTCGATCAGCGCGATCGGCCGCCCGGACGCCCGCTCGGTCAGGACATAGGTCGACGCGATCGAGGGGCGCCTGCGCGGATCGACGGTAACGATCTTCGTCCCGATCCGCTCATCGCGCTTCCACGCCGGCATGACGAGCAGCGACGCGCCTTCCATATCGGCGGCGAGCCGCGAGGGGGCGCAATATTCGCCCGAAGCGAAGGCGCGCCGCAACGTGGCGATCAACGCGGGCATCGGCGTCGCCCGCGCGACCGCTTCGGCGTCGTACCAGGCAACCGTCGCGGCGGCTTCGGTCATACGCCGGGGGTTCGCAGCTTCAATATCTCGCGCGTCTCGGCCGGCGTCGCGACCTCATAGCCGCCGACCGCGTTGACGAGCGTATAGGCGCGCTCGACGAGCTGCCCATTGGTCGCCCAGACGCCGCGCGACATATAGAGATTATCCTCCAGCCCGACGCGGATGTTGCCGCCGAGCAGCAACGTGTGCGCGAGCATCGGCATCTGTTCGCGGCCGATCCCGAACGCCCCCCAGATCGTGCCCGGCGCCATCAGGCTCTTCTGATAGAGGATCGTCTCCACGCCGTGCGGCGCCGCCCATTGCACGCCGAGGACCATCTGCATCATCGCCGGGCCGTCGATCAGCCCTTCCTCGACCAGCTTGTTGCCGAACAATATGTCGCCGGGACCGAACACTTCGAGTTCGGGTTTCACCCCGGCCGCCTGGAAGCGTTTCGCCATCGCGCGCAGCGTATGCGTCGGGCTGAAATAAATATATTCGGTAGGGCCCTCGACCTGGTTGTTGGTCACGATGTCGAGCGTCGCGATCTCGGGCAGCAGTTCCTCGACATGCGCGACGCGCTCGTCGACGCCGACGACGTCGCTGCCGGGCAGCATATGCCCTTCGCGCTCGGGATCGGGCAAGAAATAGGCGCCCATGCCGCAGGTCAGATTGAGCACGATGTCGGTACCGGTCTGGCGGACGCGGTCGACGACCTCGCGGAAATGTCCGCGGTCGCGGTTGCCTTCGCCCGTCTCGGGGTCGCGGACGTGGATATGGACGATGCTCGCGCCGGCCGAGGCGGCCTCGATACAGGCGTCGGCGATCTGCTTCGGCGTGACCGGCATCGACGGATGCTTCTTGTTATAGGGCGCGCCGCCGGTGACCGCGCAGGTCAGGATCGTCTTCTTGTTCATCGTCATTCTTCCCATTCCATATTGCCGCTGACGGCGATGATCTCGCCGGTGATCTTCTTGCCGGCATCCGAGGTGAGGAATTCGACCATGTCGGCGAACTCGCCGAGTTCGACCTTGCAGCGCAGCGACACATATTTGAGATAGTCGTTCTCGATGTCTTCGAAGCTGCGGCCCGTCGCGTCGACGTTGCGCTGGACGATGAAGCGGAAGCGGTCGTTGTTGATGATCCCGGGCAGGATCGCGTTGACGCGAATGCCCGACGGGCCCAGTTCGCGCGCGCTGTTCTTCGTCAGCCCCTCGACCCCCGCTTTCGACGCGATATAGGGC
>JAYPMZ010000253.1:0-1942 GCA_038130205.1 Erythrobacteraceae bacterium | reverse complement strand
GTGACATCCTTAAGCGCGCTGTCGAGGAGGCAGGGGCGAACCTGCTCCCCACCGACAGCGAGCACAATGCGATCTTCCAGTGCCTTGCAGGCAATGAGGTGAAGGAGGTGCGACGCATCATCCTCACCGCGAGCGGCGGCCCGTTCCGCACGCTCGGCGCAGAGCAGCTGCAATCGGTCACCCGCGAGCAAGCGCTCAAGCATCCCAATTGGGAAATGGGCGCAAAGATCACCATCGACAGCGCCACCATGATGAACAAGGGGCTGGAGTTCATTGAAGCCCATCACCTGTTCCCTGTCGGTCTCGATAACATCGAAATCGTCGTCCACCCGCAGAGCATTGTGCATTCGATGGTCGAATATCGCGATCGCTCGGTCCTCGCTCAGTTGGGCCCCAGCGATATGCGCGTGCCGATTGCATCGTGTCTTGCCTATCCCCAAAGGATGGAAACGCCGCTCGCGCCGCTTGATCTGGCTGCCATCGGCACGCTGACTTTCGAAAAGCCCAACGAAGAGCTGTTCCCCGCAACCCGCATCGCGCGGGAGGCAATCCAAGCAGGCGGGGCGGCTCCGGCGACGCTCAACGCCGCGAACGAAATCGCGGTCGAGGCTTTCCTCGCCGGTCAGATTGCGTTCACCCGTATTACGGCAGTGGCGGAAACGGTGCTGGCGGGCTATAGCGCGCCTGCGCCGGGCACGCTTGAGGATGTGCTCGCGATTGATGCCGAGGCGCGAAAACGCGCTCGTGAGGCTGTGGAGACCTGCGCACTTGTTTGAGCAACCCCCTTTCTGGATGTATTTCGTCGGCTTCCTGCTGCTGCTGGGGCCATTGGTGACGGTGCATGAGCTGGGTCACTATCTCGTCGGACGCTGGTTGGGCGTGAAGGCGGATACGTTCTCGGTCGGTTTCGGCAAGGAAATCGCCGGAATTACAGACAAACACGGCACGCGCTGGCGTCTCTCGATGTTGCCGCTGGGTGGCTATGTCCAGTTTCGCGGCGACATGAATCCGGCGAGCATTCCCGATCCCGATGCCGAGCCCGAAGCGGGCAGCTTCCAATCCGCAGCGCTCTGGCGGCGCGCGCTGATCGTGGCGGCAGGGCCGGTGACGAACCTGCTGCTTGCCATCGGGATCTTCGCGGCTTTCTTCGCGATCTACGGCAATCCGGTAATTTCCGGCGACGGGGATTCGCGCACTGTCGGCCAGTTCGGCGAAGAATCGGTTGCCCGCGATGCAGGTATGCAATTGGGCGATACGATCATCGCTATCGACGGCGATGCGGTTGAGGATTTCGACGCCATTCGCAACGAGATCATCCTGCATCCCGGACGCGAAATGGTGATCACAGTCGATCGTGACGGGGGCGAGGTTGATATTCCGCTAGTCACCCAACGCGCCGAGGAGACCGACCAGTTCGGCAATGTAGGCGTCGTCGGGCGCATCGGCGTGGGGCCGGCGGGCGGTCAGTACGAGTTCGAGGAAGTCGGTCTGCTTCAGTCGGTTCCGCTGGCAGTAGAACGCTGCTGGCAGATCACCGAGATGATGGTCACCGGCATCAAGCAGATCCTGTTTGGAGAGCGCTCGATCAAGGAACTGGGCGGGCCGGTGAAGATCGCGAAATACTCTGGCGAGCAAATGAGCCTCGGGCTTGTGGCCTTCGTCAACTTCGCCGCGCTGATCTCGCTTAATTTGGCGTTCATCAATTTCTTGCCAATCCCTGCGCTCGACGGCGGGCATCTTGCCTTTTACGCCGCCGAGGCAATTCGCCGCAAACCGGTGGGGCCGACGGCGACGGAATGGGCATACCGGACAGGCATTCTGTTCGTGCTCGCCTTCATGCTTGTCGTGACGTGGAACGACATCACGTCGCTGCTGCCGTTCGGCAGCTAACCTTGCATGGCGCACGGACGACCAAACTGGGCCGTTCATAGCTGGAGATGCC
>JAYPMZ010000252.1:1157-1961 GCA_038130205.1 Erythrobacteraceae bacterium | reverse complement strand
GGATCAACCCGAAGCCCGCCATCGCCAGACCGATCGCGAGCAGCACCAGCGCGTTGCGATCATCGCCCGGCGTGTCGGGGCTCTGGCCGCCGAGATGTTCATAGGGTTTGTTGAGCTTGTCGATCAGCGGGCTGACCGCATCCGATTTCGCATCGAGCGCGCGGCGGATCGAACGGTGGAGCATCCACGCATGGAGCAGCCGAGCAAGCAGAAAAAAGCCGACGACGAACAGCGCGACCATCGTGATATTTTCGAGCAGTCGGAAAAATCCCTCGCTGACCGCGACGAGCTCGGTGGTCGGCGGCGGCGGGGGCAGGAAAGAGGCAACATCGCGCGGATCGATATAGGCCGCGACGTCGGCGGGGCTGATCGACTGCGCACCGGTAACGGGCACGGTGACCGCTGCCGGCGGAACTGCGGCGGGTGCGGCAGGGGCGGCGGCTGCCGCGGCGGTAATCAGCTGATCCAACATCTATCTCCTTCATGCCGCGCGGCATGGTGAAAACCACAGGCGGCGGCCTCCGGCAAGGCGGGGATGATCCGAACCGGGGAGTCGGATCAACCGCCGAGCGAAACCGCCGCCCGGACCGGCGCAGCCGCCGATCACCTTCTGGACGACGCGGCGCGCACCGATGGATGCAGGCCAGCGGTCTTTTTTTGACGTCGCCCGAAGCGGGCGAAAATGCACCGCCCTCCGGCGGTCAGCCGACCGCCGGAAGCGAGCGGAGCAATTTTTTGGCGTAGACCCGTCCCGCGCCGACGTCGGCGCCGCGACTGCCACCACGGGCACGGTGATTGGGGCGG
>JAYPMZ010000252.1:395-1147 GCA_038130205.1 Erythrobacteraceae bacterium | reverse complement strand
CTCCACACACGCGCGCGCACTCGCTCGGCGCGCCGACCGCCGGACGCTCGCGATCGCGCTTCGCCGCAGCAGCGCGCGGCGATGCACGCGGACGAACTCCTCTTCGGGAAGGTCGAGGTCGGCCTGCGCCGCCCTGATCGACCCGCGCAGCAGATAGGATGCGGAGGCGGTATGCAGTCGGACATAGTCATCCTCGGCGGTGATCATGTCGATATCGGCGCGCTGGATGCAGGTCAGCGCGCCTGCGGTCCCGCGCAGCCACAATTCGTCGTTGCGTGGCCGCACCCCCTGCTCGTGATAACCCGCGCGCAGGTCGTCGATCACGGCGCGCATCTGGGCGATTTGTTCGCGCGCATCGGCCGCGGCGAGCCGGTCGTGCGACCGGTCGATCGCCGCGCGCAGCCGCGAAACTTCGATGGGCTTCAGAATATAATCGATCGCATGCGCCTCGAAGGCGCGGACGGCGAAATGATCGAACGCCGTCGTGAAAATGACGCCCGGAACCTCCTCTTCGCGCAACCGGTTCAGAATGTCGAAACCCGTTCCATCACGCATCTTGATGTCGAGCAGGACGATATCGGGTTGCAGCTCGGCGATCTTCGCGACGGCCTCGCGGCAACCGCTCGCGGAGCCCACATGTTCGACCTCGGGAAGCTTCGCGAGGATCAGTTCTAGCCGCCGGAGCGCGAGCGGCTCATCGTCGACGGTCAGGACCCTTATCATCACCCGGCATATCCCAGCGGCAATTCGAG
>JAYPMZ010000252.1:0-385 GCA_038130205.1 Erythrobacteraceae bacterium | reverse complement strand
CCGGTCGCGAACATTGCGGAGGCCGGTCTGCGTGCCGCAAATGCCGGTATGAAGCGCGGACGGCGAACAACTGTTTTCAACCAAGACCTTCAGCTGGCCCTGGTCCTCACGCGCCGCGATCGCAATCCAGGCGGCCCCCGCGCCGACCGTTCCGGCGCCATGTTTGACGGCATTTTCGACCAGCGGCTGCAAGAGAAAGGCCGGCACCGCCGCGCGGCCGAGCGCCCGGGGCAGATCAATCCGGATGTCGAGGTCGGGATAGCGAGTCCGCTCGATTTCCAGATAAGTGGCCTGTAGCGCGATCTCCTCCGCGAGCGAAATGTCGACGTCGGGATTGGTGGCGAGGTTGACGCGTAAAAAACTCGCCAGCCGCTCGACCATCGCG
>JAYPMZ010000251.1:0-1972 GCA_038130205.1 Erythrobacteraceae bacterium | reverse complement strand
CTGGCGAGAGAAGATGACGGCGACGCCAGCAGAGTCCGAGGCCGGGAAGGGAAGCGGGCACGGCCGTTCCCTTGACGACGTCGGCGGTCATATGGAGCGCCGCGAAGGACGTAATCGAGAGCGCGCATGAGAAAATCGTCAGGGGTTGTGATATGAGATAACGTCTCATATACGGCCCGCGTCCAGATAAGAAAGGGGTTTTTGTGAAGTTCCGAGCTCTCCTCCTGTCCGCCGCGATTCCGGCGGCTGTTCCGCATATCGCCTTTGCGGCCGAATCGACGCCGCCCGCCAAGCCGGCTGCCGCGCCCGACGCCGGCTTCATGCAGGCCGGCAGCACCGCCGATCCGGAGATCGTGGTCTCGGCCAATGTTCTCGGCCTGCGCGCCGACGAGACTGCTACGCCGGTGATTACATTGACCGGCGAGGAACTGGTCCATCGCCGTCAAGCGACGCTCGGCGACACACTCGCCGGACAGCCTGGCAACCACTTCGACAATTTCGGCGGCGGGGCGAGCCGTCCAGTGATCCGGGGTCAGACGGCGCCGCGCGTTCAGGCGCTCTCCGACGGCGCCAGCGTTCACGACGCGTCGGCGATTTCGCCGGACCATGCGGTGACCACCGAACCGCTGCTGCTGCGCGGGATCGAGGTGCTGCGTGGCCCGTCGGCGCTGCTCTATGGCGGCAGCGCGATCGGCGGCGCGATCAATCTTCTCGACGACAAGGTGCCGACTTCGATCCCCGACGGCGGTATAGCGGGCATGGTCGAGGGGCGCCTTGGCACCGCGGACGACGAGCGGTCGCTGGTCGGCGGGATCACGATCGGCGGGCAGGGACTCGCGCTACGCGTCGAGGGGGTTCACCGGTCGTCGAACGATTACCGTGTGCCGAAGGGCTTTGGCGAACGCCATGTCGGCGGGTCGTACAACGACACGTCGACCTTCACCGTCGGCGGTTCATGGGTCGGCAGCGGCGGCTATCTCGGCGTCGCCTATACCCGCCAGCGCAGCGAATATGGCCTGCCGGGGCACAGCCACGACTATGAAGGCTGCCATCCGCACGGCAGCAGCCTGCACTGCGGCAGTCACGGGCACGACGACGAGGATCATGACCACGATCATGATCATGATCACGACCACGAGCATGAGGAAGTGCCGTTCGTCAAACTGCGCAGCGAACGGTTCGACATCCGCAGCGAATATGAAGACCCGCTTCCCGGATTCGAGAAGGTGCGTTTCCGGCTGTCGTTCACCGATTACGAGCATGACGAGATCGAGCATGACGAGGTCGCGACGACCTTCAGCAACAAGGCGCACGAGCTTCGCTTCGAACTGGCGCACAAGCCGATCGGTCCCTTGCGCGGCGCGTTCGGGGTCCAGCATTCGGAAAGCCAGTTCAGCGCGTTCGGCGAAGAGGCGTTCCTGCCCGAGAGCGAGACGCGCAATACCGCGCTCTTCCTGATGGAAACGCTCGATGCCGGTCCGGTCCGCCTCGAACTCGCGGCGCGGCAGGAATGGCAGAGGATCGAGACGACGCTGAACCGCGAAATCAGCCACAAGCCCTTCTCGGTCTCGGGCGCCGCGATCTGGGACATCGGCGGCGACTATTCGCTCGCGCTGTCGCTCGCGCGGTCGCAGCGTGCGCCCAATGTGCAGGAGCTTTATGCGCGCGGCATCCATCTCGCCACCAACGCCTATGAACTCGGCACCGCGACGCTCGGCAAGGAGACCGGCAAGTCGATCGACCTGACCTTCCGCAAGACGAAGGGCGCGACGACCTTCACGGTCGGTGCCTATCATCAGGATTTCGACGATTATATCTTCGCGAACACGCTCGACCAGTTCGAGGATTTCCGGCTGATCCGCTACACCGCCGCCGACGCGACCTTCAGCGGCGTCGACGGCGAGGTGCGGCATGATTTCGGCAGCGTGGGCGTGTCGCTGTTCGGTGATTATGTCCGTGCGAAGCTGAAGGG
>JAYPMZ010000250.1:0-1987 GCA_038130205.1 Erythrobacteraceae bacterium | reverse complement strand
GCGCTTGTTACCGACAGCGCGCCGCTTGCAGAGGCACTCGCAGACAAGCGGATCGACGCCATTCTGGTCGGACCGGGGCTGGGGCGTGATGCGGCGGCGAGCGGGCGGCTAACCCGCGCACTCGCTGCGGCCAAACCTGCCGTGCTCGACGCTGATGCGCTTGTGGCGTTGAAGCCTGCGATGCTGTCCGAGGACATTTCCGTGCTTGCAACGCCGCATGATGGCGAGCTTGAAACCTTGTGCCGCAGTTTTTCGGTTCTAGCCGATAACCGCCGCGATCGGGCGCTTGCTCTGGCTCGCACAAGCGGGATGGTCGTGCTCGCAAAGGGCCCCGACACGGTTGTCGCCGCGCCCGATGGCCGCGTTGCCCTCGCGCCGCCAGCGTCAAGCTGGCTTTCGGTGGCTGGAAGCGGCGATGTGCTCGCCGGTATTGCCGTGAGCCGCATGGCCGGAGGCAAGGACCTGTTCGAAGCGGCCTGTGAGACTGTCTGGCTCCACGGAGAGGCTGCGCGGCAATGCGGTGCGGCATTCACGCCGCTCGAACTCGCCGAGGCGGTTTCCGGCGCTCTGGCGGCATGCTTGTGAACGAGGGTCTGCCTGTGAACGAGATCGTTAGACTGGCGGCTCGCGGGGACGGGGTCACGGCGGAGGGGCAGCATGTCGCGCTATCCGTGCCCGGTGACTGTGTCGACGCAGACGGCGTGGTGACAGCCGGACCGCACCACGTCGAACCGTCCTGCCGCCATTTCGGGACATGCGGCGGCTGCCAGCTTCAGCATGCGGATGATGAGACATTGCGCGATTTTGTCCGCGACCGCGTGGCGAACGCGGCCAAGGGGCAGGGGCTGGATGTTGGCGAGCTTCTGCCCGAACACCTCTCGCCCCCCCAAACGCGCCGTCGTGGCACCCTGCACGCCTTGCGCACTGCACAAGGGGCGGTGCTCGGCTTCAAGGAGGCCGGATCGCACCGTCTCGTCGATCTGACCGAGTGCCCGGTGCTTCATCCCGAGCTTGAACGCATATTTGCTCCGCTGCGTGCTTTCATTGGCGCGCATGGACCCAAGGGCAATGTCGATTTTGCGCTGACGCTTTGCGATCAGGGAGTCGATCTGGGCCTGTCGCATTTCCCGCTCGAAGGGCTGGCAGCGACCGAGGCGGCGCTCGATTTTGCTCGCGACAACGGTCTTGCACGGCTTACTATTGATCAGGGATATGGCGCAGAGACCGTGTGGGAGCCGGAGCCTGCAACGATCAGCCTCTCGGGCCTCCCTGTGGGGCTGCCTTCGGGCGCATTCCTGCAAGCAACCGCCGATGCCGAAGCGCGGATGATCGAGGACGCGCGCGAATGGCTGGGTGAGGCGCGCATAGTCGCAGACCTGTTCAGTGGGCTTGGAACCTTTGCTTTCGCGCTCGCGCAGTCATGGCCGGACGGGCGCAAGGTGCTCGCTGCCGAAGCCGATCAGGCCGCGCATCTTGCTTGCAAAACGTCTGCTGGCCGCACGGGAGGCAGGGTTCTCCCGATCCACCGCGACCTCTTCCGCAACCCGTTACAAGCAGGCGAGGCGAGCCGTTTCGACGGAGTTCTGCTAGATCCGCCGCGTGCCGGGGCCAAGGCGCAGATTGCCGAACTTGCAGCGAGCACTTGTCCGCGTGTGGTCTATGTCAGCTGCAATCCGTCCAGTTGGGCGCGCGATGCGGCGGTGTTGATTGCAGGGGGCTTCAAGCTCGCAAAACTGCGCCCGGTCGGGCAGTTCCGCTGGTCGACGCATGTCGAACTGGTGAGCCTGTTTACGCGCTAGGCGCGCAAGGCCGCGAGGACCTGTGCTTCGAGCCAGTGGCGATGTTCGCGTTCGACATAGGCATGGCCTGCACCCGGGCAGCTGGCGATGCGCGGGTCGTTCTTGTCCCAATTGGTCTGGAAGACTTGCGCGGTGCGGTCGGCGGTGGCGAGCAATATGCTGACATGACCGTCAAAGCCTTCGAGCCC
>JAYPMZ010000249.1:1188-1998 GCA_038130205.1 Erythrobacteraceae bacterium | reverse complement strand
CGCCGACCGGCCGCGCACAGGCGGCGGCAACGCCGCCCCCGGTTTCAACATCAAGTGAAGCGCTGGATTTCAGGAGCAAAGTGATGAAGAAAATCGCAACTTGGACGATCCTGGCATGCGCGACGTCGCTCGCCGGCTGCACCGGCGCCGCATATAGCAACCGCAGCCTGGAATCGGTGCATCAGCCGGTGGTCCGCAACAACCTCTATCAATTCGACGTCGCGACCGCCAATGGCGAGCTCCCCCCCAGCGAGCAGGGCCGCCTGCAAGGCTGGTTCGACGCGATGGGGGTTCGCTACGGCGACCGCATCGCGGTCGAAGACCCTTCGACATATGGGGCGACCTCGGCGCAGGCGACCGTCCGCGCGATGGTCGAGCGCCGCGGCCTGTTGCTGAGCCGCGACGTGCCGGTGACGACGGGCGCAGTTCCCGACGGATATCTGCGCGTCGTCGTAACGCGCGCGTCGGCCTCGGTTCCCGGATGCCCAAATTGGGACAGCAAATCGTCGTTGAATCCGGTCAACGCGACCTCGTCCAATTATGGCTGCGCGACCAACAGCAATCTCGCCGCGATGGTCGCCGACCCCAATGACCTTATCAAGGGCACGCGCGACACGGGGCATGACCCGCTCGCGGCGACGCGCGCGATCCAGACCTATCGGACGAAACCCCAGACCGGTGCCGGCGCATTGACCAAAACACCTACCAGCGGAGGCGGCCAGTGAACGCTCCTTTCAAATCAGCAGGACTGCGTGATCCTTTCAACGCCTTCGTCTGCGACGACGATACGCTGGTTTGGCATGATCTGAA
>JAYPMZ010000249.1:0-1141 GCA_038130205.1 Erythrobacteraceae bacterium | reverse complement strand
GGAGCTGATCCGCGCGGCGGCCAATGACATGGGCTGGCCCGTCGAAAAGTGCAACAAGGGCGGCCTTCGCAATGCGGTGCAGTCGCTGTCGGTGTCGGCCAGCCCGAACATCTTGTTCGTCGACATGTCCGAATCGGGCGATCCGATCAACGATATCAACGCGCTGGCCGAAGTCTGCGAACCCGGAACGGTCGTGATCGCGGCGGGCCAGGTCAACGACGTGCGCCTGTACCGCGACCTCTTGTCGAGCGGCATCCAGGACTATCTTCTGAAGCCGCTGTCGCTTGAGCAGGTCCGCGAATCGCTGACCATGGCGCAGGCGATGCTGTCGGCCCCGAAACATGCGGACATGCATGATGACAAACCGCACCATATGCTGGGCGTCGTCGGCGTTCGCGGCGGCGTCGGCGCCTCGCTGGTCGCGACGTCGCTCGCCTGGGCGATAAGCGAACAGGGCGACCGTCAGACGGCGCTGCTCGATCTCGACGTCCATTTCGGAACGGGCGCGCTCACGCTCGACCTCGAACCCGGGCGCGGTCTGATCGATGCGATCGACAATCCGAGCCGCATCGACGGCCTGTTCATCGAGCGCGCGATGGTACGGGCATCGGACAAGCTCAGTCTGCTGTCCGCCGAAGCCCCGATCCATCAGCCGGTGATGACCGACGGCTCGGCCTTCTTCCAGCTGGAGGAAGAACTGCGCGGCGCTTTCGAGATGACGATCGTCGACATCCCGCGCCAAGTCCTGATCCCCTTCCCGCACCTTGTGTCGGAAATGGGAACGATCCTGCTGGTCAGCGACGTGACGCTCGCCGCGGCGCGCGACACGATCCGCCTTTTGTCGTGGTTCAAGCAGAATATCCCCGGCGCGCGCGTCGTCCTCGTCGCCAACAAATTTCAGAGCGCGATCGGCGAACTGTCGCGCAAGGAGTTCGAATCGTCGATCGAACGACCGATCGACATCGTCATCCCGTTCGATCCGAAACTCGTCGCCCAGGCGGCGAAGCTCGGGAAATCCTACGCCGAAACCTGCAAGGGCACCAAGTCGGCGCAGGTCTGGAACAATCTGATGCGTCTCGTCCTCGACGGCGCCGACATCGATGCCGAGGATGCGCCGGTCGCCGCCGCGAAAGGCAAATCC
>JAYPMZ010000248.1:1255-1998 GCA_038130205.1 Erythrobacteraceae bacterium | reverse complement strand
CTCCGGTGCTGATGCAGCTCCCGGAATCCGAAGCCCGGTTCGTCATTGAATTGCACGCCAAGCTCAAGCGGGCAGGAAAGCCAGCAGAGCTTTACGCGTTCGCCGACGAGCCGCACATCAAGAAGCAGCCAGCGCACAAGCTCGCGGTCTATCAGCGAAACCTCGACTGGTATCGATTCTGGCTCAAGGGCGGAGAGGACACCGATCCGAAAAAATCGGACCAATATGTGCGCTGGAGAAGCTATCGCGCGGGACAATCCTTGCTCGCTCCCGCGCCGTAAGTCCGTGCCGAGCGGACGTATCCCGGCGACCGCCCGGCGCGGACTTATAGCAGAGTTAGCCCACCGTCAGTCCGTCGGCCGGCGGCTCCACTTAAATTGGGTGACCAGATATCGACCGGGCCCAGCGCTCGATATCCACGATCTGTAGTAGACGGATATAAATGGCATCGCGCGCATCCGCAGGGCGCTTGAGTTCAGCGTCGATGGCTGCGCAATCAAGCACGCCTGCATCGGCAAGCCACCCGTCGAGCAGAAAGCGACGGATCGCCGCGCGATTCGCGTCGAACGCCGGAACAATGAGTGACTCCACGCGGCCCTTGGTGCGGCGATCGCGAACGGCCGGCGCTAAATCTTCGGCGAAGGCCCGTCTCGCTAGCGCGCGATCTTGGCCACCTTCGCACCAGAGCCAGGTGGCAACGCCGAGACCGAATTCAACGATCGGTTGCGAAAGCAGGGGAGCTA
>JAYPMZ010000248.1:0-1245 GCA_038130205.1 Erythrobacteraceae bacterium | reverse complement strand
TCGGCAAAGCGAAGGCCCGATCATAGCCATCAACGAAGGGCTGGATCGGTAACAAGGCCCTGCCGTAGCCGAATTGACCAGGATGACGCATCGGCGCTGCCTCGAGCCAAGGATGGTCGGGGTTCACGGTGGCAAATTGCCGGGCGAGGAAGGTTCCATCACGCGGCCAAGCGCGCGGGCCAGAGATGGCGCGGCGGGCGGCAAGATATATTGCGCGCCAAACGCTGTCGCGAGTCATATGGGCCAGATCGGCCGCAGTTCGCCATGCGGTGCGAAGCCCCGCGAAATGCGCAGCATCGACGACGGGATCCGGCCGGCGGATCAGGCCGAAAATATTGTCGCCGCCGACCCCGGTGAAAATTGCATCAGCGCCAAACTCTTCGGCCGCGTTCAAAAGTGCAGCGTCACTTGTTCCGAGCAGACCGAAGCCGCCGGGGCGGGTGCGCATCACCGGTAAAGCAGCCAGCGGATCGCCTGGTACGTCGGGCATCACGATTTCGTCGAGCAACGCGCCTGCTCGCTCGGCCATAGCCCGTGCGTAGGGACGCTCATCTCCCGGAGCGCCCGGGGTGGCGAGGTTCGCGGCGCGCCACGATCCTTTTCTGCCACTAAGGCAAGCCGCTACGATGGAGCTGTCCAAGCCTCCGGACAGTTCGAGCTGAATGCGCTCGAAGCGATCGGACCAGGCGCCGATCGTGTTTTGGGTTCGTTTTCGGGTAGGTCATCGGGGGCGATTCTGACCGGGGGCGTTCGGATATGGTCCCAAGGCGACCAGCCTCTTTTCGATCTCGTGCCGTCGTTCAGCCGTACAATCTCCCCCGGCAATATTTCGCTTACGCCCTCGATGCCTGTCGATCGCCCCCGGAGAAGAGGAAAGCGAATCTGGCCGTCCAGCGCAGCCGCATCGGGCCGATCGAGATCAAAGCCGAGCGCCCTTGCAAGCCTTAAATCGGTAAATGCAACAGCTCGCCCCGTGCCCGACGGCAAGCTCTCCTCTACCGCATGATAATTTGCTGGCCCCGCCGCAGGCGAGCGTAGGATCCAGCCGTCGCCGTGCTCGTCGATCCAGAAAAGCAGGTAGTGACCCCACAGATGGCGAAGGGCCCACTGCCCTTCCGAGGCGATGATGGCTTGTTCGTCAGCGGCGGCGAGGGTCTCGTAAGCGGCGAAGTTATCACGGCGGAACGCCCACCCAACCAACGCGACCGACCGGCTTTGGCCTTATTTGTGTTAGATTGGTCAGGG
>JAYPMZ010000247.1:0-2028 GCA_038130205.1 Erythrobacteraceae bacterium | reverse complement strand
CGCTGACCCAAGAGTTTGCCAAGCCCGAGGCGCTGGCGATGCTCGGGGAGTTTCATTTCTGGGCGCTCGACGCGCGCGTCAACGCCCTCGACGGACTGGGGCGTGAAGCGGAAGCGAGCGGGCTTTTCGACGCGATGGCGGCGATTCCATTCGACGCCAAGAAAAATGGGTGGCTGGTTAATTTCGTTGCCAATCGCAGCGGTCGGCTTTCGCGGATGACGGAGTGGGACAAGACGCTCGCAGCGTCCGAGCGGGCGGCCTTCGTCGCGAACCAATATGGCAGCGCTTATGTCAAACAAATCATCGCCTCCGATCGCGCCTGCGCGCTTGCGATGCTGGGACGCAAGGACGAGCTCCCGGCGCTGCTCGCAAAGATTGAGAGCGATCGGGCAAGCGATCCGGCTGCGACCGTGCAAGCCCTGCAATGCGCGGGGCAGGATGACCGTGCAGCCGAAATTGTCATCGAGTCGCTGCGCGATCCCGATTTGCGCACCGACATGCTCCGCAACCTGCAGGGGCAGGAATTCACGACCTTGGCGGGGCGCACTGGTGCCGAAGACCAGTTCCCGCCGCTAAAACAACGGCCCGACGTCGCAGCGGTGTATAACGAAGTCGGGCGGGATCTGCCGCCGTCGCTGATCACGCCCGCAGGCAAGCGCTGGCTGGAGCGACAGGCGCCGGGGCGAGGCTCGGGCGGCTAGCCGACCACCCCGAACAGGTCATGCTCGTCGGCGTCCTCGATTTCGACGTCGACGATGTCACCAGGCTTCAACGTCGCGGCGACGTCGCGCAGATAGACGTGGCCGTCGATCTCGGGTGCGTCGGCCTGTGAGCGGCCGGTGGCGCCGATGCTGCCGTCCTCGTCGGCTTCGCCGACTTCGTCGATGATGACGGGCAGCGTGCGGCCGATCTTGGTTTCGAGCTTGGCGGCGCTGATCGCGGCGGTTTTCGCCATGATCCGCTGGTAGCGTTCTTCCTTGACCTCTTCGGGCACCTGATCGTCGAGCGCGTTCGCCTGCGCGCCAGCGACTGGTTCGAAGCGAAAGGCGCCGACGCGGTCGAGCTGCGCCTCGTCGAGCCAGTCGAGGAGATATTGGAAGTCCTGCTCGGTCTCGCCGGGGAAGCCGACGACAAAGCTCGAACGGATCGAGATGTCGGGGGCGATCACGCGCCACGCCTTGAGCCGCTCGAGCACCTTCGCTTCGTTCGCAGGGCGCTTCATGCGCTTGAGGACGCTCGGCGCCGCGTGCTGGAAGGGGATGTCGAGATAGGGCGTCAGCAGCCCCTCGGCCATCAGCGGGATCACCGCGTCGACGTGCGGATAGGGATAGACATAGTGGAGGCGCACCCAGGGGGCGCGGCCTTCGCTGGTGCGCAGCTGGCCGAGTTCACGCGCGAGGTCGGTCATATGTGCGCGCACCTCGCGGCCGTGCCACTGACGCGGGTCATGCCGGATGTCGACGCCATAGGCCGACGTGTCCTGGCTGATCACCAGCAGTTCTTTCGTCCCCGCAGCGACGAGCTTCTCGGCCTCGCGGAGCACCGCGTCGACGCGGCGCGACACAAGTTTGCCGCGAAGATCGGGGATGATGCAGAAGGAGCAGCTGTGGTTGCAGCCTTCCGAAATCTTGAGATAGCTGTAGTGGCGCGGCGTGAGCTTCAGCCCGCCTTCGGGCACGAGATCGACGAAAGGCCCCTGCGTCGGCGGGGCGGCGTCGTGGACGGCATCGACGACCTGCTCATATTGATGCGCGCCTGTGACCGCGAGCACGTTGGGGACGCGCGCGCGGATGACCTCGGCCTCGTTGCCCCTGCAGCCGGTGACGATGACGCGGCCGTTCTCGGCTATCGCTTCGCCGATCGCCTCAAGGCTTTCCTCCTTCGCCGAGTCGAGGAAGCCGCAGGTATTGACGAGCACGACGTCGGCGCCCGCATAATCGGGGGACAGGCCGTAGCCGTCGGCGCGCAGCTTGGTCAATATTCGTTCGCTGTCGACGAGCGCCTTGGGGCAGCCGAGCGAAACCATGC
>JAYPMZ010000246.1:0-2038 GCA_038130205.1 Erythrobacteraceae bacterium | reverse complement strand
CGCATCGCGCTGTCGGGTGTTGACCTCCGGGATCTGATTAGACCGCAATGGGTCCCGGTCGGCGGCTTCAAGCATCGTCACTTGTCGCTGATGGCGCGGCTTAAACAGCAAAGAGGCTGGAAAGTCAAGGACGGCGGGTAAATCCGGCGGTTCGTAACATTTTTGCGAAGCCATGCCGTCGCATTGCAGCATGGCCTGGCGCACCTTATCTTTCGTCAATGAACCGTCGTACGTTTCTCAAATGGTCGAGCCTTGGCGCGCTGGCGACGCTGGCGGGCGGTGCCTTTGCGAGCCGCACCTTTGCGGCCAATCGTTATTACGAGGGGCCGGCCAGCGATCACTTCAACGGTGCGCATTTCTTCAATCCGGATGGTGAGGAGCCGAACAACTTCTTCGAGCTGATGCGCTGGCAGTTCGGGGGCGGGCGAGCGGCCTGGCCGGCCAATTGGCCGAGCCCCTTTCCAGCCGCCGTGCCGGAGGCGCGCGTTGCCGGTGATCGCCTCGTCGTGACGCTGGTTGGCCATGCGGCGGTGCTCATCCAGACGGCGGGCCTCAACATCCTCACCGATCCCGTCTGGAGCGACCGCGCCAGCCCCTTCACCTTCGCCGGTCCCAAACGTGTCAATCCGCCGGGTATCCGCCTTGCCGATCTGCCGAAGATCGACCTCGTGCTTGTCACGCACAATCACTACGACCATCTCGACCTTGCGACATTGAAAGTGCTCGCGGAGCGGGACCAGTGCCGTATCGTCACGCCGCTCGGCAATGACCGGATCATCGCGCCAACGGTCGACAAGGCGCTGATCACGACGATGGATTGGGGTGGCGTGTTGGCAGTGGCCGAGGGCGTGACGCTTCACTGCGAGCCCTGCCATCACTGGTCGGCGCGCGGGCTCGGCGACCGGCGTATGGCGCTCTGGTCCGCCTTCCTCGTGGAGACGCCGGGCGGCAAAATCTATCACATCGGCGATACGGGCTTTCACAAGGGCATCAACTATCGGAAGATCCGCGAGAAACACGGTGCAATCCGGCTCGCCAACCTGCCGTTCGGCGCTTATGAGCCGCGCTGGTTCATGCGTCCGCAGCATCAGAACCCGGACGAGGCGGTTCAGGGCATGGCCGCCTCCGGTGCGGCCTATGTCGCGGGCCATCATTGGGGTACCTTCCGGCTGACGAACGAGGCGATCGACGAGCCGCTTGCCGCGCTGGCGGCGGCACTCGATGCGGCCGGCATTGCCCGCGAACGGTTTCGTGCGCTCCGGCCGGGTGAGGTGTTCGAGGTTCCCGCGGCCGCGGTCTGAGCGAGGCACTGGAAATCCGCGGGCTTTTCGGCCATATACGCGCGCAATGGGCGTGTTCGGCCCAAACGGGCAGAGTGTGATGACAAAGACGGTCGATTTCGCGAAGATGAACGGGCTGGGAAACCTGATCCTGGTCGTGGACATGCGAGGCCGCGGCGATGTCGTGACGCCGCAGGCGGCGATCGCCCTCAATGCCGACCCCGCCACCCGCTTCGACCAGATCATGGCGATCCACGACCCGAAGGTCGACGGCACCGATGCCTTCATCGACATCATCAATTGCGACGGCTCCAAGGCGCAGGCCTGTGGCAACGGCACGCGCTGCGTCGTGCAGGCACTGGCCGCCGAGATGGGCAAGAAGGTTTTCACCTTCCAGACCGTCGCCGGCATTCTTAACGCTGTCGAACATGAAGACGGCACGATCTCGGTCGACATGGGCAAGCCGGTCTTCGAATGGGACCGCATCCCGCTTGCCGAAGAATTCTTCGATACGAGCCGCATCGAATTGCAGATCGGGCCGATCGACGCGCCGGTGCTGCACTCGCCCGCGGCGATGTCGATGGGCAATCCCCATGCCGTCTTCTGGGTCGATCGCGATCCGATGAGTTTCGATCTCGACCGTTTCGGCCCTCTGCTCGAAAACCATCCGATGTTCCCCGAAAAGGCGCATATCACGCTGGCGCAGGTCACATCGCCCGAGGCGATGACGACGCGCACCTGGGAACGCGGTGCGGGGC
>JAYPMZ010000245.1:990-2050 GCA_038130205.1 Erythrobacteraceae bacterium | reverse complement strand
ACGACGCCGCCCGCCTGCAATCCGCCGAGGATCGCACGGCCCAGCGCCGCGACGCGCATCGGCTCGCTGCCGAGCGCACGGTCGCCGATGACGTCGCTCGCACCCGGCTGGCGGACGTCGAGCAGCGGCAGGCAGTCGACGGTGATACCCACCTCGGCGAGCATGATAGCGAGCGCCATCGCGTTGAGCCGTGCCGCTTCGATCGCGCTGGCCGGCGCGCGATCATACAGCGCGTCGAATGCCGCGCCGCTCGGGAAAAGCGGCCACTCGGGCGATTTCATGCGCGCCACACGCCCGCCCTCCTGATCGATCAGGATCGGCAGGTTGGTGCGGCCGTCGAGGGCGCGAAGTTCGTCGGTGAGGCGCCGCAACTGTTCGCGGTTCTCGATATTGCGCCCGAACAATATATAGCCCGCCGGGTCGCTGTCGCGAAAAAAGGCGCGCTCGTCGTCGGTGAGGGTCAGGCCCGACAGGCCGAAAACAGCGGGTATCATCGTCGATCAACCTCCTCGGCCGCCGCCCCCTCAGGCAGCGTCCAGGGCATCAACATGCCACAGCGACAGGATCGCACCAACGGAGTCTGCGGCCAAGCGGGCCGAATTAGCGGACGACGACGCAATTTTCACCGGCTACGCGCAATTTTCCGCACAAATTCGATGCATTGGCGGCCGTTCCTGTCGACACGCGCAAGCGATAGACGGTGCCGTCGCCGACCTTGGCCGGCGAAATCGATCTGTTTAGCTCGGCCAGATAGGCGAAACGCTTCGACAAGTTGGTCCATGCCTTCGCCGCCGCCCCTTCGCTGCTGAAGGCGCCGAGCTGGATCATCGCCGTACCCGACGCAGGTGGCTCGGGCTTGGTGTCGGCCGTCTTGACCGGCGCGGCCGGCTTCGACTTTTCCTGGGGAGCAGCCTTCGCCGGGGCCGCCTTTCCGGCTGCCTTCTTCGCCGCGGCTTCGCGTTCAGCCAGCGTCACGGCGGGTTCCTCGGGCATTCGGGCGGGATCGACCTTGCCTGCGGGCTCGGCGCCTTCGCTGGCGGAAAAGGCGACATCGCCCTCG
>JAYPMZ010000245.1:0-980 GCA_038130205.1 Erythrobacteraceae bacterium | reverse complement strand
GTGCAACCTTGTAATCGCCCTGCTGCGCGGCGATCAACTCGCCGTTGCCGCGCGCGCCGCCATTCTGGATCCACCACAGGCCGCCGAGCACCGCGCCGATCAATAATAACCCGCCGAGAACCATGACGAGCAGGCGCACGGGCGAAACCTCGCCCTCTTCTTCGAACCCGTCGGCCGCCTCGAGCCAGGGGAGCCGGTCCTCGTCCTCGAGACCAAGTCCTGTATCGCCCTGCCCCGCATCCTTGCCCTCGGCCATCAATTCATCTCCTCGAGCGCCTCAACCCCCATCAGGAAAAGCCCGTTGCGGATAACCTGCCCGATTCCGTCGGCCAAATAAAGGCGCGTCGCGGTCAGTTCGGGGTCATTGTCGAGCACGATCCGCGCCGCCGGGTCGTCGTTGCCGAGATTATACCAGGCATGGAACGCCGCGGCGACATCGGCCAGATAGAAGGCGATCCGGTGCGGCTCGCGCGCCGACGCCGCCGCTTCGACGGTGCGCGGAAATTGCGCGAGCAGCTTGATCAACCCCAATTCATGCGCGCCCAACCGCGCCGGGGCCGGCGAAGGCAGGTCGATCCCGGCATCGGCGGCTTTCTTGCGCAGGCGCGCAATCCGGGCGTTGGCATATTGCAGATACCAGACGGGATTGTCGCGCGAGGCCTCGACCACCTTGGCAAAGTCGAAATCCATCTGCGCATCGGCCTTGCGCGTCAGCATCGTGAAGCGCACCGCATCCTTGCCGACTTCCTCGACGACGTCGGCCAGCGTCACGAAGTTGCCCGCGCGCTTGGACATCTTGAACGGCTCGCCATTCTTGAGCAGGCGGACCATCTGCACCAGCTTGACGTCAAAACGGGTCTTGCCGTCCGTCAGCGCCGCGACCGCGGCCTTGATCCGCTTGACGGTGCCGGCATGGTCGGCGCCCCAGATGTCGATCAGCTCGTCGGCGTTCTGGCTGTTCTGAAAGTGATAGGCGAGGT
>JAYPMZ010000244.1:375-2056 GCA_038130205.1 Erythrobacteraceae bacterium | reverse complement strand
ATATGCCCGCCCTCGGTCGCCTGGACGCGATAGGCGTTGCCGTCGCGCCAGACATGCGCGACGCCAAGGCCCGTGCCGGGGCCGATGACGGTAATCGTCCCGACCCCGGGAAGCGGCTCGTCGGGGCCCGCCAGCCGCTCGAAATAACTCTCGTCCGCCTGCGCGACCGCATGGCCCACGGCTTCGAAATCATTGACGAGAACATAGCGGTCGACGTTCAGCTTCTCGCCGATCAGCGCCGGGCGGATGATCCACGGATTGTTCGTGAACCGGATGATCTCGCCCCGCGTGGGCCCTGCGATCGCAATCGCAACGGCGCGCGGCAGCGCACCGCCTTGCTGCCGTTCGAAATCCTGCCATGCGGTCTGGAAGCTCGCATGATCCTTGGTGTGTAGCGTCGTCTCCTCGCCGAGCGAAACGACGCGGCCGCCTTCGACCTCGGCGATCGCAAAGCGCGCGTGCGTGACGCCGATGTCCACCGTGACGATCTGTTCGCTCATGACTCTCCCTATCCGGTCCCGATGCCGGTGCCATTGCGGGAATGTCGCACAGCCGACAGCGATGCAACAAGGCATAGCTATGCGCGGTGTCTTGCGGAGCGGCCGGCCTACCGTCGCCGGTTTGAGGGACCCGCGCATTTTTTCCAAGGCTGCAAGAACACCGCTCCGTCTTGTGATTGTCGCCGGGAAGAGGTCCCGGTCCCGATCTCAAGAGGAAACCAATGCGCAAGACCTTGCTGGCCTCCACCTGCCTGGCCACCCTCCTTTCGACCGCCGCCCATGCCGAAACCACGATCACCACCGCGACGACGGCCCCGGTGCGCACCTCGACGATCAAGTCCGGCGCGCCCGACGATATCAAGATCACGTCGGCGGGGTCGATCAAGCCGACCGTCGCCGGACCTGCCGTAACGATCGACAGCAACCATAAGGTCGTCAACGACGGCACGATCGAATTCACCAACGTCGACGGGGCAACAGGCATTCAGGCCGGCGCCGGAACCTCGGGCGGCATCACCAACAGCGCGACCGGCAAGATCACCATCGGCGAAACCTATGCCGCGACCGACATCGACAAGGACGGCGATCTCGACGGCCCGTTCGCGATCGGCAGCAATCGCGTCGGCATCGCCACCGCGGGCGCCTTCACCGGCAACATCGTCAATTCGGGTGCGATCGCGATCGAGGGCAATGACTCGGCGGGCATCCGCCTCGGCGGTCCGCTGACTGGCAAATTCACCAATGACGGAACGATAAGCGTCCTCGGCGATCGCGCGCTCGGCGTCGGTCTGCAGGATGTGACGGGCGATGTCCGCCTTGCCGGAACCATCACCGCCACGGGTGTCGATGCGATCGGCGCCCGCCTCGCGGGCGATGTCACCGGCGCGCTCGTCGTCCAGGGCAATATCACCGCCACCGGCTATCGCGTCACCACGCCGCCCGCCTGTCACAGCGCGAAGGCCGGTGTCGAAGCCGGCCGCAGTGCGGGCGAGTTCCGTGGCGAAGTCGGCGAGCTGCAGGCCGGCTCCGAGGTGACTCTTGAGGTGTTCGAAGCGGGTCAGTCCGTGGACGTAACCGGCACTTCCAAGGGTCAAGGCTTCGCGGGCGGCGTGAAGCGGTGGAATTTACGTACTCAGGACGCTACCCATGGTAACTCCTTGTCACACCGCGCGCCGGGTTCT
>JAYPMZ010000244.1:0-365 GCA_038130205.1 Erythrobacteraceae bacterium | reverse complement strand
TATCGCGTCACCACGCCGCCCGCCGACCCGTCGAAACTCGACGCCGACGATCTCCTGATCGGCGGCAATGCCCTGTCGGTCGAGGGTGATGTGACCGGCGGCATCGTCCTCGCGGTAGCGCCCAAGGACGCGAAGCCCGACGACAAGGACGAGGATAAGGACGGAATCGAAGATGCCAAGGAAGGCAACGCCGTCGTGCGTTCCTACGGCTCGGCGGCGGCGATCAGCATCGGTTCGGCCGACCGCGACGTCGCAATCGGCGCGGTTGCCGGGACCGGCACCGGCCTTGGTTTCATCATCGACGGCGCCGTGCTGGGTGATGGGCTTTATACGGGCAAGGACGGCAATGGGATTCAGATCGGGGG
>JAYPMZ010000243.1:0-2060 GCA_038130205.1 Erythrobacteraceae bacterium | reverse complement strand
GCCAGGGAGCTTGCCTGTTCACGAAAAAGCTTGAGCGTGGACGCTTCATCTGGCCATCGGCAGCCGATGGCACGGTGGTAATCACGCCTGCGCAGCTCGGTTATCTGTTGGAAGGCATCGACTGGCGAATGCCGCAAAAGACCTGGCGGCCGACGTCCGCCGGGTGAGCGAAAGCACTGGAATGGCGGGGTCGAATATGATTCCATCCTGTCATGAGCGATGCGACCGAAGAGCTTCCGGACGACCTTGCCAGTGCGCTTGCACTGCTGGCCCAGGAACGCGCTCGACGTGTTGCAGCCGAAGCAGAAGCGGCGACCGCCAAGGCTGAAGCCGCCAGCGCAAAGGCACTCGTGTCGCATTCCGAGGCGCTGATCGCGCGGCTGAAGCTGGAGATCGACAAGGTTCGCCGTGAACTTTACGGCAGCCGGTCCGAGCGCGAGGCGCGGCTCCTTGAGCAGATGGAGCTGCAGCTCGAAGAGCTCGAAGCGGACGCCGGTGAAGATGAACTGGCTGCGGAGATCGCAGCCAAAGCTTCAGCCGTCAAAGCCTTCGAGCACAAGCGGCCATCACGCAAACCGTTTCCCGAACATCTGCCGCGCGAACGCGTCGTCATCGCCGCCCCGACGGCTTGCCCTTGCTGCGGCTCGGCCAAGCTGTCGAAGCTCGGCGAGGACATTACCGAGACCCTGGAGGTCATTCCGCGTCAGTGGAAGGTCATCCAGACGGTGCGGGAGAAGTTCACCTGCCGCGAGTGCGAGAAGATTGCGCAGCCGCCGGCCCCCTTCCATGTGACGCCCCGCGGCTTTGCCGGGCCGAACCTGCTGGCGATGATCCTCTTCGAGAAGTTCGCTCAGCACCAGCCGCTCAATCGCCAGAGCGAACGCTATGCCCGCGAGGGCGTCAACCTCAGCTTGTCGACGCTGGCCGACCAGGTTGGTGCTTGTGCCGCGGCGTTGAAGCCCATCCATTCGCTGATCGAGGCGCATGTTCTGGCGGCCGAGCGGCTGCATGGCGACGACACCACCGTGCCGATCCTGGCGAAGGGAAAGACCGATACGGGCCGCATCTGGACCTATGTCCGGGATGACCGGCCGTTCGGAGGGCTATCACCGCCGGCGGCACTCTACTATGCATCGCGAGACCGGCGGCAGGAGCATCCGGAACGCCATCTGAAGACCTTCACCGGCATTCTGCAGGCGGATGCCTATGGCGGTTACAATCCGCTGTTCAAGGTAGACCGCGATCCCGGTTCCTTGACGCAAGCACTGTGCTGGGCGCACGCGAGGCGCAAGTTCTTCGTGCTCGCCGACATTGCGGCAAACGCCAAACGTGGAAGGAACGCCGCGCCGATCTCGCCCATGGCTCTGGAAGCGATCAAACGGATCGATGGTCTGTTCGACATCGAACGGGAGATCAACGGGCTTGCCGCCGACCAGCGCCTGGAGCGCCGGCGCAAGGACAGCCAGCCACTCGTCGAAGAGCTGCACGGCTGGCTCCAAACCGAGCGGGCAAAGCTATCGCGCAGTTCTCCCGTCGCAGAGGCGATTGACTACATGCTCAAGCGTTGGGATGGCTTCACGTCATTCCTCGAGGATGGCAGGATTTGCCTGACGAACAATGCGGCCGAGCGAGCCCTGCGAGGCTTCGCGCTCGGCAGGAAGTCCTGGCTCTTCGCCGGATCGGACCGTGGTGCTGACCGTGCCGCGTTCATGGCGACACTGCTCATGACCGCCAAGCTCAACGACATCGATCCGCAGGCATGGCTTGCCGACGTTCTCGCCCGCATCGCCGACACGCCGATCACCAGGCTGGAGCAATTGCTTCCGTGGAACTGGCAGCAAGACACGCTGAACGCTCAAGCGGCATAACCCGCGGCCTCCACCGGAGGATTACGTCCTCTCGGTCGTCGGAGGAGACCAAATGCGACATACTGGGCACTAGCCTCTCGCAATCGGCCAAACGCCCTTGGCAAAGCCAATTGCGCGCTCAGTCCGAGATTGATTTCATCTAATTGGACGACCGATCGCCTGTTCCTTCGAGGGCGCGATAGCTTCGCGACG
>JAYPMZ010000242.1:0-2062 GCA_038130205.1 Erythrobacteraceae bacterium | reverse complement strand
CCCCCCCCTTCTCCACCCAGATCGCGACATAGGGCTTGTGATATTCGGCAACCTTCAGCCGCGGGATATGAACCGTGACGTCCATCGTTCCCGGCGCGGCGGCGAGCGCGGGCGCGGTGAGCGTGGCGCCGAGGCCGATCGTGCCGCCGAGAATACGCACCGGGATGGAAAGCTGCATGAAGGATCTCCCTAATGAATGAAGATGATCGCGATCGCGGCGGGGATCGCGAGGCCGAGCCCGACAAGCGGCCAGGTGCTCCTCCGCTTCACCGAATGAAGCTGGAGCAGGAACAGGCCGGTGACCGCGAAGACGAGACAGGCGAAGGCGAAGATGTCGATGAACAGGCTCCACGCGCCGCCCGAATTGCGGCCCTTGTGGAGATCGTTGAGGTAGGAGATCCAGCCGCGGCTGGTGACCTCGCTCGTCGCCGCGCCGGTCGTGAGGTCGATCGCGACCCACGCGTCGCCGCCGGGGCGCGGCGCGGCGAGATAGACTTCATCCGCCGACCATTCGGCCTCGCCCGAGGCTTTGACCGGAAAGCTGTCCTCCACCCAGTCGGCGACGGCGGGCGGCAGCGGCGCCTTTTCGGCGGCGGGAAAGGCCGCTTTCAACCGTGCGAGCATCGCCGGCGGCATCGTCGCCGCCGCTTCGGTGACGACCGGCGTCGCCTCGATGTCCGCGGCGTGGTTGAGCGTGAAGCCGGTAACCGCGAACAAAAGCAACCCGATCAGGCTGACCGCCGAGCTCATCCAGTGCCACATGTGGAGCTGCTTCAGCCAAAAGGCTTTCCGGCTTTTGCTGGTCGCCGGTCGCGAGGATGTGGGTGCGTGCATCGGGCTCTGGAAAGTTTCGGGCGGGGGCTGATGTGAGCGGCATTATCGCGAACGATTCTCAATTACAATAAGAATTCGGCGTTTTCGGGCGGAGAGGCGCGCGGGCGGGATATGATGGACAGCGGCGGGCACGGGCCGACCGGTGGTGTGGGGCGGCTCGTTTCGATCGCTTGGGAATTAGGTGGCGGAGACGGAGGGATTCGAACCCTCGGTACCGGATTTACCAGTACGACGGTTTAGCAAACCGTTGGTTTCAGCCACTCACCCACGTCTCCGCATGGTCTGCCGCGCTAACGGCAGTCTGGCCTAGGCGGGTCGCTATAGCCATGCGCTTCGTGCCCCGCAACGCCAAAGATTGTGCTTTTTTCGTGCGCAGCGGTCGTTTTCATCGCCCGAATGATTCGATCTGGCGTAAATTCGACTCGGGTCATCGCCCGTTCATTGCCCGCGCGCCAAAGCGAGTCATGATTAACGCAGGTTTCGCCGTAACGGCGCGGTTCGATTTTTGGGGGTTCCATATGCGGAAGACGTTCACCAGCCTTGCCTTTGCGGCCCTGGCATCGCTCGGCCTCGCACTCACACCGCTGCCCGCAGCGGCGCAGATGCGCGAGATCGACCCCAGCAACACGCAGATCGATTCCGATCTCGACGATCCCGCACCGCCGCCGGTGACGAGCACGACGACGGACCCATCTTACGACAGCGACCTCGCGACCGGCGATCAGCAGACCAGCGAAGTGCCGGTCGATGGCGGCACGGCGGCCACCAACGCCCCCGCGGACATGACCGCTACGGACGTTTCCGCCGATGACAGCTCGACCTACAAGCAGGACGATCTGATCGGCGCCGCCGAAGGCATCTTCGGCAAGGGTGCGCAGGGTCTGGCGGGATTGATCGAGGACATCCTCAAGGAACAGGGTGAGCCCAACGCCTATATCGTCGGGCGCGAAGCCGGCGGCGCGCTGGTGGTCGGCGTGCGCTATGGATCGGGGACGCTCCACCACAAAGTCGAGGGCGAGCTTCCCGCATACTGGACCGGGCCGTCGATCGGCTTCGACGCGGGCGCCAATGCGGCCAACACTTTCATCCTCGTCTATAATCTCTTCGACAGCGAGGACCTCTACAAGCGTTATCCGGCGGGCGAAGGCGCCGCCTATCTGGTCGGCGGCTTCAACGCGAGCTACCTGCGCCGCGATGATGTGGTGCTGATCCCGATCCGCGTCGGCGT
>JAYPMZ010000241.1:0-2065 GCA_038130205.1 Erythrobacteraceae bacterium | reverse complement strand
CATCACCTTCGAGCGGACGACCCAGAGGATCGATCAGGCTCACCTTCTCGGCGTTGAAGTAACGATACTTCAGGCCGACGTCCCAGCTGTCGCTCAACGGAGCGCGCACACCAGCAAGCAGCTGCCATGCGAGGCCGGTGTCCGAATCGTCCCAGACGCCCGGGCCGTTCGAGTTGACGCGGCCGTCGAGCGAAACGCGTGCAACACCAATACCGGCGCCTGCGAAGCCCTGAATGCCGTCGTCATTACCGAAGTCGAAAAGACCGTTCACCATGAAGCTGAGAGCGTCAACTTCGCCGGCTGCATCGCGCACGCCGGAGAAAGTGGTGAAAGATCCGTTCAGCGGATTGTTGACGAGGCCCTGTGTGCCCGCAGCAACTTCGTCCAGCTCAGCTTCCTTGTAGGCAGCTTCTGCTTCGAGACGGAACGCACCGAAGTCGTAGCCGACGATACCGCCGAAGTCCGCTCCAGTGTCGTGATCAGCGACGGCATCACCAGTGACACCGTTCACATCCAAAGTGACGTCTTCAACGAGCATCACACCGGCATCGCCCTCAATATACCATTGGCCTTCGCGGGCCATGGCGGGCGCGGTGAGTGCGGTCGAAGCCATCGCCAAACCGATGACGATTTTACGCATTCTAAAATTCCCCTTCTTATTAATATGAGGCGCTATTCACCTCTAACTTCTCCACAGTTGAGTAGCAAGCAATCAATCTCCCGAACTGTTGCAAGAATGCCGCGTTTAGGCGGCCCTTCTGCAAAAAACCCGGCTTTGGCACCCGATCCGACACTGGTTTGGACTTCGATGTCGGCCAACGGATCAAGACTGACCGGCAAAAATGCCAAGATTTCGAAGAGCTTGAATCAATTCCGTCAGGGCCGCTCGCGCTATGAAATCGACCACGCTTCCGCCGGTTGGAGCTGTCGGCGCTGACGCACTCTTCCACGTGGAATTGTAATACCAATAAGCTGCATCTGCCTGATCGAAGACCGTCATACCCGTCACCGGTTGGACGAATTGCCAGGTGTCGCCGATCCGGATTGCGATTTCGTCCTCGTGGTTGGTCCAACCACCTGTCGCTGGCGCAGAAACGCGGAAGCTTTCTCCCTCGTTCGCCGTCGGTGGAGGGGTGTCGAGTGACGCATTGACGCTTGGCGTCAACAGAGCATCGATCAGCGTAAGTGACTGATTGAGCGAAAACTCCTTTTGGGCCTGGCCGGTACGCATGGCTATGCTGCGGGCCGCGTAATGCTTCGGGTTCGGCGGCCGAATATAGCTGCACGGTAGCCCCGTTGGGGTATCGCACGCGCCGCAAGGAGGCTTCGAACACGGGGCGCTCCCCCGGCGGGGGGGCAGGCAAGCAGTCCGCTCTCCCCCTCCACCATCACTGCGCGTGCTTCGCTGAGCGATGCGGTGACGAGCGCGATGCGGGCATTGGCGTTGTTTTCGGCCACCATGCGAACCCATTCTGCGCCGGCGCGGGTCTTCCCAAAGCCGCGTCCGGCCATGATCAGCCAGTTGCGCCAGGAACCGGGCGGCGGAAGCTGCGCTTTGCGGGCCTGCAGTGACCAGTGATAGTCATATTCGTCGCGCTCGATCTGGTTGAGCGACCTGACAAACCTGTCCTGCACCTCCGGCTCTTCGTGGAGGAGCCAATCGAAGCCTTGCTTCACTTCGATTTCCCGCTGCGCTGCCTTTCGCGGATTACCTGTGCGCGGATGGCTTCTACCTTGCGGTCGATCGAGGCGCGCACCTCGGCCGCGCTGACGTTGCGCTGTTGGGCCTGCGCCTGTGCTGCGGTGTCGCGGTGGGCGGCGAGCAGGCGGATCGCATTGGCGAAATCGTATTTGCCCGAAGTGCCCGCTTCCATATCGCCTTCGCGCAAACGGCGGACCACCTCCATTTCAAGATGGATGTAGCCTTCGTAAAGTGCGGACAGCCAAGCTTTGGCGAACTCGGGTTCTTCGCGGCGTATCTTGTAGGCCCTGCTGGGATTGATCCCGGTCTTGCGCGCGCTTTCGGAAACGTTCGAGGTCTCGGCGAGCAAATCGAGGAACAGTC
>JAYPMZ010000240.1:1541-2079 GCA_038130205.1 Erythrobacteraceae bacterium | reverse complement strand
CCGGCCCGGCGGCGCAGTCATTTTTTCCCTTGAGCGAAACGCCGTAGCATTTTTCCTTGGCGCCCTCGGCGGCGACCGCGGTGCCGCCGATCGCGGTGCCGGCGGCCATGGCAAGAACGGCCGAAGCGGCGAGCGACAGTTTGAGTGCGTTAGTCATGGATAATCTCCCTTTGAGAAATGGACGATGCGGAGGATGGCATCGTCACCAGTTCGCGGGGGAAGGTGCGAAAGTTACGCCGAGGCGGGAGGCAATGATTTGGCAGGATGGAGCCGATAGAATAGGCCCTGCGTCGAACGAGAGCTCACGAATGGAGACGGACAAGGCATGAATATTCTGCTGACAGGCGGCGCCGGCTATATCGGCAGCCACGTCGCCGCGCCGCTGGTGTCGGCCGGGCACCGCGTCATCTGCTTCGACAATCTGTCTAACAGCGATCCCGCCGTCATGGACCGGCTCGAGGCTATCACCGGCCATGTTGTTCCGCTCGTCACCGGTGACATCCGTGATGGCGACGCGCTGCGCAGGGTGATGCAAGAC
>JAYPMZ010000240.1:0-1531 GCA_038130205.1 Erythrobacteraceae bacterium | reverse complement strand
TTTCGCGGGCCTCAAGGCCGTCGGCGAATCGGTCGCCGAGCCCATGAAATATTACGACAACAATGTCCGCGGCACCCTTTCGCTGCTCGAAGCGATGGCCGATTGCGGGACCAAGACGCTCGTCTTCTCGTCGAGCGCCACTGTCTATGGCCAGCCGCGATATCTGCCGCTCGACGAGAGTCACCCCACGTCGGCGACCAATCCCTATGGTCGCACGAAGCTGATGATCGAGGAGATGCTCGCCGACGTCGCCGCCGCCGATCCCGAATGGCGCATTGCGATTTTGCGCTATTTCAACCCCGTCGGCGCGCACGACAGCGGGCTGATCGGCGAGAATCCTAACGGCATTCCGAACAATCTGATGCCTTTCGTCAGCCGCGTCGCCGCCGGGCGACTTGCCGAACTGTCGGTGTTCGGCGACGATTATGACACGCCCGACGGCACGGGGGTACGCGATTATATCCACGTCGTCGATCTCGCCGAGGGCCATGTCGCTGCGCTCGGCGCCATCGCAAAGAGCGAGGAACCGCTGGCAATCTGGAACCTCGGCACCGGTCAGGGCTATTCGGTGCTCGACATGGTCAAGGCGTTCGAACGCGTGAACGGCGTGAGCATCCCCTATCGCATCGCACCGCGCCGCGATGGCGATGTCGCAAGCTGCTTCGCCAGTCCCGAGCGCGCGGCGCGCGAGCTCGGTTGGAAGGCCGAGCGCGGTCTCGAGGCGATGTGCGCGTCGAGCTGGAACTTCGAGCGCACGCTCGCCGGGCGCAATTCGGACTAACCGATCCAGCCCGCGGTCTGGGCGAGCACCCACAGGCCGATCACGAGAAACAGGCCGGCGGCAACGAGGCGGACTTTCGCGAGATCGACACGCTTCAGCAGCTCATGTCCGAGGAAGATCGCCGGCACATTGGCGATCATCATCCCGAGCGTCGTGCCCGCGGTGACCGCGACGACATCGTGATATTGGGCGCCCAGCGCGATCGTCGCCACCTGCGTCTTGTCGCCCATCTCGACGAGGAAAAAGGCGATGAGTGTCGTCAGGAACGCCCCGAAGCGCGGCTTCGGCGCGTCGTCGTCGTCGTCGTCGAACTTATCGGGGACCAGCGCCCACGCCGCCATCGCGATGAACGAAGCGCCGATCGCATAGCGGAAGACAGGGCTGTCGAGAAAGGCGGCCGCCGACGCGCCGAGCAGCGCCGCGAGCGCATGGTTGGCGAGCGTCGCGACCAATATGCCTAAAATGATCGGCAGCGGCCGCCTGAAACGCGCCGCGAGCAGGATCGCGAGCAGCTGCGTCTTGTCGCCGATCTCGGCGAGCGCGACGACCGCGGTCGAGGTGAACAGGGCTTCCATGATGACTCCGGGGCCGGGCGGCAAGCGATTCCAATAGACATCGAACCCGCCGCCCGGCCTGGACGAAGGTCGATGCCATTGGTCTCGCCCAAGCGGTGCTCCCGCTTCCACCGCACCATGACCTCTCGGCCAAGTATGTTGACGCGGCGGCCCGTCCCGAAGGACGGCGGGCTAC
>JAYPMZ010000239.1:0-2133 GCA_038130205.1 Erythrobacteraceae bacterium | reverse complement strand
CCACTGGCGAGCGGATCGAACAGCTGGGCGTGACCGATCTCGACGAGCTGTCGAACTACGTCCCCGGCCTGCTGATCCAGGAGCAGAGCGCAAACAATCCCGGCGTCGTCATTCGCGGCATCACCTCGGACAGCGGCTCGGCCCAACAGGGCCCGCGCGTCACGCTCTATTACAACGGCGTCGACATCTCGCGTTCGCGCGGATCGTATCAGGCGATCTACGATCTCGAACGTGTCGAGGTCATCAAGGGCCCGCAGGCAACGCTGTTCGGCACGGCTTCGGCAGTCGGCGCGATCAGCCTCGTCTCGGCCCGCCCGCGCGAAGGATTTTCGGGCGAGATCACCGGCGGCTATGGCAATTTCGACCAGACGCTAATCGGCGGCTATCTCAATGCAGGGTCCGATGTGCTCGCAGGCCGCGTGGCGTTCGAATACCGCACGCGCGACGGCTATGTCGAAAACCTCAGCACCAATCAGGAAGAGGAGCTTTACGCGCAGGACCAGCTCGGCGTGCGCGCATCGATCCGCTACACCCCGACGCCCGATTTCACCCTCGATCTGATCGGCACTTACGACCAGCAGCGCAATGGCGGCACGCCGTTCATTTCCGGCACTTTCCCTGCCTTCGCAGGCGCGCCGGGCGGTCCGACGAACGCCTTTGAAGATGCCAATCTCGGCGGCAATCCGGCAGGCGCCGCTGCGCTGGGCGACGACCAGCTTGGCCTCAACCGCGAAGTCTATGACATCAACCTCACCGCCGAATACGCATTCGGCGACGACTGGGTGTTCACCACTGTCAACGGCTATCGCGAGTTCGACAGCGCCGAGGTGTTCGATGCCGACGGGACGGCAGCACCGTTCCTCGAATTCGCGGAAATTGCCGAGGGCTGGCAGGTCAGCCACGAAGGGCGCTTCACCTATTCGGGCAGCAATCTTCGCGCGAGTGCGGGCTGGAACCTGTTCATCGAGGACGGCTCGCAGAACGTCCCCTTCGCAACCGAGGAGGGGACCTATCTGCAGTGCCTCACCAGCCTGTTCGGCGCTCCGCTGATCCCCGGCATCCCCTGTGTTGCGGCAGACGGCAGCGTGCCTGCCTCGGCGGTCACCGGACTTGCAACCGGCGGCGCTTTCCAGGCCATTCCCTATAGCTCCGTGTTCGAAAACCAGGGCCGCAACGAAGCCTATTCGGTGTTCGCCGATGTCACCTGGTTCGCCACCGACTCGCTCGAACTGACCGCGGGCGTGCGTTACATCGACGAATCGCGCGAGTCGGCCTTCTTCGCTGAAATTCCGAACAGCGTGCTGAGCGGCGCGCCGCTGATCCCCGGTCAGGTCGATACCGGCGGCCAGACCATCCGCGCAGAGGACGATTTCGATGCTGTCCTGCCGCGCTTCAACGCGCTTTACCGGATCAGCCGCGATGTAAACGTCTTCGCCACCGTGTCGAAGGGTCGTCGTTCGCCGGTCGTGCAGGTCAATGCCGGCGGATCGACCATCATTCCCGAAGAAACCGTCTGGAACTACGAAGGCGGCCTCAAGATTGCCAGCGGGCCGGTATCGGGTTCGCTGGGCGTCTATTACCAGGTCTATGACGACTTCCAGGTCTCGGTCGCAGAGGTTGACGCGAACGGCAATCCGACCGGCTCCTTCATCACCGCGAGCGCCGGCAGCGCCAGCAATCTGGGCGTCGAGGCCGAGCTTGCCGTGGACGTGACCGACTGGCTCCAACTGTTCGGCAACTTCGGCTATATCGACGGCGGCATCGACGAAGACGGTGCTTTCTCGCCCGCATTCTCGGGCGCGCGCTTCCGCCTCCAGCCCGAATTTCAGGCAGCAGGCGGCTTCACTGTCGATTATGATCTGGGCAATGGCACGCGCTTCTTTGCGACCCCCAGCATCACCCATCGCAGCCGGATCTTCTTCGAAGTGCCCAACAGCGACCTGATCTCGCAAGAGGCCGTGACGCTGGTGAACGCACGCGCAGGGGTGAGCTTTGCCGATGATCGCTACGAAATCGCAGCCTTCATCCGCAACGCCTTCAACGAGGATTACCTGCTCGACGCGGGCAATACGGGCGGTGCTTTCGGGATCCCCACCTTCATCCCCGCCGAGCCGCGCTTTTACGGCGTAACGG
>JAYPMZ010000238.1:1533-2141 GCA_038130205.1 Erythrobacteraceae bacterium | reverse complement strand
TGCGCTCTATCCGCCTCGATCCGCGCAGCGATGCAGGATCGGCCACGCTCGCGGGCCTGCTCGAAGGCGCCGACATCTTTTTTGCGAACCGCCGCCCCGGCTATCTCGCGTCGATCGGCCTCGATGCCCAAACGGCGGCCGCCCGCCGCCCCGGAATCGTCCATGTCTCGATCAGCACGCATGGCGAGCATGGCCCCTGGGCAAATCGGCCGGGCTTCGACCAGGTCGCCGGCGCCGTTACCGGCATGCTGTCGATCGAGGGGACACCGGACAAGGCTGCGCTGCCGCCGACCGTTATCGTCAACGACTATCTCGTCGGCTGGCTGGCAGCCACAGGGGCGATGGCCGCGCTCCATCGCCGCGCGACGGTCGGCGGCTCCTGGAAGGTTCATGTCTCGTTGACCCGGGCGGCGCTCTGGTTGCTGTCGCTGGGTGTGTTCGACAAGGATTTCGCCCGGGCCACCGCGGGCAACGAGGGTCCCCACGCGCTTCTCGACCCCCTTCGTTTCGAGGCAAACACGCCGCTCGGACGATATCAGGGCGTGACCGAAGCGGTGACGATGACGGAAACCCCGCGCGTCTTCTCGACCGTCCTGATCCCTAGAGGG
>JAYPMZ010000238.1:1161-1513 GCA_038130205.1 Erythrobacteraceae bacterium | reverse complement strand
TAACCTCCACCGCATCACCGCACTTCGATCCCGCAACATGTGCGACCAGTAAATGATGAAACCGCGAGCCGCGCAGGTTCCCCGAGGAAAGGGCCATTCCTAATCAGCCACTTACGGCTAGATCACAGCTGTATTAGCCAGACACATCACTCTGACCATCGCGACCTGATATCGCCGCCTGCGGTCGCTGGCGGTCTGAATATTGTATGGTGTTCAACATCTCGAGGGCCGCCAACGCCGAATCGGTCTGAGCGCGGCGTCCATGACTTTGATCCCCAACCTTGAATGGAGGATCAAATGAGTGAACAAGATAGCATAGCCGGCCTGACGGATGTCAATTACGAAGACATTG
>JAYPMZ010000238.1:290-1151 GCA_038130205.1 Erythrobacteraceae bacterium | reverse complement strand
ACATTGTTCCATCGGTCGCCGACGAAAAATCCCGCGCCCGAGCCCGCTGGAAGATACTTAGCAAAGGCGGCCCTTTCTCGGTCAGTCCCGATCTTTGCAATATCTGGCCCGGCAATACGCGCGATGTCCAGGCCCTGGGTTCAGGCAGTTTTCTCGACCTGATGGATTCGCTCAAATCCGTCGGGCAAAAGGTGCCAGCCATCGCGCGCATCGCGCCCGACGCGCCCGACCGTCTGGAAATCATCGCCGGTGCCTGCCGTCTGACGGCGATCCGGCAGATTAACGAAACGCGCGGCGATGACGATCCGATGCAGATCCTGGTCGATCTGCGCGATCTCGACGATGCGGCAGCGATCAAGATCGTCGATGCGGAAAACCGAGGGCGATCCGATATGTCGCAATATGAGAAGGCGCTCTTCTACGACCGCGCGATTCCGGGCACCTACCCGACCGAGGCCGCGTTCGCCGAGGCCCTCGGCCTCAATAAGAGCACGGTTAACCGGACGCTGGCGATCACCCGGCTGCCCCCCGCGATGATGGGTATCATCAAGGACCGCCACGCTATTAGCGCGGCGCAGGCAAGTTCGTTCATGCGCGACTGGAACATGCCCGAGTTCCACGACACGTTGAGCGACACCATTGACGCGCTTTCGGCCAATGGACCTCAGAGCGCTGCGACCGTGTTCAAGGCGCTCGAAGCGGTGATCGCTCCGCCAGCAGACGCCAACAGCGCCGAGATCGTCATCGACGGAACCACGTTTGGGTCGCTTCAGCACAGCAAGAGTGGCGTGACGATCAAGCTCCTTCCAACTGCCGACTCGGTCATGGTGAAGCCGCTGATCATCGCGATCGGCCATGCGC
>JAYPMZ010000238.1:0-280 GCA_038130205.1 Erythrobacteraceae bacterium | reverse complement strand
GTACTCCGCGGTCCTTTGGCCCGCGACCACAGAGCAGAAAGGCAGGAGAAAGTTATGGGCGCGCGATAACGTATTCACCTGCGAGGCGAATGCTGCGGCCCATAACTTTCTCCAGGAAGGTATCGGCATCATGACACGTCAGGTCTGGATCCACGACGGCCGGAAGGCCGATGCGGCGAGCTTGACCGCGATCCTCAGCGCGGCACGCGCCGACAAGATGCGCCGCCTCGGCGAGCTTCGCATGGCCATGCAGGCAGAAGCGGCCGACGACGCCGATGCG
>JAYPMZ010000237.1:396-2185 GCA_038130205.1 Erythrobacteraceae bacterium | reverse complement strand
GCCGAACCCGCGCTTTTCGAACAGGATCAAAGCCGCTCGACCGGGACGTTGAGCATATAGCCGATGCCGCGGACGGTGACGATCGGCGCCGGCTTGCCCGGATTCGACAATTTACGCCGCAGGCGGCTGATCAGCACATCGATGCTGCGATCCGAACTGTCGCCGAGCCGGGTGCGCGACAATTCGATCAGCCGCTCGCGCGCGATGACGCGCTGGGCATTGTCGCAAAGGCTGACCAAGAGGTCGAATTCGGCGCCGGTCAGCTCGACCGCGGCGCCATCGGGCGAGGTCAGCTGGCGCCGGGGCAGGTCGGCGGTCCAGTCGTCGAAGCGGATCAGACCGCGTTCGCGGCGCGCACGCGCGCGACGAGTTCGCGAACGCCGAACGGCTTGGCGAGATAATCGTCGGCGCCCAGCTCGAGGCCGACGATCCGGTCGGTCTCGGTCCCTTTGGCGGACAGGAAGATGATCGGAACGTCGCTCGTCCGCCGGACTTCGCGGCAGATGTCGATGCCCGACGTACCGGGCAGCATGATGTCGAGCAGCAACAGGTCGGCGGGCGCCGCCTTCAGCGCGTCCCACATCTGCGGCGCGGTGCCCGCGGTGCGGACGATATAACCATGTTCCTGCAGCGCGCGTGCGGTCAGGGTTCGGATCGGAGGATCATCCTCCACCATCAATATGTTCGGCGGTGTCATCGCTTCACCTGGGAGAGTGGCTTAATTCCTTGGCCCGGACCCGCCCGTCCGCGCCGTGTTGCGAAATGCAGCGACGCCTTGCCATGGAGACCAGGCGAAAGCGGTCCACAGAATGCTCGGCCCTGCGGATCCGCGCCTCTCTTACCGTGCCTCGCCGTTCAGGCAAGGGGGCGAATCGTTTCGCGGCATCCCGCGAATGGAACGGCGGTAATGAAAAAGGGCCCCGGCGCTCGGCCGGGGCCCCTGAAAACCGGCTCCTGCGGCCGGGCTTGCTATCCCTGCGCCGCGACGCTGGCGGTGCGGATCGTCGCGGGCAACTGGTTCGCCAGATCGTCGGGCAGGACGCCGACGACGACCGCGCGCGCATTCTGCCAGAAGGCCGAGAGCAGCAGCAGCGCCGATCCGATGACGAAGGCGGTCAGCGCGACGTTGAGCTCGACCGCGCCAAAGGTGCGGAACAACTGCGTCATCGCGAAGAGCACATAGGCGAGCGCCGATACGAGCAGCGCGCGGCGGTCGATCGCTAGCGCGATCAGCCCGAACAGAATATACACGCCGATCACCAGCACCGCGGCGCCGCTGCCGATTTTGCCGCCATCGGTGACGCCGAGCAGATGAAAGATCGGATGCGCGATCATCGGCGCGGCGAGCAGGTGGAGCCAGAAGGCGACGTCGCTGCGCCGCGTCTGGCGCACCCGGTCGCTGCGATCCCACCACATGGCGAGCGTGAAGACGCCGAGCCCGGCGATGAGCACGAGCACCATCGGCAGCGTACCGTCGGGGCTGGGCATTCCGGTGATCGCGAGCACGAGCGCCACTGCGGTGGCGGCGAGCGCGGCGGTGCCGGCGGCGACGGTGATCGGCACCATGAACCGCTTCCAGTGCGCCCAGGTCGCCGCGGCGGTGATCAGCGCCATCGCGCCGATCAGGATCGCGCCAACGGTCTCGCTGGGGCTGTGCCCGAAAATAGCCTCGCCATGCCGAACGAGGACGCCGACCATCGTCGCGAAGACGCCACCCGAAAAGGCGAGCACGAGCACGATGCTGGGGAGCGCCATACGGCGTTTGCGGGTGAAATATTCGGCGAGCAAC
>JAYPMZ010000237.1:0-386 GCA_038130205.1 Erythrobacteraceae bacterium | reverse complement strand
GCGGCTTGTTGACGACGAGATCGGCCGTCAGCGCGCCGATCCAGCCGACCGCGATGAGCAGGATGACCGCCGCGATGCTGACGAAAATATCGTTGAAGCCGGTGATGAGGCGGAATGATTCCTCGTCGGCACCGGGGGCGGCGCGCACTGATGCGATATGCGAGCGGAAAGCCTGCGCGGCCTCCGGCGTCAGTACTTTCGCATCGACCGCGGCTTGCAGGTCGGTTTCACTATACATCGGGGTCGTCCTTTTCGTCCGATCCCCTTGCCCCAAGGCGCTTTTAGCAGAGCTGTGTTAGTGTTGCAATACGATAAATCAGGCGAAGATATGCGCCGAGGTCAGCCGTTCCTGCTGCGCGCGCGTGGTCCGGTCGACCAGTTGATAG
>JAYPMZ010000236.1:0-2212 GCA_038130205.1 Erythrobacteraceae bacterium | reverse complement strand
GCGTATTGGTGCTGGTTTACACATTGAACTTTATTGATCGCCAAATCCTTTCGATTCTGGCGAACGATATCAAACAGGACCTTGGCGTTGACGATGCCTATCTAGGCTTCCTCTACGGGACGGCATTCGCGATTTTCTATGCGCTTTTCGGCATTCCACTCGGGAAGCTGGCGGATAGCTGGAAGCGCGTGCGTTTGATGACTCTCGGGCTAGCCTTGTGGTCTGCGATGACGGCGTTTTCCGGTTTCGCCCGTGATGCCGGTACGTTGACGGTAGCACGCATCGGCGTTGGCGTCGGGGAGGCGACTGCAAGTCCTTCAGCCTACTCGCTCATCTCTGACTGGTTTCCGGCTCGAATCCGGGCCACGGCACTCGCGATCTACAGCTCGGGGATTTATATCGGTGGAGGCATCTCCCTCGCTATTGGCGGGGTTATCGTCGACAATTGGAATCAGGCATTTCCAGAAGGCGGTCCATTAGGACTCGCCGGCTGGCAGGCTGCATTTATCGCAGTTGGCGTCCCCGGTTTGTTGCTTGCTATCTGGGTGCTCTCTCTGCGTGAGCCTGTCCGCGGAGCCATCGACGGTCTGACTACCTCCGAGGATCCGCGTCCGTTCAGTGGTTTTGTCCGTGAACTCTATACCGTGATACCGGGCTTCACCTTCTTTGGCGCAGCGGCTCGCGGAATGGGTGCACTCGCGATCAATGTCGTCGTTTTCATTCTTGCACTGGTTCTTGCGAACTTGGTCACTGTTGGATTGGAGTCCGGCCAGGGCGTGATCATCGCCAGTCTCGGCGGGGCTCTTGGCATTCAACTCCCTGAGATCACCGACCAATGGCTGCTGCTCGCGATCGGGTATTATTCAGTGTTCTGCTGGGCCAGCGCTCTGCGAGCACGTGACTATCCCACTTTCGCGTTGACCTGGGGCTCGCCTGCTTTCCTGTGCACCATTCTCGGCTACGGCACCGTTGCCTTTATGGCCTATTCGGCATCGTATTGGGGAGCGCCCTATGCCGAACGCATCTTCGAGTTGTCGAAGGGCTCGCTTGGCTTTTGGCTCGGCGGTGGCGGCGCGGTTGGTGGTTTCCTCGGCGTCATCTTGGGAGGCCGGATGGCAGACGCGCTATTCGCACGTTACCAGTCTGGCCGCATCTGGGTGGTGCTGTTCGGCTTGCTGAGCCCGATTCCCTTTGCCGTGGTTCAATATACGACCGACAGTTTCGTGCTTTTCTGCATTCTCAACGTGGTGGTGGGCGCACTGGCGGCTTCAGCCTTGGGAGCTGCTGCGGCGACCAGTCAGGCTCTCGTTCTGCCGAGAATGCGCGGCACTGCGACCGCAACCTTCTTCTTGGCGACCACGTTGGTCGGGCTCGCTTTGGGGCCGTATATGGCCGGTTATGTCTCAGCGCAGAACGACGGGAATTTGAGCGTCGGCGTTTTGTCGACGCTTTGGATCACGCCGATCGGGCTGGCTCTATTGATCGCTGCGATCGCGCTTGTGCCCAAGGCAAACAGCACCGTGGTAGAACGCGCTGAAGCTGCCGGAGAGCCGAAGATCTGATCTTATCGCATTAGCGTCCGGGTCTGGATAGGCTTGCTGTGTCAAGCGTATCCAGACCCTGCGGCATATCCGCTTCACGAATGACGAGTTGTCTGAAGCGCCGCTCGATCTCTTACCGGCTTTCGGTTCTGCCTCGCAGCTCTCCCACACCAAGATCAGCTTCTGCCAGTACCGTGGCTGGTAGACCACTGCGCGTGACTCTCTCTCCGCCCACTTGAGGGAGTGGCTATTCACACCAGGCACAAAAAAGGGGCCGGATTTCTCCGGCCCCTTTTTTTTGTTTCGCTGAAGCGAGAACTTACATGCCCGAACCCGGGCCGTAGGTCACTTCGACACGACGGTTCTGCAGTTCGCGAACACCGTCTGCGGTCGGAACGCGCGGCTGCGATTCGCCGAACGCTTCGCTGCTGATGCGGCCGTCAGGAATACCGCGGCCGGCCAGGTACGAACGGACCGAAGCGTTACGACGCTCTGCGAGACCCATGTTGTAGGTCACGCTGCCTGCACGGTCGGTGTGACCTGCGAGCATGACTGCCGCAGTACCGCAGTTCGCGTAAGCCGTAACCGCGTTGTCCAGGATCGTCGCAGCGTCGCTCGTGATGACCGATTCATCGAAGTCGAAGAAGACGATGTACGGGCCAGTGTTGCAC
>JAYPMZ010000235.1:0-2219 GCA_038130205.1 Erythrobacteraceae bacterium | reverse complement strand
CATTCGCCGCCCTGATCGCAAATCGGGCAATCGAGCGGATGGTTGATGAGGAGAAACTCCATCACCCCTTCACGCGCCTTCTTTACCATCGGCGTGTCGGTGCGGATTTCCTGACCTTCGCTGGTGGGGAGCGCACACGAAGCCTGCGGCTTCGGCGGTCCGGGCTTCACTTCGACCAGACACATGCGGCAATTGCCCGCAATGCTCAGCCGCTCGTGATAGCAGAAACGCGGGATTTCTTTCCCGGCAAGCTCACACGCTTGAAGGACGGTTGCCCCGTTGGGTACTTCGATTTCTTCGCCGTCTACGATGACCTTAGGCATTATTCGGCTGCCTCTGCGAATTTAGCATTGTGTTCTTCGATCCGACGCTCAAGCTCGGGGCGGAAATGGCGGATGAGGCCCTGGATCGGCCACGCGGCTGCATCGCCGAGTGCGCAGATGGTGTGGCCTTCGACCTGCTTGGTGACTTCGTGCAGCATGTCGATTTCCTCGATTGCTGCATCGCCGGTGCGCAGGCGTTCCATGACGCGCCACATCCAGCCAGTGCCTTCACGGCAGGGGGTGCACTGGCCGCAGGATTCATGCTTGTAGAAATAGGACAGGCGACTGATCGCGCGGACGATGTCGGTGGACTTGTCCATCACGATCACGCCTGCGGTGCCGAGCCCCGAGCCCAAGTCCTTGAGCCCGTCGAAATCCATCGGCGCGTCCCAGATCTGCTCGGCCGGAACCAGCGGAACCGAGGAGCCGCCGGGAATAACCGCAAGCAGATTGTCCTTGCCGCCGCGAATACCGCCGCAGTGCTTCTCGATCAGCTCGCTGAACGGAATGCTCAGCGATTCTTCGACCACGCAGGGTTTGTTCACATGCCCGCTGATCTGGAACAGCTTGGTGCCCTTGTTGTTCTCGCGACCGAAGCTCGCGAACCAGTCGCCTCCGCGTCGCAGGATCGTCGGGACGACCGCAATCGATTCTACGTTGTTGACGGTGGTCGGGCAGCCATAAAGGCCCGCGCCTGCCGGGAATGGCGGCTTGAGGCGTGGCTGGCCCTTCTTGCCTTCGAGGCTTTCGATCATCGCGGTTTCTTCGCCGCAAATGTAAGCGCCCGCGCCGCGGTGCATGAACACGTCGAAATCGTAGCCCGAGCCGCTCGCGTTCTTGCCAATCAGCCCTGCGTCATAGGCTTCGTCGATTGCCTTCTGCAGCGTTTCGGCCTCGCGGATATACTCGCCGCGAATGTAGATATAGGCCGCGCGCGCACGCATCGCGTAACCGGCAACCAGCGCGCCTTCGACCAGCTTGTGCGGGTCGTGACGGATGATCTCGCGGTCCTTGCAAGAACCGGGCTCGGATTCGTCGGCGTTGATGACGAGGAAGCTCGGACGGCCGTCCTTCGATTCCTTGGGCATGAACGACCACTTCAGGCCCGTCGGGAAGCCTGCCCCGCCCCGCCCGCGCAGTCCGCTGGCCTTGATTTCGTCAATGATGGCATCCTGACCACGCGCAATCAGCGCCTTGGTGCCGTCCCAATCGCCGCGCTTCTGCGCAGCCTTGAGGCCCCAGTCCTGGAAACCATAGACATTGGTAAAGATGCGGTCCTTATCGGCAAGCATCAGTGCGAGTTCCTTTCTTCGGACGCGCTCGGCGTTTCGTCTCCGGTGGGCGTTCCCGCCAGCACCATTGCAGCAATAAGCAGGGTGATCCCGCCGATCACCATCAGCGTGTCACCGACATTGGCCTCGCCATGCCAGATCAGCACGCCGCCCACGATCAGCCCGAGACTGCCGAGGCCAACCGCGCGGCGGGCGATCTTGCGTTTGAGGAGCACGTTCATTGCCCGTCTCCTGCGTTACGGCCCTTGGCGAGTTTGAGCTGGCGCAAGGTCAAAACTTGAAACATGAGGCCCATCGCCATCAGCGCGATGCCAAGCGGACGTTCTCCCGTGGCCGCGAGATATGCGCCCGCGCCAAAACCGATGAGGCCGCCGAGCATCAATGCGAGAATTCCGCCGTTCATGCGATCACCCCCTGCTGCCACAGTCCGGCAAGCACGGCGAGGATCAGCACGATCACACCCACGCGCACCAGCCCCATCAGCACCTTATAGGCGATGAAGGCGAGTACGAGCGCGGCGATGATCGAGACGGCGGCTTCCATGGCTTACCACTCACTCCGGTAGTCGTGATTGGTGTCGACCATTTCCTTGAGCGTGGTCGGA
>JAYPMZ010000234.1:480-2259 GCA_038130205.1 Erythrobacteraceae bacterium | reverse complement strand
CTATCGAGACCTAGAAGCGTCCCATGCCCGCGAGGATGTCGGCGACGAGCGTATGCGCCTGGCCGTGGCAGGCGCCCCAATCGTGGAGCGCCGCGACGATCGACATCTGAACCATGGCATCGGGATATTCGGCGGCGGTATAGGGGTGGATATAGCGGTGCCCATAGTGGCGGGTCGTCGCCTCGGGCGCCTTGTCGAGATCGCGGAGCGTTCGTTCGGCGCGCCCCATCCAGTCGCGATATTCGACCGGCGGCAGATCGAGCGCCTGATAGGCGGTGCCGAGCATCTGGAGGAAATGGCGCGCGCTGTCGCGCTCGTCGCTCGGAAGGTCGGGGCGCAGCACGATGATCGCATCCGACAGGATCATTTCTTCGCCCGGATCGAGCGGCTTCGGATCGGGCTGCCCGTGCTGCGACGGGGTCGGCAGCAGAAAGCCGATCTCGGGCCAGGTCCCGCCCACGACCGCGTCGGGTTTCGTATCGGTCGCGCGGCAATAGTCGCCGAGCGCGGTCAGATTTTGGAGGTAGAAGATGTTGCCGAACGCCGGCCGCTCGATCTGGAAATAGAGCAGGCCGGCGTTGAGCCCGCGCTGCGACGCCTCGATCTTTCCCTTGGCACGAAGGGGATCGTCGCCGGGGCCGAGCGGGTAGAGATCGCGCGGAACGAAAGGCAGCGCGGTCGGGGCGGCGGGGGTGAAGCTGGTCAATATACGGATCGAGGTCAGCGCCGCGGTGCGGCACTGAAGGACGACGATATGCTCGCCGAGCGCGCTCACCGCCTTGATCCGAGCGGTCTCGCCGGGTTCGGCGGCGAGCCGTTCGATGCGCGTGTCGCCCGCGATCGTCGCCGCGCGCATCGCCAGCCCTCCCTTGCCCGAACGCCGGATCACCGCCCAGAGCGCGTCGTTTCCGGTCCGCAATTCGATCGAGAGATCGCCGACCTCGAACAGGTCGAGGCGCTTTCCGTCCGGGCCAAGTGCATCGCGGAGCGCAAGCAGCGTGGGCGTGACGGGTGGGTTCTGATTGCAGTCGGGCTTGGTCGCCATATGTGCCTCCGGGGATTAGCGCCGCGAGCGGCTGTTCAGACGACGCCTGCGACGAGCCGGCGTTCCAACGCCTCGCTCGCCGACAGATACCAATTGCTCGGCGCCTTTCCGGCGATCTCGTCGAAGCCGATGTCGCTGCCCTCGATCAGCCGCGTGAAGGTTTCGTCCTCGAGCTGTTTTCCGACGCGGATCTGCGCGGCGACGGCCTCGACATAGGGAAGGCTTTCGCGCATCGGCCCCGATATCTCGACCTTCTTGTCGAGCTGGCGGCAATGGATGAGGAGCCAGCAGTCGCCGGTCAGATAGCGGTCGGCGACGGGGAAGGCCGACATGATCGACACGCCAGCGGAATAGCATTGAGTCTTGCCGATAAAGGCGATCCGCCGCGCCGACCGTTGGCGCAGACGCGAAAGTTCGAGGAGGATGCGCCGCGCGAGGTCGGCATCGCCGCCGACCGTGGTGACCGAAATGAGCAAGGGCTCCGTTCCTTCGGCGACGTCCTGCAATCGTTTGATGAAATCGACCGCGCGATCTTCGGTAAGTTCGCCGATCAGCTCGACATGGGGTTTGTCGAAATCGAGGGGGGCTGGCGATCCATCGTCGGGCATAAAGGGCTTTCAAAAAGGGAAGGGCCGCCCCGGAAGGGCGGCCCGCCAAAAGCTATTCGCGCTCGCGCTGCCGCTCGCGTTCGCGTTCCTTGTTGCCGCCGCCCTGGCCGCCCTGTTTTTGCTGTT
>JAYPMZ010000234.1:0-470 GCA_038130205.1 Erythrobacteraceae bacterium | reverse complement strand
CGCTCGCGATTTTGGTTGTTGCCGGCCATTTCGTTTCTCCTTCGATGGCGGGTTGTGAGGACCTCCGCCCGCCGCGGATCGGAGGGCGAGCCGGAGCTTGCCGTTCCGATAGAGGAAAGCCGCGCGCCGCGCGCCGCGTTCCGCCGAATATCGCGCAATTGACGCAGGTTAAGACAAAGGGGAGACGGCCGCGCGCGATGCCGCGGGGCCCGCATTTTCGCTAACCTGGATCAAAAGCTGCAACACCGCCGCCGGCGTTCCGTTTCGCGAACGCGACGCGTGTCGACGCCCGCGCAAGGAGAATGATCATGGCAGACGACAAGAAGAGCGTGGGAACCCCGGACCGCGACCGCATCAGCCTTAGCGAAGATTATGAAATCCGCGACTGGACCGAGGCGCTGGGCGTCAGCGAGGCGCAGCTTCGCGAGGCGGTCGATGCCGTCGGCAACTCGGCCGACAAGGTGCGCGAG
>JAYPMZ010000233.1:1488-2265 GCA_038130205.1 Erythrobacteraceae bacterium | reverse complement strand
CGGCACGGTGGCGATCCTGCGGCTCTGGCTCTCGCGCGCCGGGGTCAGTGTCGGCGAGGCGCTGACCTTCGGCCTCATGCTCTTCCCGACGATGATCGCGGTGCAGATATTGTGCGGAATCGCGATCGGTCTCGGCTTCATCCTGTTGATCGTTCCGGGCCTCTACCTGATCGGACGCTTTGCCCTCGTATCGGCGGCGATCGCCGACCGCCGCATCTATAATCCGTTCGAGGCGATCCGTGTGAGCTGGGAACTCACCCGGAACAACGGCTGGGCGGTATTCTTCTTCCTGTTCCTCGTCGGCCTCGTGATCGTGATCGCGGCGCTGATCATCGGCGGAATCGTCTCGGTGATCTTCGGCAGCGAACCGGGCATCGGCCGCATGATGGGCGGCTTCGTCGAGGCGGCCTTCGGCGCGATCGGCAGCCTGGTGTCGATCGCAGTATCGGCCGCCGCCTATCGCCAACTGGCGCTTCGCGCCGACGGGGGCGTATTTGCGTAAATATCGGGTCGTATCAAAGGGAGCGTCACAAAAAACGGGGGGTGAACGATGAACAAGATTAGCATCAGTCAAGCCTGGTCCTATGCAACCGGCTTTTTCAGCGGTCAGGGCGCCAATCACGCGATCCTGCTGATCGGCGTCGGCATCGTCGTTCCGCTGATCCTTCAGTTCGCGCTGGGCGGCGGCACGGCTATGGTCGATCCGATGACGATGGCAACGGGCGGCGGTTTGATGGCGATGGGCGCATTCGCCATGGTGCTCGCGCTGGTCAACTA
>JAYPMZ010000233.1:0-1478 GCA_038130205.1 Erythrobacteraceae bacterium | reverse complement strand
CCTTCAGATGGGCAGCTATTTCGCCTCATGGCGAATCGGACTTACGAATGGCGGGGAGCCGCTCGGTTCGGCATTGGTCTTCGGCCTCGTCGCGGCGCTGCCGGTGCTGCTGTTGACATTGGTCGTTGCGCTTGTGCTCGGGCTCATCATGTTCATGATATTCGGCAGCGCTTTTAGGGCGATGGCAAGCGGCGGGGAGCCGAGCAATCCGGGTTCGATCCTGCTGTTCATCTTCCTGTTTTTCATCTTCCTGCTGTGGCTCGCGTCGCGGCTTTCCTGCACCGGGCCAGTCATGGCTGATCGGCGGACTTTCAACGTCTTGACGGGTTTAATTGAAAGCTGGCGGATGACCGCAGCGTCACAGTGGAAGATATTCGGCTACTTCATTCTGCTCGGCGTCGCGCTCCTCGTCATTTTCATGATCTTGGGAATGATCGTCGGCGTGTCGATGTTTGCGGGCGGCGGCGTCCCGGGCGGTGGATCATTGGTCGGTCTTGCGGTCGGAGGGTTATTGATGGGCATTCCGATAGCCTATTTGCAGGTCGCGGTTCCCGCAGGCATTTATCGCGCACTGGGCGGAGCGCGTCCGGCAGACGTCTTCGTTTGATCCCGCGAAACTGTCAGGAAAATGGGCGCTTCGGGAACGGGGCGCCCTTTTCGCGTCAGGCCCATTTCGCTAGCGGTGGCAGGCTCATCAGGATGGCGTCGATGTTGCCTCCGGTCTTGAGCCCGAACAATGTCCCGCGATCATAGACGAGATTGAATTCGGCGTAGCGCCCGCGCCAGATCAGTTGCTCCTCGCGCTCGGCCTCGGTGAAGGGCAGGCCCATCCGGCGGCGCACGATCTGCGGGAAGATGTCGAGAAAGGCCTCGCCGACCGCCTGCGTCAGCTGGAAATTGCGGTCATATTCGGCATCGTCGCCGCATTCGAGATGGTCGTAGAAGATGCCACCGACGCCGCGGTGAACGCCGCGGTGCGGGATATAGAAATAATCCTCCGCCCATTTGGCATAGCGTTCATAGACGTCGGGACCGAACGGCGCGCAGGCGGCGCGCAACCGCGCGTGGAAAGCGTCGGTGTCCTCCTGATAGGGGATCGGCGGGTTGAGGTCGGCGCCGCCGCCGAACCAGCGCTTCGTCGTGGCGAGGAAGCGCGTGTTCATATGTACCGCGGGCACATGCGGATTCGCCATATGCGCGACGAGGCTGATTCCCGTCGCGAAAAAGCTCGGGTCTTCGCCCGCGCCGTGGATCGACGCCGCGAAATCGGGGGCGAACTGGCCAGCGACGGTCGACACATTGACGCCGACCTTTTCGAAAACCCGTCCCGTCATCACGCCGCGCACGCCGCCGCCGCCCTCGCCGGGCGCCAGCCCCTCTGCCTCGCGATCCCACGGCGTATAGGCAAAGCGCGCGTCGCTGCCCGCCTCGGCCTCGATCGCTTCGAATTCGGCGCAGATCCGGTCGCGGAGTGATTC
>JAYPMZ010000232.1:0-2284 GCA_038130205.1 Erythrobacteraceae bacterium | reverse complement strand
GGCGATTGCGGCTTGATCTGTCATAGGGGAATTCTCCTTTGCGGGGACACAGGCTCACGAGTAAGGGGGGCAGTGATGGATGTTAAGACGCAATCTGACGGCAGCGCCACAATGCCAACCGAAAACGGCCCCGAGGGCGAAGAGAAACGCGAAACGCTCGGCAGTTTCGCATGGTTTCTGTTCAAATTGCTCGCAGTGGTGCTGATTTTCCGCATCGCGGTGTTCGCGCCCTTTTCGATTCCTTCCGAGAGCATGTTGCCGCGGCTGATGAACGGCGACTATCTGCTCGCCGCAAAATGGCCCTACGGCTTTTCGAATTACTCGCTGCCTTTCAACGCACCGCTCATTCCGGGACGCATCCTCGCCGGTCAGCCCGAGCGCGGCGATACGGTGATCTTCAAACATCCGATCGACGAGACCGACTATATCAAGCGCGTCATCGGCCTGCCCGGCGACTCGGTGGCCGTGGAGAACGGTCAGATCATTCTCAACGGCGAGCCTGTGCAGCGCGAGGCGATGGCCGATTTCGAGATACCGCTCTCGGTCAACACCAGCTGCGCATGGGGCGGAGAAGAAACGACCAATGCCGAAGGTGTCGCTGTGTGCCGCTACAAGAGATTCCGTGAAATGCTCCCGGGCGGGCGCAGCTATGAGGTGCTCGACTTCGGCTTCACCCCGTCGGACACCTATCCGGCAACGATCATTCCCGAAGGGCACATGTTCGTGATGGGCGACAACCGCGACAATTCACGCGACAGCCGGTTCGAGGCGCGTGCGGGCGATGCGGTGGGGATCGTACCGCAGGACAATCTGGTCGGCCGCGCGGCTTTTATCATCTGGTCAACCGACGGCAGCGCCGAATGGGTCAAACCGTGGACATGGTTCACCGCCGCGCGCTGGAGCCGGATCGGAGGCGGGTTGTGAGCGAACTTTCTCCCGAAACCCGCGACTGGCTCAACGCGACCGGCTTTACAGTCAAGAACGAGGCCGTCTGGCTCGAAGCGCTCACGCACGGCAGCTTCAACTCCGCTGCATCCGGTTCACGCGGCAGCGCACCGGCCGCCGATTACCAGCGGCTCGAATTTCTCGGCGACCGCGTGCTGGGGCTTTCGGTGGCAAGCTGGCTCTACCGCTCCTCTGACCGCGCCGAAGGCCAGCTTTCACAGCGTTTGAACGCGCTGGTGAGCGGTGCGACCTGTGCGCGGATCGCGCGCAGTATCGCCCTGTCCGACCACATTCGCCTCGGCAAACAGGCGCGCGAGGATGGCGGCGCGGATAGTGACAACATTCTCGGCGATGTGATGGAGGCGCTGCTGGGCGCGAGCTTCCTCGACAATGGCTATGACGACACGCGCGTTGTCATCTTCAAGCTGTGGGAAGGCCAGCTTTCGGGCGATGCGGGCAAGGCGAAACATCCCAAGAGCGCGTTACAGGAATGGGCCGCAGGCAATCGCCGCGCCATGCCGCAATATGAAATAATTGATAGGAGCGGGCCCGATCACGCGGCGCGCTTCACCGTGCGGGTAAGCATTCACAAGGTTGGCGAGGCGGAAGCCATCGCCTCGAGCAAAGGCGAGGCCGAACGGCTCGCCGCACAAGCATTTCTGGAGACATTCGGGTGACCCCCATAGAAGCCAACACCAATTGCGGCGTTGTCGCCGTTATCGGCGCGCCCAATGCGGGCAAATCCACTCTGGTCAACCAGCTGGTCGGGCAGAAGGTCGCGATCACATCGGCCAAGGCGCAGACCACCCGCGCCCGGATGCTGGGGATTGCGCTGTTTGCCAATGTGCAGATGATCCTCGTTGATACGCCCGGTATCTTCTCGCCCAAGCGGCGGCTCGACCGTGCGATGGTCAGCGCGGCATGGGAAGGCGCGGAAAGCGCCGATGCGGTGCTGCTGATCGTCGATCCGATCAAACAGCGCCGGCACGAGTTGGAGCCGCTGCTCGAAGCGCTCAGCCAACGTCCCGAGCGCAAGATCCTCGTGCTCAATAAGGTCGACAAAGCCAAGAAAGAGCCGCTGCTCCAGCTGGCGCAGGAACTCAACGGGCGGATCGAATTCGAAGAGGTGTTCTTCGTCTCCGCGCTCACCGGCGACGGTGTGCCGGAAATGAAAGAAGCGCTCGCCAAGCTGATGCCCGTGGGCGTGTGGATGTATCCCGAGGACCAAGTCTCGGACGCATCGGAGCGCCTGCTGGCAGCCGAGATCACCCGCGAACAGCTTTACGCGCAATTGTTTGACGAATTCGAGCCCGTCCATCTCGGGCATATCCCAATCGGT
>JAYPMZ010000231.1:1372-2289 GCA_038130205.1 Erythrobacteraceae bacterium | reverse complement strand
TCGTCGAGCCGCGCCATCGTGCCGTCGTCGTTCATGATCTCGCAGATCACGCCCGAGGGATTGAGCCCCGCGAGGCGCGCGATATCGACCGACGCTTCGGTATGGCCGGCGCGCACGAGCACGCCGCCGTCGCGCGCGATCAGCGGAAAGATATGGCCCGGGGTGACGATGTCGTCGCGGCTCTTGCCCGCGTCGATTGCCACGGCAACAGTGCGCGCGCGGTCGCCCGCCGAAATGCCGGTGGTAACGCCTTCGCGCGCCTCGATCGAGGTGGTGAAGGCGGTTTCGTGCCGCGTGCCGTTCTGGCGGCTCATCAATTCAAGCCCGAGCGTATCGACGCGCGCCTTGGTCAGCGTCAGGCAGATCAGACCGCGGCCGTGCGTCGCCATGAAGTTGATCGCGTCGGGGGTCGCCATCTGCGCCGGGATGACCAGATCGCCCTCATTTTCGCGATCCTCATCGTCGACGAGGATGAACATGCGGCCGTTACGCGCCTCGGCGATAATTTCTTCGGGGCTCGCCATCGGTGACAGGTCGCTGCCGTTCGCAAGCCAGTTTTCGAGCTTGCGCAGCGTTTCGGCGGTGGGGTTCCAGCCGGGCGAGTCGAGGTCGCGCAGACTGTTGGCGTGAAGACCCGCGGCGCGTGCGAGACCCGAGCGGGACATGGTCCCCTCTTCGACGATGGCGCGGATACGATCGATGAGCTGTGTGGACATAATTGCCGTGTCTCACACTATAATGTGATTGTCAACCGGGCTATCACATTGCTTTGATCATTCCGGGCCGAAGGTCGGGCCGAATTCGCGTACGGGCGCATCCGCCTTGGCTTCGAGCAGCGCGAGTATCTGGCCGCTGCGGTCGTCGCGTTTGGCATAATCGCGCGCCGACATGCCCGCGATATGGTCTGCTGTGTCGGG
>JAYPMZ010000231.1:0-1362 GCA_038130205.1 Erythrobacteraceae bacterium | reverse complement strand
CTTCGGCGCCGTCGGTGAAGTTGATGAGCGCCGTGTGCATCAAGGGGGTGACGCCCTGACGATCGCCGATCGACGGATCAGCGCCCTTCGCGAGCAGGAAGCGCAGCCAGCTGATATCGCGCCGCTTGGCGACGATGATCAGCGCGGTTTCCCCGGTGTCGGGATTGCGCGTGTTGACGAACGACGGATCGTCCTTCAGCGCCTCGGTAGCCTTGGTCCCGTCGCGATTGTCGACCGCCTGCAAAAAAGCGTAGCCGCCGCGGAACTGCGCCTGTGCGGGATGGACGATCCCCGCGACCGCGAACAGCATGAGGAGACAAGAGGCGAGGCGGAATTCCGCGCGACGAAACATGATCGGGCGACCCCTGAGGCAATTTGTCCGTCGCGCGCCGCGACGACAATGGTTGATTTTCGACAGCTAGCCGACCAAGGCTGGCCACATGAAGAATATCGCAAATATGGGACAAAGGCTTGTCCGTGCAAGCCTGATCCTCGCTTTCGGCGCTGCGCTGGCAGGATGCAATAGCGCGGGCGACAGTGCCCCCGCGAAACCACCGCTCGAGGGCGCGCGGATCGGCGGCGCCTTCACGCTGACCGACCAGAACGGCAAAACAGTCCGCGACACCGACTTCGCCGGCAAATATCGCCTCGTCTATTTCGGTTACAGCTTCTGTCCCGACATCTGCCCGGTCGACCTGCAAAAGCTGATGCGCGGCCTGTCGCAGTTCGAAAAGACCGACGCCGCGCGCGGCGCCAAGGTCGCGCCGCTGTTTATCACCGTCGATCCCGAACGCGATACGCCCGAGGCCTTGAAGCCCTTCGTCACCCGCTATCACCCGCGCCTGCTCGGCCTCACCGGCACTCCCGAACAGATCGCGAGTGTCGCGAAAGCCTTTGCCGTCACCTATAACAAGGTGCCGGGATCGGCGCCCGACCGCTATCTGATGGCGCACAGCCAGCTCGCCTTTCTGATGGATCCCGAGGGCAAGCCGCTCGCGCTGCTGCCGCTCGACGATCCTTCGACCGATGTCGACGAAGGGGCGCCCGACAAGGTCGCTGCCGAACTCGCGAAGTGGGTCAAATAATGAACCGTGAGGCGCAGCCCTTTTGGGAAGCGCCGCTCGCCAGCCTCGACGCGGGTCAATGGGAGGCTTTGTGCGACGGTTGCGGCAAATGCTGCCTGCACAAGCTGGAGGACGAGGATAGTGGCCGCATCTATCCGACCAATGTCGCGTGCCGCCTGCTCGACCTTACGACCGCGCGCTGCGGCGATTACAAGCATCGCCGCCGTCACGTTCCCGACTGCCTGACGCTGACACGGGCCAAGGTCGAGGACCTTGAATGGCTACCGCAGAGTTGCGC
>JAYPMZ010000230.1:0-2295 GCA_038130205.1 Erythrobacteraceae bacterium | reverse complement strand
CTCGAAAAACTGGGGCAGGGCGTCGAGGTCACGCACCGCCTGTCGTGCAGCGGCCTCTTCTCCTGGCTCGGCTACCCCTTTTTTCGGCGCGCCTGCCGCATTTTCCTGACGCGGTCGAACGAGGCGCTTGAGCGGCATTTTCGCAAGCGCAGCGTGCAGTCCCGCTATGCGCGGCCGAGCGGTAGGCACGGATGAGAACATCTGAACACTTGACCGCCTTGAGCCCTTGGCTCTTGCCCCCCGCCACCCGGTCGAGGGCTGGCGGTCAAGGAGGTGCGGGAGGAGATCGCAGTTTGCATTCCCCCCGCACCTCACCCTTTCCAGCACGCTGGGCCCGATCGGAGCCCAGTCGCCTACGGCGGCAGAAGAGGATGGCGTTATGACTGACCAGGTGAAGCTTGATATCCCTCTGCTCCTGCCAGAGGTAGATAGCGACGCCGACCGCTGCGTCGCTCGGCTGATTAGTGACCTCGAAGGGCGCGAGGGCGTCGACAAAGTCCATGTGGTTCGCACAAGCGACGGCTCGCCACCGCAGCTGTGCATTCATTATCGCCCCGACATCTTGCCGCTTGAGCGCGTCCGCCAGCTAGCCCGAAGCGCCGGAGCCGAACTCACCGAGCAATATCAGCATCTACTATGGGACGATCTCGAAGGTGTCGGTCACGCTCGGCGCGCCCGGACGATCAGCGACCGTCTCCGCAAGGTCCCCGGCGTCATCGAGGCCGAGGTGAGCGCGGCCGGCACCATGCGCGTCGAGTTCAAGCGCTCGCAGACGTCGATCGACCTCATCAGGAAGGCACTGGCCGATATGGGCGTCTCGCAAAAATCCTCTGCTGCCACGGCCGCGGCACCTGCCGGACGTGGGCCGTCGCAACACGCGGCCGAGCACGACCATGGCTCCGATCATGTGCACGGACCGGATCACGGGTCCGCCGACCACAAGCATGGCGAAGACGGCGATCCTAGCCATGAGCATGGCGGCATTTTCGGCGAACGGACCGAGCTCATCTTCGCCCTGCTCTGCGGGCTTGTCCTTGGTACCGGTTATGCGATCGAGAAGCTCACGGCGGCGCCTGAATGGCTAGCCTTTGCCTGCTATATCGCCGCTTATGGCTTCGGCGGGTGGTTCACCGTTCGCGAGGCGATCGAGAATCTGAAGCTCAAGCGCTTCGAGATCGACACGCTGATGCTCGTGGCTGCCGCGGGTGCCGCGGCGCTCGGCGCCTGGGCCGAGGGTGCACTGCTTCTCTTCCTCTTCAGCCTTGGCCACGCGCTGGAACATTATGCCATGGGTCGGGCGAAGCGTGCGATCGAGGCGCTGGCCGAACTCGCGCCGCGGACAGCGGTCGTGAAGGGCGCCGATGGCAGCACTCGGGAAATCTCGGTCGACCTTCTTCAGATCGGAGACACGGTCATCGTCAAGCCCAACGAGCGACTTCCCGCTGACGGCTTCGTCGTGGTTGGCCGCACTGCGGTCGACCAAGCCCCGGTCACCGGAGAGAGCGTGCCGGACCCGTCTTTCAGCTGACACGACCCTTGCCAAGGTCGTGAAGATGGTGAGCGAGGCCGAGACGCAAAAGTCGCCCACTCAGCGCTTCACCGACCGCTTCGAGCGCATCTTCGTGCCGAGCGTGCTCGCGCTGGTCTTTGTCCTGCTCTTCGCCTGGGTCGTGGTCGATGAGCCCTTCCGCGACAGCTTTTATCGCGCAATGGCCGTACTGGTCGCCGCGAGCCCCTGTGCGCTCGCCATCGCGACCCCGAGCGCCGTTCTTTCGGGGGTTGCGCGCGCCGCGCGCGGCGGCGTCCTCGTCAAGGGCGGCGGGCCACTCGAAAATCTCGGCTCGCTGACCGCGCTTGCCTTCGACAAGACCGGGACGCTCACGGAGGGCCGGCCGCGCATCACCGACATCGTGCCCGCAACCGGAGTGAGCGACGACGAACTCATGATGATTGCCGTGGCCGTCGAGAGTCTCAGCGACCACCCTCTCGCGAAGGCGATCGCGCGGGATGGTCGGCAATTTCTCGACGAAACACCCACACCGACCGCTCACGACCTTCAAAGTCTCACCGGACGCGGCGTGCAGGCTCGGATTGACGGTGAGGTTGTGCGGATCGGGAAGGCCGAGATGTTCGGCCGGGACGGGATCGCCGATCTATCGACCGAGATGGCGGCGGCGATCGAGCGCCTTCGCGAGCAGGGGCGCACGACGATGGTTGTGCGCAAGGGCGAGCGGGACCTTGGAGCGATCGGGCTCATGGACACGCCGCGCGACGCTGCCAAGGCTGCCATAGAGC
>JAYPMZ010000229.1:775-2297 GCA_038130205.1 Erythrobacteraceae bacterium | reverse complement strand
GGTCCACGCAGATCGCGTTGATCGGGCAGCGGCTGTCCTCGACCACTTCGCGTGCGGTCACCACCAGATCGCCGACCTGCACCGGCTGCATCAGCGCGACCGGCGTTCCTTCGGGCAACGGAATGCTGGCAACGATGGGTGCGTCGGGAATGTCGGCGCAGGAAGAGAGCGACAAAGCGCCAAGTACGGCGGCGAGGGGGAGTGTGCGGATCATGCCCGCGAGATTGCGCCGCACCCGCTTTCGCGCATCTGAACAGGTGACATGCGGTGCGCGAAGCATTAGCGAAAGCGCCGATGACCGACACACAACTTTACCTGATCTCCCCGCTCGACGTCAGCGGCGATTTTCCTGCACGGCTCGAACGGGCGCTCGAAGCGGGGAAGGGGCTTGTCGCCGCTTTCCAGTTCCGCGTGAAGAACGTCGATCAGCACGAGGCGGCGAAACTTGCCGAACCGCTGCAGGCGATTTGCGCAGCGCATGACGTTGCCTTCATCGTCAACGACAGCGTTGCACTTGCCAAGCGGATCAAGGCCGACGGCGTGCATCTGGGGCAGGACGACGGCGATCCTGCCGAAGCGCGCGAGGAACTGGGCCGCGATATGCAGATCGGCGTGACCTGCCATGGTTCGCGCCACATGGCGATGGAAGCGGGCGAGGCGGGCGCGGACTATGTCGCTTTCGGCGCCTTTTTCGAAAGCAGCACGAAGGATACCGTTCAGGATAGGGGCGAAGCCGAGCGACCGACCCTCGATCTTATTGAATGGTGGGTGCAGATTTTCGAAATTCCGGTGGTCGCCATCGGCGGCATTACGCCTGAAAACTGCAAACCGCTGGTCGAAGCGGGCGTGGACTTCCTCGCCGTCTCGGGCGGGGTCTGGTCGGGCGACGAGGTTGCCGCGATCGAGGCGTTCAACGCCGTGATTGCAGGCGAATAGCCGCGATAGTCAGCTTCCGCGACGGGTGCAGAGCAGCGCGCCTGCCTCGCCATCAGCCTCGAGCTTGCGCAGCTGGTTGTCACCGATGCGTTCAAACCGCTCGCCCTTCTTGGGGCCGCGGGTGAAGGTCAGATCCTTGCCCCGTAGCAGATAGGTGCCAGCACCGGCGGGGCTTGAATATTGCGAGGCGGTGGAGATGCGGAAGTTTTCCTCTTCGACCACGACAAAGGCTGCGCCGCCTGCATTGCCGGGCAGGGCGCATTCGTAATTGCCGTGCGGCATCGTCTGCAACATGCCGCTGGGCGGCGTGTTTGCAGCGCGGTTCTCCTGACGCCCGGAGGCGGGAGTCACCGATGCAATCGTCACCGCAAAGGCGGTGAGAGCAATGACGTGAACGGTCTTCATGAGCTTAGGGTCCTTATAGCGCTGGCGCATAGCATCGCGATGGTGTGGTGACCAATCCATTAACCATCATTCTGCCGCAATCCGCAGCCCGCTTGCCGTGCCGCGCGTGAACCGCTATTGGCGCGCATCGTTATTGGCTGCGCAAGGCCCATCCGGCGCGCGCCCCAGCACCTGAAGAAAG
>JAYPMZ010000229.1:0-765 GCA_038130205.1 Erythrobacteraceae bacterium | reverse complement strand
AACGAATGTCATACGATTGCGACCTTGCCCAAAGCGCGGCTTGGGGCTAGGGCGCGCTACGTCTGAAATCCGAACATAACTAGGCGAGTAGCCCCATGAAGATCAGCGGCGTGGACATCCGTCCCGGCAACATCATCGAATATGAAGGCGGCATCTGGAAGGTCGCCAAGATCCAGCATACCCAGCCCGGCAAGGGCGGGGCCTACATGCAGGTCGAGATGAAGAACCTGCAGGACGGCCGCAAGACCAACGTGCGCTTCCGCAGCGCCGATACGGTAGAAAAAGTGCGTCTCGACACGCAGGAATACCAGTTCCTCTACGAAGACGGCGAAATGCTCGTGTTCATGGACAACAACACGTACGAGCAGATCAACCTGCCCGGCGACCTTCTGGGCGATGCCCGCCCGTTCCTTCAGGACGGCATGCAGGTGAAGCTGGAACTGTGGGAAGAAAAGCCGATCTCGGTTGAATTGCCTGCGCAGATCGAAGCCGAAATCGTCGAAGCCGACGCGGTGGTGAAGGGGCAGACCGCTTCCTCCAGCTATAAGCCCGCCGTGCTCGACAATGGCGTTCGCATCATGGTCCCGCCGCACATCGAAAGCGGCACGCGGATCGTAGTCGATGTGTACGAACAGACCTATGTCGGGAAAGCAGGCTAACTTCCCATGAGCATGTTTTCAGGCCTGATCCGCGTCATGGAACGCGCCGCGCGCAAGGCGGGTGGCCGTCTGCGCCGCGACTTTGGCGAAGTCGAGCATCTGCAGG
>JAYPMZ010000228.1:1836-2351 GCA_038130205.1 Erythrobacteraceae bacterium | reverse complement strand
CGCATCATCTTCGGCGCGTTCTACCAGTCGGGCCAGTCCTGTATCGGCGTGCAGAGGATCATCATCCAATAAGACATCTACGTTACCTTCAAGGACATGCTGGTCGAAAAGACCAGGACGCTTGTCGCGGGCGATCCGAAGGACCGCAACACTTTCATCGGTCCGATGATCTCCAATGGCGAAGCCGGACGGCTAAAGGGCTGGATCGACGATGCCGTGTCTCAGGGTGCCAAGTTGCTGTGCGGCGGCGGCCTGTCGAACGGCAATATGCTCGAGGCAACCTTGCTCGAAGACGTGCCGACGAAAGCCGACGCGAATTGGGAAGAGGCCTTCGGACCGCTCGCCAATCTGTCGAAATTCAGCGACTTTTACGAAGCGCTCGATCAGGTCAACAATTCCAAGTTCGGCCTGCAGGCGGGCATCTTCACGCGCGATCTGCATCAGGTTCTGGACGCGTGGGATACGCTCGACGTTGGCGGCGTGGTCGTGAACGATGTCTCGTCCTACCGTGTCGA
>JAYPMZ010000228.1:0-1826 GCA_038130205.1 Erythrobacteraceae bacterium | reverse complement strand
TGTCGACAACATGCCCTATGGCGGGGTCAAGGACTCGGGGCTTGGCCGTGAAGGCATCCGCTTTGCGATGGAAGACCTGACCGAGATCCGCAATCTGGTGATCCGCCGGAACTGATACTGTTTGACCCGGAGGAGAGCCTAGCTCTCCTCCAGCAACAGCAGCACCGCTGTCACCACCATCCGTTCCTCCGCACCGAAGCGGTGATCGACTTCGCGCACCGTCGCATCGGCGACCAGCTGGCCGGGGATGGTGAATTCGTGTTCGGGTAGGGCGGCGATGAATTCCTCGCCCACCGCAACCGCTTCCTCACCCTGGAAATCGAGCATCACCTCGTGCCGCGTTCCGGCAAAGGTGATCGAGCTCCACGCCTTTTCCTCATGCGTAAGCAGGTCGGCGCGTCCTTCGGCCAGCAGCATCAACGCCTCGCGGACACGGTCGCCCGTGGTGCGGCGGGGCCGGTAGCGGCGCGATTTCGGGCCTCTGGGAGCGGGGCTGTCCGCCGACTTGGTTTCGAGAGCGGCAGGTGCAGTGTGGCGGGGCGCGGCGAGCAGGCCGGGATCATACAGCATAGGAAAAACCTTTCGTCTCGATATGGCGGGGGAGGGGGCTGGGTGAGGCACGGTGCTGTTCGGCGGCTTCGAATTCGGCCATCCAGCGCAGGGTTCGCGCCTCGGTCCGTTCGCGCGGGATGCGGCCCAGCCGCAAGTCGAGCACGAAGCGCGGATCATGCGCCGCAAGGCGGCCGAACTTGGTCGCGGCCATGTGATGTGTTCTCAGGAATTTTTCGACTTTGCGCAGAAGCATGTGCGTCCCCTCTGGTGGTCAAATGTGCGTCCGATCGAACCCCCGCGCTGCACCGCGAATCGCTCAATGTTCCTAAAATGTTCCATCTCAAATCCTAGGCGTTATTATACTTGACATACCCACTCCGATGATTCAGAAAGAATCCAAGGAGTTAGAAGAATGTCGAATATTTCCGCCCCGCACTTCCACGATGAGGAAAAAGCCTACGATTATGTCGAGGCGCGCCTGTGGCCGAACGGACCTGTTTGTCCGCATTGCGGCGGTGTCGAGCGCGTCGGCAAACTGAGGGGCAAGACCACCCGCGCAGGGCTATGGAAATGCTATCAGTGCCGCAGGCCCTTCACCGTCAAAATCGGCACTATCTTCGAGGACAGCAAAGTCCCGATGCACAAGTGGTTGCAGGCGATCTATCTGGTCGCTGGGAGCAAAAAAGGCATTTCAAGCAACCAGCTTCACCGCGTTCTTGGTGTCACCCTCAAGACCGCTTGGTATATGTCGCACCGCATCCGTGAAGCGATGCGCGATGATAGTGGCTTTCCGCTTGGCGGCCTTGGTTCGACCGTCGTAGTTGACGAGACTTTCATCGGTCGCGAGCCTAACAGCGAAGTGCGCGCCAGCTTCCACCACAAGATGAAAGTGGTGTCGCTTGTTGAGCGTGGTTCGGGCCGCGCCAAGTCCTATGTGGTGGACAAGGTTGCAGCCGAAGAGATCGAGCCGATTGTTGCTTCAAACGTTCGCCGCGAAACCCGCATGATGACTGACGAAAGCCACGTTTACCGCTATCTCCCAATGCTTTTCCGCGATCACCAGCGCGTCAATCACAAGTCTGGTGAATATGTGCGCGGGGACGCTCACACCAACACCATCGAAGGCTATTTCAGCATCTTCAAACGCGGAATGCGTGGTGTGTATCAGCACTGCTCAAAGAAGCATCTGCACCGCTACCTTGCGGAATTTGACTTCCGCTACACCAACCGCTCTGCAACTGGTATTGAGGACACTGAGCGCGCCGATCTTATCC
>JAYPMZ010000227.1:0-2385 GCA_038130205.1 Erythrobacteraceae bacterium | reverse complement strand
AAAATATTGCGTCCCCAGACGGCGATTTCATAATTGTCGTCCGGGCCGAAAGCGAGCGCGGCACGGGCATTGGTAATGCCCAGCGACGGACTCGTCGTCGCGTCGATGAAATTCTGGACCTGGTTCGCCGGAATTCCGTTGCGGATGAAATCGGCGGCCGTTTCCTGCGTCTGGTTCATCTTGTCCTGCCAGGTATAGCTGGCGCTGAGGTCGAGACGACCGAAGCCGAGGTCGCCGCTATAATTGGCGCCGACCGCAAACTGGTTCTTCACTACCGCAACGAAGCGCGAGTCCGACTTGTCGAAAGGCGTGAGCACGCCGCCTACCGCGATGAAGCCGTCGTAGCGCGTATATTTGGGATCGATGATCGAACCCGACGCGAAGATGTTCAGCCCGTCGACGATCTCGAAGCTGGCGTCGGCTTCGACCCCCCAGGTCTCGGTATCGGCATTTTCGAGGATCGTCTGCTGGACGCCGGAAATGCTCAGGATGACGCTGCGCTGCGCACCTTTCACCCCCCCGACGACCCCCGCCACGTCCCAAGTGGCGCGGCGACCGAGGAACGGGACCGAGCCCCCGATGGCCGGCACGTCGACGAGCTCGGGCGCGGCCGGGGTCGAGTCGAACAGCGTCAGCGAACGCAGTTGCTGTGCACCCGAACGATAGCCGTTCGAATATTTGGCATAGAGCAGGATGTCGTCGGTCACCTTATAGTCGGCGCCGATCGTATAGGAAAAGTGGCTGAACGTGTCGGAGCGGCCACGATTGCAATCCTCCGGCAGCAGCGTGCCATCGCCGGCAGGCGTTCGCGACTTTCCGATCATGAACGACGTCGGCAAGCAGACCTGCGGCAAATCCCCGTTGTTCGGATAGACCGCTGACTGAGTGACCACGCCCTTGTCGTCGAGCGAATAGCGCCCGCCGACGTTGATGCTGAGATTGTCGGTCGCATGGATACTGAGCTGGGTGTAGAGGCCGAACGAGTCGTTATTGATTCCGCCCGAAAAGCCCGACCAGGCCGAAGCGCCGTTGGTCGACGAGCGCGAGACGTCGGTGCCCTTTTCCTTGAAATAGGTGATCCCGCTCGCGAAATCGACCACGTCGTTGAACGCCTGTCCGGTGAACTGCACCTCGGCCGAATATTGTTCGAGATCCTGGATGCCCTGGGTGAAATGGCCCGGGAATGACGCCCCGTCGAGATCGATCAGGTTGTTGCCCTTGATCCGGCGGTACCCGCCGATGAATTTGGCCTGGCCGAAGAAGGTGTCGAGCGACAGCTTGGCGCTATAGGTCTGCGTCTTGACCCGGTTGAACAGGTCGGATGCCGGGGAGCCCGGATAGGTCGCGGGATTCGTGATCGCGACCTTGTCGGGATCGCCGCCCGTCAGTGCACGATCGCCTGCGGACACGTCGTTGCCGCCGAGCAGGAACAGAAGATTCTGGCGCGCCGGCCCGTTGATGTCGCTGTCGTACCATTCACCCGACAGCAGGAGATTCAGATTCTCGGTGATGTCGGCAGAAATCTTGAGACGACCGTTCCATGTCTCGCGGCCGCCATAACCCACGTCGCGGCGGACATCGCGCTGATAGTCGTCGCGTTTCCCGTAAAAAAGTGCGCCGCGCACCGCGACCCGGTCACCCAGCGGCACATTGAGGATCGCCGTTCCCTCGCGCTGGTCGAACCGGCCGTAGGTGCCGCGCAGCGAACCCGAGAACTCGCCCATGACCGGATCGTTCGTCTGCAGGAGCACCGCGCCTGCCGACGTGTTCCGCCCGAAGAGCGTACCTTGCGGCCCCTTGAGGACCTGCACGCTCTGCATGTCGATCAGCTCGGTGTTGAGGCCATAGGCGCGGGCTATATACATTTCGTCGAGATAGACCCCGACCGAAGGCTCCAGCGTCGCGAGCGTGTCGTTCTGTATCTGCCCGCGCATCCCGAAATTCAGCGCGGTCGGGTTGTTGCCGCCGGCGCGAATGTTGAAGCCCGGAGTGAAGCTCGCGACGCTCGCCACGTCGGTGATGCCCTGCTGCTCCAGATTCTCGCCGGTGAAGGCGGTGATCGTAACGGGCGTGTCCTGAATATTGGAAGCCTGCTTGGTGATCCCGATGACCACGATGGCTTCGTCGTCATATTTGGTTTCCGCTGGCTCGGTCTCTGCAGGCGCCTGCTGCGCATATGCGGACGTCGAAGACAGCGCGATAGCCGCGAGCGATGCGGCCGCGAGAATCCGGTAGGAAACGTATTTCTGGTTGAAATTCATAGCCAACATCCTCCCTGCGAAGCTTCCTGGCGGCCTCGCTTGCCGAGTTATATAACTAGGTCTAACAAGATAGACAAGTGGAATGCGAATTCCGCAGCGTAAATTGCGCCGATGACGCTAGATG
>JAYPMZ010000226.1:0-2385 GCA_038130205.1 Erythrobacteraceae bacterium | reverse complement strand
GCCATGCGGCGGTCAAGATCGGCGCGTTCGGAAACCAGCATACTATCGGGCAGCGCCGCCCCTCCCCCGCGTTCCTGCGCAATCGCGAGCAGACGCGGCAGAAATTGCGACCATTCTACAGTCGGCCCGACCAACAGCACCTCTTGCCCGCGCTCGTTGAACGCTTGCAACGTGCCCGCCAGGACCGGGAGATCGCCCTCCTCCCATCGCCCGGCAAGGATAACGAGGTCGGTCGGGTTCTCGCGCAGATATTCGTCAAACGCCCATTGCATCAGCGCGCCACAGAACGGGTAGGCTCCCGCGTCCTGCTCCATCACCGGACGGCATCCCGCAGCTGTTATTTGGCTAAATGCGCTGCCGGGAAAGGCGGCTGTCAGTCCGGGAACCAGATGCGCTCCATGACTATCGCCGATTACCAGGACACGCGGCCTGTCGTCATCGGGCAGCAGGCATGTTTGCTCGTCAAAATTCTGGTTTCGGTGGTGGATGAAGCATTGGCCCGAACGAAACACCGTATCGAGCGGGTAGTTCATCGTCGCCGCGATTGCCTGCGTCCGCTCGGAATAGCGCTGTGGCCACCCACCGCTCAGCGCGAGCGCAAGCGCAACGACGACCAGTGCCGCCGTAATCGCACCGCTTCCCCACAGCAGGCGTTCCTGCGGGAAGCTCGCGCGGCGGAACGGTTCTTCGACATACCGCCAGCTGAAGATCGAGAGCGCGAGCGACAGCACGACCGCGACGCCCCGCATCCACCCGCTCAATTCACCCGCAGGCAGTCCGAGCAGCAGCAACACGATCACCGGCCAATGCCACAAATAGAGCGAGTAAGAGATGCGCCCAACGAAGCGCACAGGTTCAAGCGACAGCAAGCTGCCGATCAGCGAATGGCCGCCGCTCCCCGCCGCAATGATCGCGCCCGCTCCGATACAGGGGATCGCCGCGCGCCAACCGGGGAACGGAGTTTCGGTGGTGAAAGTCAGGGTCGCAAACGCGATCAGCGCCAACCCGCCGAGCGCGAGCCCTTCCCTCACCCAGCGGCGGTCGATCAGCGGCAGCGGCGTGATCGCGATCAGAGTGCCGAGCAGGAACTCCCACAGGCGCGCCGGAAGCATATAGAAGCTGGCCGAAGGATAGAGCAGCGACACCGCCGCCGACGCGCAGGCGAGCAGCACCAGCCCGACCCACAAACCGGCGCGCCCCAACCGCATGAGGCCCAGCACCAAGAGCGGCAGAAGGATATAGAATTGCCCCTCCACCCCGAGCGTCCACATGTGCAGCAGCACCTCGTGTTCGCTTTCGGCATAGGCGCCGCGGTGCATCCAGAAATGGACATTGCCCATGAACAGCGAAGAGAAACCGAGGCTCCAGCCATAGCCCTCCAGCTCGCTCGGCATAAGCAGCGCGGCGGCGGCGATTGTCACGACTGCGAGCACCGCCAGCATTACCGGAACAATCCGCCGGACGCGGCGAAGCAAATAGTGCACAAAGGAAAAACGCCCCGCTCCCGCTTCGCGTACGACGATCCCGCCGATCAGAAAGCCGGATATCACGAAGAAAACATCGACGCCGACAAAGCCCCCGCTCGCATAGCCTGTCCCGCCACCCGCCAGCCCCAGATGGAACAGCAGTACGGCAATAACGGCGACGGCGCGCAGGCCCTCGATATCGGGGCGATAGTCGCCCTTGGGGGTCACCCCTCGACCCAGTCCTTGCGCGCGATACCGAGCAGGGAAAGGATGGCGGTAAGGTCGTGATGGTTGAGCCGCCCGTTGGCTTCGGCACGGGCCTTGGGCTTGGCCTTATAGGCAAAGCCGTAGCTTGCCGCCTTGAGCATCGGAATGTCGTTGGCCCCGTCCCCGCTGGCGAGCGGATAGGCACGCGGGCCGATTTTTGCGGCTTCTTCTTCGAGCACCGCCAGCTTCGTGCTTGCATCCGAAATGGGGCCGTCGAGCTTGCCCGTCAGCTTTCCGTCCCCGACTTCGAGGCGGTTGCCCACCACCCGCTCGAACCCGAGCCATTCGGCCACGCGGTCGGCGAAATGGTGAAAGCCGCCCGTTACCAGAACCGTGCGGCAGCCATGCGCCTTCAATGTTTCGACCAGCACTTTTGCGCCCGGCGTCGGTTTGATCCGCTGGTCGAGACAGCGCTGGATCGCACCTTCGTCCAATCCTTTGAGCAAGCCCACGCGTTCCAGCAACGCGCTCTCGAAATCGAGTTCGCCCTGCATCGCTCTTTCGGTGATTGCGGTGATTTGTTGCTTCTATCCTGCGAAGTCGGCCAGCTCGTCGATGCTTTGCTGCCCGTTGTTGGTGGTGTGGTTGTGGGTGTGGTACAGCTTGGGAATCCAGAAACCGTCGCGGCTCATCACCATGTCGCAATCGGAGA
>JAYPMZ010000225.1:0-2506 GCA_038130205.1 Erythrobacteraceae bacterium | reverse complement strand
TCTGACAGTTTCGAACGGGCTGTTCGACATCCAGATTCCGGTCGGCACCTCGGTCCAGACACCCATGGTTATCGACGGCGATGTCGGTGGCCCATCGAGCACCGGCCCCGGTGACAATCACCTGATATATGCGGTCGCCGCTGCGCAGAACGATCCGATCTCCATGATCTTCCGCGGCAATCTCGGCTTCCAGCCTGCGGCTCAGGCCGGGATCGTCAACGGCGAAATCATCCTGTCTGCGAACTATGAAGTCAACGGACGTCAGGCAGCGGGCCAGAATGTTCAGGACGACACATTCGTCAATTTTGTCGGCAACCAAGAGATCACGCCCGTCGCTGGCAGCATCTTCCTCGAAGACTTTATCTCGACCAGCACCATCATGGCGGTTGCGAATGAGGAAGTGCAGGTTTCCGCCGTGAACGGGCCTTCGTTCATCGACGGTAACCTACTGATGTTCGGTCGTAATTTCGCCGAACTGACCGCAAGTAACGGGCAAACCTTCGACATTCTTGGCAACGTCACCGTCTCGGCCAGCGATATCGGTGTGTTTGGCTCGGGCCTGTTTGCCGGCGAAGCGAACGCGAGTGCGGGGCAGGCTTTCATTGATGCCTTCGACGGCGGCACGATGAACATCACCGGCAACGCGCAAGTGACCGCAGACGCCATTGCCGGGGCAGATTTCACGAACCAGCAATCGGGTTCAGCGACCGGCGGATTTGCCGCGATCGCGTCGAATGGCGGAACGCTCAACATCGGCGGGCTTGGTATCGTTAGTGCCGATGCGATTTATGATATCGAGTCGGCCGGCCTTGTCGTTGGCGGCAACATCTTTACCGCGGGCTCGGCGCAGATTTTCTCTACGCAAGGCGGCCAGGTCACGATTGACGGTTTTGCCGAGGTCAGCGCCGATGCCTTCGGCGCGATTGGCGAAGATCAAACCCAATCGACAGCCTCCAGCGCATTTGGCGGTCAGGCATTCGTTCAGGCGATCGACACAGGTAGCTCGCTGACGTTCAACAACGATCTGGTTATCAGTGCAGACGCTGATGCGGGCCAGTCGAATGATACGCAGCAGGGCGGCCTTGCCGATGCAGGCGATGTGTCACTCTTCATCGATCAGGACGGAACCATCGATGTCGCTGGCGATGTCGATTTGTACGCGACAGCGTTCGGTGGATTTAATCCGGGCGGCCAAGGCGGTGACGCGCTTGGCGGCGCGGCGCGCATCTTTGTGCCGAATGGCGGCACATTGAATATCGGTGGCAATTTCTTCGCCGAGGCCACTGGTGTGGGCGGTGACGGTATCAGCGGCGGCAACGGCTTTGGCGGGATCGCCGGTGCGCAGGTCCTTGTCGGCTCTCTCGGTATTACCGGAGACGCCACGGTTGAAGCCTTCGGCTTGGGCGGCGCTGCAAACCAAGGATTTGGCGGAGATGGCGGTGACGGTACCGGCGGCAACGCCTTCCTTCAGGTCTGGGGAGCACTGAACGATGTCGGCACTCTGACCGTCGGAGGCGATGCTTCGCTCAGTTCGTCGGGTATCGGCGGCGAAGGTGGTGACGGCGATGGCATCAACACTGGGCCTGGTAATGGCGGCGACGGCACGGGCGGCCAGCTCGCCACGCCCAACCAGGCTGACCCGCAGTTCGGTGGCGGCGCCTACCTGCTGGGCGGGGCCGATAATGGCAATCTTTCCGTGGCTGGCACGTCGACGGTCGTGACTGTCGGGATCGGCGGCACTGGCGGTAATGGCGGCATCAACCAGAATGGCGGCGACGGCGGCAACGGCATCGGCGGCAGGGCCGAAGCCGGGTCTATTCGTTTCGGCACTGATGGTTCTGTCGGAGCGGGCACCGTTAATCTGGGCGATGTCACCCTTTTCGCCAATGGCGACGGTGGCGATGGCGGCAATGGTGGCGGCACCGGTGCATTGGCAGGCAATGGCGGTGACGGTACCGGCTTCCTGTCGTTCTTCTATGGAAGTGCAGGCACGGTCGACGCCGGGAATGTCGAACTTAACGCCGATGGAACCGGGGGCAGCGGTCATGTCGGTGGAACCGGCGCGGGTGGTCAGGCCGGCGCCTTCGCCGGAACTGGGGCAACCACGACCATCGACCAACTGCGCGTCTTCGCGAACGGTCGTGGCGGGTTTGGCGACAATCAGGGCGGAGCCGGTTTCGGCGGTCTATCCGCGATCGATGGCGGTCTGTTCGACCTGACCGTGAACGGCAATGTGCTGCTCGATGCGGGCGGACTTGGTGGAGACAGCGCGGTTGGACCGGGCGGTGAAGCGAGTGGAGGCATTGCGCAAATAATTGCCGACACCGACGAGACCACGATCGCAATTACCGGCAACGCCACGCTGCAAGCAACCGCAACAGGGGGCAGCGGTACCTCGACCGGTCCGGCGGCGACTGCAACTGGTGGGCAGGCAATCCTTTCGCTCATCAGCGCAAGCTTTGTTGATATCGGCGGCATTCTGCTCACTGACGCGTCGGCGCAGGGT
>JAYPMZ010000224.1:0-2534 GCA_038130205.1 Erythrobacteraceae bacterium | reverse complement strand
CAGGCGTGGCCGAGCGTGCAGGATTGTTTGGCACGGCGATGCGCGCAGGGGTGCGCGACGCACCAAAGGTCCTGCTTACCCCCATCGTCGTCCTCGTCGGGATGATGGGTAATCTCGCCGCCGATGCGGCCTATGTGGTGCTTATTCCGCTGGCCGGCATTATCTTCCACGCCGCCGGACGCCATCCGATTGCCGGTATTGCCGCTGCTTTTGCGGGCGTTTCGGGCGGTTTTTCCGCCAACCTGCTGCCCGGTCAGCTCGACGCGCTGCTCTTCGGAATCACCGAGGCGGCGGTTGAAACCGTATTCGGCGATTTCACCGCCAACATTGCGGGCAACTGGTACTTCATCGCCGCCATGACCTTCGTGTTCCTGCCGGTCATCTGGTATGTGACCGACCGCATTATCGAACCCAAGCTGGGCAAGTGGAATGCGGCGCGCGCGGGCAATACGGCCACCGAGGAAGACAGCGACCGCGCCTTGACCGAAGCGGAGAAGAAGGGGCTGCGCTGGGCAGGTCTTGCGGTATTGTTTGTGGTCGCACTGTGGGGTTTCATGACCTGGGGTCCGGGAACGCCGCTGATCGATGAAACCGCCTCTGCAGAAGCGCAGATGAGCCCGTTTTACCGCAGCCTCGTTGCGGCCTTTTTCATCCTCTTCCTGCTGGCAGGCTGGGCCTATGGCAAGGCGGCCGGAACGATCGGCGACCACCGCGATCTGGTGAAGATGATGGCGGGCGCGATGGAGGATCTTGCCTATTACCTAGTCCTGGCCTTTGCCGCTGCGCATTTCGTGGCGATGTTCGCATGGTCGAACCTCGGCCTGATCCTTGCTGTGAACGGGGCGGATTTCCTCGGCAGCACCAATCTGCCGCCGTGGGCGCTGCTGACCGCAATCATCCTCGTCTCCGCGCTGCTCAACCTGTTCGTCGGCTCGGCGAGCGCCAAATGGGCGCTGATTGCACCGGTGATGGTGCCGATGCTGATGCTGCTTGGTATCTCGCCCGAGATGGCGACCGCCGCCTATCGTGTGGGTGACGGTTCGACCAACATCATCACCCCGCTGATGGTCTATTTCCCGCTGATCCTGATTTTCTGCCAGCGGTGGGACAAGGACTTCGGGCTGGGCAGCCTTGCGGCGGTAATGCTGCCGTTCTCGATCGGCCTGCTGGTGTCGGGCCTTGCACTGACTATCGGCTGGGTCGTGCTCGACCTGCCGCTCGGTCCGGGGGCAGCTGTGTTCATGGAGGTTCCGACCACCGTCGATGCAGTCGCGGCTCCCGCACCGTGACAGGCGGAGACTGACATGCAGATGGGCGATGCGCGATTGGCCGAGGCTGTGGTATAGCCACCGCTATGGCTGATCGCCTCGCCCTGCTGCCACGGCGCATACTCACGCTTTTCGCGGTGTTTGCGCTGGTGGCTGTGCTGGCGCTTCCAGCCGTGTTGGTCGCGCAATCGGGCGCGCTCAACTACAGGCTCGATTCGAGTGCGAGCAATGTCTCGGCGCGGGTTCCCTTTCTGGGGCTCGCCAGCAAGACCGCCCGTTTTCCGCGCATGGAGGGCGCCGTCACCATCGTCCCAGGTGCCCCCGAACGCGCGGTGATCGACGTCACGTTTGATGCGCGCGCGATCGAAGCGCCGGATGAAACAACGCTCGAGCGGCTGCGCGGAGAAAAATTCTTCTGGGTCGAGCGCTATCCCTCCATCCGTTTCGTCGGGCGCTCGCTCAAGATGTCATCGCCCACACGCGGCACGGTGACAGGCGAGTTGACCGCGCGCGGCGTGACCAATTCCGAAACGCTCGACGTGACCTTCGCCAGCGACCCCGCGCAGGCACAGGGGCGCTCGATTCGCTTTACCGGCGAAATGGAAATCGACCGCCGCGAATACGGCATGCGCAGCTATCAGCTGGTGGTCGGCAACAAGGTCGATATCGAATTGAGCGCGCGGATGGTTCCGCGCTAGCGCGCTATTCCTCGTCGTCCTCACCCAAATCGCGGGCGACCTTGGGATCGCGCAGCAGCGCCTCGATCCGGTCGGCTTCGGCGAAGCTTTCATCCTTTCGGAACTTCAGCTTGGGCGCGAATTTGAGGCTCAGCCGCTTGGCGACCTCGCGCTGGAGGAAAGCGGTATTCTGCCGCAGCGCCTTCACCACTTCATCATCGCCTGCACCCAAGAGCGGCTTCACATAGGCGGTCGCGTGGCGCAGATCGGGTGTCATGCGGACCTCTGTCACGGCGATGTTCGAAGCGCTCACGGTCTCGTCATGCACTTCCTGCCGCGCGAGCAGTTCGGACAAGATATGCCGCACCCGCTCGCCCACTTTGAGGACGCGGACCGATTGCTGATCGGCGGTGAAATCGTTGCGCTTTGCCATTAGCTGAGTGCCATTTTTGAAAGTATGTTCTTGAGCGAGTTCATATTGCGCGCGGTCCCTTTGACGCCAAGCCGCCGCTCGAGGAATTTACTCGACAGGTCCGACACGCCCACGCCGTGCACATAGTCGAGAAACAGCACGCGGTCACCCAAAGCG
>JAYPMZ010000223.1:0-2605 GCA_038130205.1 Erythrobacteraceae bacterium | reverse complement strand
GGTCGACGACGCCCGATTTCTTCGCGTGGAGGTCGCCGCCGCCGAGATCCTCGGCGCTGATCTCCTCGCCCGTCGCGGCCTTCACCAGCGGCGGGCCGGCGAGGAAGATCGTGCCCTGACCCCGCACGATGACGGTTTCGTCGCTCATCGCGGGGACATAGGCACCCCCTGCGGTGCAGCTTCCCATCACGCACGCGATCTGCGGGATGCGTTTCGCCGACATGTTCGCCTGATTTAACAAGATGCGCCCGAAATGGTCGCGGTCGGGAAACACCTGGTCCTGATGCGGCAGGTTCGCGCCGCCCGAATCGACGAGGTAGACGCACGGCAGGCGGTTCGCCTCGGCGATCTCCTGTGCGCGAAGATGCTTCTTCACCGTCATCGGATAATAAGTGCCGCCCTTCACCGTCGCATCGTTGCACACGATCATCGTCTGCCGCCCCGACACGCGGCCGATGCCCGCGATCATGCCCGCGCCCGGCACCTCACCCTCATACATGTCGCACGCCGCGAGCTGGCCGATTTCGAGGAAGGGCGAGCCCGGATCGAGCAGCCGCTCGACGCGCTGGCGCGGGAGCAGCTTGCCGCGGCTCGTGTGGCGCTCGCGCGACTTCTCGTTGCCGCCAAGCCCGGCTTCGGCGACGCGCGCGTAAAGCTCGTCGCGTAAGCCGCGATTGTGCGCGGCATTGGCGTGGAACGTGTCGCTCTCCGCGTTGACCATCGTGCCCAGAACAGGTGCGCTCACGTTTCGAAATCTCCTCTGAAGTCGGGCCGGACTATCCCGCCGCTCGTCGAGCGACAAGGACCGCAGGCCGAAAATGGTTGGCGTTGAAACCAATTCGTCACAGGCCTATGCCCCCTGCATGCCCGGTTAAAAACAAGGTCATTCTTATGAAAAAAGCCGCCTTCGCCATATTGCTTTCGACCGCTGCGATCGTCGCGGGACCCGTCGCCTGTTCGAAGGGCGACCAGGCTGAAAAGGCCGACGCCGCCTACACCGTCGGGACCGAACTCGGCATCAGCAAGGCCGCGATGGATACCAGCGTGAAGCCGGGCGACGATTTCTACGCCTATGCGAACGGCAATTGGCAAAAGACGACTGAAATCCCCGCTGACCGTTCCTCGATCGGCGCTTTCTACATCGCCTTTCTCGAAACCGAGAAGCGCGTCCGCGAACTCGTCGGCGCGATCGTCCAGAAGGGCGGCGAACCGGGCACCGACGAAGGCCGCATCGCCGCTTTCTACAAAGCCTATATGAACAGGCCGGCGATCGACGCCGCGGGTATGAAGCCGGTCGAAGCCGACCTCGCGCGTTTCGCCGCGATCGCCGACAAGGCCGCGCTGTCGAAGGTCCTCGGCGAACAGACCCGCGCCGACGTCGACCCGCTCAACGCGACCGACTTTGGCACCGAGAATCTCTTCGGTGTTTTCGTGACCCAAGGGCTCGCGACCCCGGGCGAGGTGATCCCCTATATGTTGCAGGGCGGCCTCGGGCTTCCCGAGCGCGAATATTATCTGTCGGCCGATCCGAAGATGGCGGCGATCCGCACCGACTATCAGGCCTATATCGAAAAGCTGCTGAGCGCAGCGGGGCAGAGCGACGCCGCGGCGAAGGCGAAGCGCATCTACGACCTCGAACTCAAGATCGCGCGCGCGCACGCTACCCGCGAACAGAGCGAGGACTTCACCCGATCGGCCGACGTCTGGACGAAGGCCGATTTCGCGAAGAAGGCGCCCGGCATCGACTGGGGTGCGTATTTTGCCGCGGCGAAGCTCGACAAGGCGGGCAAGTTCGGCGCCTATCATGCGAACGCGATCACCGGCCTGTCGGCGCTTGTGGCATCGGAGCCGCTCGATGCGTGGAAGGACTGGCTGACGTTCCACCAGATCAACAGCCATAGCGACGTGCTGCCGAGCGCGATCGACAGCGCGCACTTCGCCTTTTACGGCACGACGCTTGCGGGCACACCGCAGCAGCGCAGCCGCGACAAGCGCGCGCTCGATGCGCTGAACACCGACCTCGGCGACGCGGTCGGCCGCGTCTATGCCGAGAAATATTTCCCCGCCTCCGCCAAGGCCGAAGTCGGGGACATGGTGAAGGGTATCAAGGCGGCCTTTGCTAGCCGCGTGAACGGCATCGACTGGATGGCGCCCGAAACGAAGAAGGAAGCGATCAAGAAGGTCGAGACGATCGTCGTCGGCGTCGGCTATCCCGAAAGCTGGCGCGACTATGGCAGCTATAGCGTCAGTGCCGACAACGCCTATGCGAACGAGGTCGCGGGGCAAAAGGCGGAATATGCGCACCAGCTCGCCAAGATCGGCAAGCCGATGGACAAGGGCGAATGGTGGATGACCCCGCAGACGGTCAACGCGGTCAACCTGCCGGTTCAGAACGCGCTGAACTTCCCCGCCGCGATCCTCCAGCCGCCCTTCTTCAACGCCGAGGCCGACCCGGCCTATAATTATGGCGCGATCGGCGCCGTCATCGGCCACGAGATCAGCCACAGCTTCGACAATAATGGCGCGGCGTTCGACTCGACGGGGGCACTGCGCAACTGGTGGACCGCCGCCGACCTCAAAAAATTCGGAGAAGCCGGCTCGGCGC
>JAYPMZ010000222.1:0-2618 GCA_038130205.1 Erythrobacteraceae bacterium | reverse complement strand
AAAGTATCCTGTTCTGGAGATCCTTTGCTTTCCCAATAGAACTCCAACTCAAGTTAGCTGCCATCTGTTCTGCTGCAGATACCATATTGATATATTCCTTTTATGAAGAAATCAGTTTTAGTTCGCCACCTATCTTTTCGACCGCCTGCTTAGCGACGCGGATGGTGTTCTTGCGACGGCCGTAATAGCCCTTCGCCTGCGCCAGAATGCGGTTGTGCTTGGCGCGCGTGGTGGTGCCGCGTTTGATACGGGACATGGGTCAGGCGCTCCTTACTTCAGGCCGTAGGGCGCCCAGAGGCGCACATGGGCCGCGTCCGAATCGCTGAGCACGCTGGTGCCGCGGTTGGTGCGGATATATTTCGCATTGTGGCTGCTCAGGCGGTGGCGCTTGCCGGCGACGCCGTGCTTCACCTTGCCCGAGGCGGTGAATTTGAAGCGTTTCTTCACACCGCTCTTGGTCTTCATCTTGGGCATTTTGGTCTCCTTTGAAGTCCGTTTGGGTATCGGCCTGGCAGCCCTTGTCGCCAGCCGACACAATCGGAAGGCGCGCGCTTAGGGGGATTCGCCCGGAAATGCAAGCGTTGTGGGATCAGAAACTCGCGCCGTCGACCTTCTGGATATTCAGCGCGTCCAGGTCGGCTTGCGCGACGCAGCGCAGGTTCACTGCCGCCATCTTCGCGCCGTCGGGGCCGGTGCCGACCGAAAAGCTCTGGCAGCCGCAGTCGGCGCAGAATTGATGATCGATGTTGTGCTTGTTGAACTTGTACGATGTCAGCCGGTCGGCGCCGCTCTCCAGCCGGAACCGGTCGATGGGCACGAAGGTCAGGAGGAAGCCCTTGCGGCGGCAGTGCGAGCAGTTGCAGCTCATCGCCGTGTCGGGGATGTCGCCTTCGACGCTGTAGGTCACCGCGCCGCAGTGGCAGCTGCCTTCATAAGCCATGTCCGTTCCTCTCCTTGCTTAGTGGTGACAGGCGAGCCCTTCGATCACATCCTCGAGCCGCGCCGGGTCGCCGAGGGCGATGACATGGCCCTCGCTCTCGCGGTGCAGCGGATCGCCGTTCCAGTCGCACATCGTCCCGCCCGCGCCCTCGACGATCGGCACCAGCGCGGCGAAGTCGTGAAGCTTGAGCCCCGCCTCGACCACCAGATCGATATGGCCGTTCGCGAGAAGGCCGTAATTATAGCAGTCGCCGCCGAAGAGCATCCGCTTGTGCGACGTCTTTGCCGCGAGCGCCATGAAATGCTCGCCGTCATGGTCGCTGAAATATTGCGGGCCGGTCGTCGCGAGCACGGCATCGGACAGGTTGCGGCAGGCGCGCGTGCGTGCCGGGGCACCGTTGAAGAAAGTCGGATGCCCGGTCGCGCCGACCCAGCGTTCGCCTGCGACCGGCTGGTCGATGATGCCGAGGATCGGCCAGCCGTCCTGCAGCAGCGCGATCAGCGTACCGAAGATCGGGCGGCCCGCCATAAAGCTGACTGTTCCGTCGATCGGATCGAGCACCCATTGGCGCGAAGCTTCGGGGCGCTCGGCGCCATATTCCTCGCCGATGATGCCGTCGCGCGGCGCCTCGGCATCGAGCAGGCGGCGCATCGCGGCTTCGGCGGCGCGGTCGGCTTCGGTGACGGGCGAGGCGTCATCTTTGGCTTCGTGGACCCAGTTCGAGCGCAAGAGCGGGCGGATCGCTTCGCCGGCGGCGTCGGCGAGGCGGTTGGCGAGCGCGAGGTCTGATGTGATCGACATGGCTTCGCGCTAGCCCAGCGCGCGCTGCGCCGCCAGCCCATGCAAAGCTATTTGCAGCCATTCGGAGCCCGATTTTATCAGTTTTACAAAAATGGTATAGATTGTAAAATCGCGTCCATGGCGGGCGATTTTCCTCTCGATCCGATCGTTGCGACCTTTGCGCGCTATGGGCTGCGCAAGGCGTCGATGGAGGATGTCGCCGCGGCGCTCGGCGTGTCGCGGCAGGCGCTTTATCTGCGCTACGGATCGAAGGACGCGCTGATCGAATGGGCGATCGGCGGGCTGATCGATACGTCGCTCACCGCCGCGCTCGCAAGCATCGAACAGCCGGCGAAGACGCTTGCCGAGCGGTTGGCCGACGCGCTCGACGCGTGGGCGGGGCGGCATATGGCGGCGCTGCGCCTATCGCCGCATGGAGTGGAAATCGTGGCGATGCTCCAACGCGATCCGCCCGAGGCGGTGCGCATCGCCGAACGCCGGCTTGTCGCCGCGATGGCCGAAGCGATCCGTTTGAGCGGCCCCGGATCGGCGGTGTCGCGCGCGGGCAGCATGGCGCAGGCCTTGTGCTGGGCGGCGCGCGGGCTGGTCCATGCGGTGCCCGATCATGCGAGTTTCCGGCGCCAGCTCGATTCTATCGTCGGCGCGCTCGTGGCGCGCTGACGCAGCCGCCTCTAAGAACGGTCAGTCGAAGAGCGAGGAGACGCTCGTCTCGTCGGCGATGCGTTTGATCGCTTCGCCGAGCAGCGGCGCGACGGTGAGCGCGCGGACCTTGCCGCTGTCGTTCACGGCGTCGGTCGGCTGGATCGAATCGGTGATGACGAGCTCGGTGAGTTCGCTCGCATCGACGCGCGCGACTGCGCCGCCCGACAGCACGCCG
>JAYPMZ010000221.1:0-2645 GCA_038130205.1 Erythrobacteraceae bacterium | reverse complement strand
GATCTTCGCATGATCCCCCGATCGCAGCACTTCGGGGATCGTGCGCCCTTCCCATTCCTGAGGTCGGGTATATTGCGGGTATTCGAGGAGGCCGTTCTCGAACGACTCTTCGGTCCCGCTAGAAGCCGCGCCCATTACTCCGGGAATGAGGCGAATGCAAGCGTCGAGTATGGCGATTGCCGCCGTCTCTCCGCCCGATAGAACGATGTCGGCGAGGCTAACTTCCTCGATCTCGGGCCGCGCCTCGAACAGACGCTCGTCAAAACCCTCGAAACGGCCGCAAATAATGGTGACACCGGGGCCGTCGGCGATCTGCCGGATGCGTTCCTGCGTGATCGGTTTTCCGCGCGGGGTCATGGCGAGGATCGGGCGGCCTTGAGGCACGCTGTCGAGCGCAGCGCTGAGCACATCGCACTTGAGTACCATCCCCGCGCCGCCGCCTGCGGGCGTATCGTCAACCGTGCGGTGCTTGTCCGTGGTGAAGTCGCGGATCTGCACGGTCTCGCACGACCAGTCCCCGCGTGTCAGCGCCTTGCCCGCGAGGCTGACACCGAGCGGACCGGGAAACATCTCCGGGTAGAGCGTGAGAATGGTGGCGGCGAAGGTCATGGATCGACCCATTCGCCGCGTTCGAGCACAAATGCAATGTGCGCGAGAGTCAGACGCTCAAGCACAGGTTTTGTCGGCCAAGCAGTGTCCCGCCACGGCAGACGCAAGAACTCCCAGATCGCGACAAACGGCGCTGTTATCGGAACGCCTTCATCAAGGCACACGAACCGCTGCCACGGCCACTCGAAGACCCACTCTCCATATCTTTGCGACAGCTCGGCTACGAAATCATCAACGTCGTCGCCAATGATGCCAAGGTCCCGGTCCAAATCGGATCTCATATTGGCATCGCGGCAGCCGAACTCATCGCGAGCCAGCCACAAGAGGAATGGCTCCACACCCGCTTCAACAGGCGGTGGTTCAATCTTCCGACCAAACAATCCCATTCTCGAGCTCCATTGCAAGTTTCAGACTGGATAAGCGCCGCCTCTGCGCCAGCACTGATGAGCGAAACTCGCTGATCTGCTTACTCAAACGTCCCCACATCGAACTGGATCAGCCTATCGAGCCTCTTCGTCGCGAAATGCGCGACCGGCCAGCCGATGAAGGCGCAGGCCAGAAGGCCGATGAAGGAAAAGCCCAGCATCGCCTCCAGCGCGCTGCCGCTGTCGGTCATGGCGAGCAGCATGGCCGGAATGAGCAGCAGCCCCGGCCCTGCGAACATCGCCAGCACCACGCGGACGCGAAAGCCGCGCTTGGCGAACAGGAATGTCACCAGCAGCACGCAGCCGAGCGTGGCGAGGATGAACATCACCAGCACAAAGAGTATGACCGCAAGACCTTCCAGCATGAGTGGCGCTTACCGGCCTTCCTCACCCCCCGCAACCGCCACAGCCGCCGCCTCCGCAGCCCCCGTCGCCTCCGCTGTCGCTGCTCGAACCGCCGTCACCGCCGCTGGAATTGGCGCGCTGGACCGCGTGAAGCGGCTCCCACGGCGTGCCGACCAGCACTGCGGTGCCAAAGATGGCGACGGCCAGCCCTGCCTCCATCGGCTGCGGCGCGCGCTTGAGGCGGCTAGATTCTCGCTCCAGATCGCGCAGTGCAAGATTGCCGGCCTTCGTACGCCGATTAACGTTCACCAGGCAAATGATGGCGAAGAGTGCGGTCAGAATCAGAAAGCCGATCAGGAAACCGGTCGACTCCCCCTCCGCAGCCCCTGCCTGCTGGCGATAAAGACCAATTGCGAAAAGCACGACATAAGGCAGCACTGAAAGCAGCCGCAGTCGCCCGTGCTCACCGCCCGTCATCACCAGCCCTTCGCGGATTAGGCGCTCCTCGATCCGCCCGGCATGGGGTTCGAGCGCAATCAGCGCCTCTTTGAGCGTGAAGTCGCCCGATTTGCGCAGCACTGCTTTCTCGGCTTCGGTCTCGCCTGCCGAACGGCGCCTTACGCGCAGGTGGGTTTTGTCCGACTGGTCGAGCGCGTCCTTGGCGAAGAGCGAAGACAGCACGGCGGTAGCGTGCCGTTCATCCCCGCCCGACAGCACCGCGACTTCCTCCATGTCGCTGACACTGGCGCGGCGGCCTTCGGGACGCAGGAAAGCTATCATCCTAATTCCGGCCATCACACTCGTCACGAGCATGATCCCATAGAAAAACAGAAACTGGCTGCCCGAATAGCTCGCGAAGAACTCCATCAGAAAATCACTCCCACCAGCACCGCAATGCCTACCCCCAGCGCGATCCACCCGACCGCGCCCAGAATGGCGTGGCGGCGGTCGAGCACCATTACATCGGCCGGATTAACACGAAATGCGCGCGGGTCCTTGCCGAAACGGCGCTTGGCCGCGGGCCATATGTCGGGTGGAGGCGGCGTGCCGAATGCCCGCTCGTATGCGGCGAGCGTGGCGGCGTATTGGTCGTAATAGCGCGATTTCTCGACAGCGCCGCCTGCGGTGGGGCCGTGGTGGAGATCGGTGCCGAGGATTTCGGGACAAAACTCGCCCCAGTAATCGCGGCTGTAAGTGAGGTGGAGGTGCCAGACCTGATCGACCTCGACCGAGGGCGTGCACGGGCCGGCGTGCACGCACAGGTAC
>JAYPMZ010000220.1:2347-2699 GCA_038130205.1 Erythrobacteraceae bacterium | reverse complement strand
TTGCTGTTCCGCGTTTCGACGGTGTTGCGCGAATAGATATAGTCGACCGTCGCGGTCAGCTCGTCGCTCGGGCGGAACTGGAGCACCGCTTGCCCGTTGATGCGCTCGCGATTGATATCGTTGAGGTCGTAGGACGCGTTCTGCGGCACCTGATAGACATCGTCCGGCCCCGGCCGGTTGGTGATGCGATCGGCGCCGGCCGTGCCCGGCTGCGCCAGCGAACCCCAATTATTCTCGCTGCCCAGATAGCCGTCGCGCCAGCCGACGTTCGCCCTGTTCGTGCTCGACTTCCGCTTCTGATACGACCCCGCGACCATGATGCCGATCGTGTCGTCGGCAAAGGTCGTGCTGA
>JAYPMZ010000220.1:1751-2337 GCA_038130205.1 Erythrobacteraceae bacterium | reverse complement strand
CGACGCCTTCGGACGCGAGATTGGCGAAGTCGAACGAACGCGACGACGGCGCATTGTCGCCGCCGCCGATATTTGCGGTCGGGACCTGGCGGCCGTTGACCGTCACCAGATTGAATTCGGGGCCGAAGCCGCGAACGGTGACCAACTGGCCTTCGCCATTCTGGCGGTCGATCGACACGCCGGTGATGCGCTGCAGCGATTCGGCGAGGTTGGTGTCGGGGAATTTGCCGATATCCTCGGCCGAAATCGCATCGACGACGCCCTGCGCCTGACGCTTGATATCGGCCGATGCGGCGAGCGATGCGCGAATACCGGTGACGATGATCTCGTCGCCGTTCACTTCGCTGTCGACCGGCGCTTCCTGCGCGACCGCGACCTGCGCCATGCCCATCAAGGACAGCGCCGAAGTCCCGGCCAGAAATTTGCCAAGCCACTGCTTTTGAGATGCCCGCATCCCCATTCCTCCCACTTAGCCGCTCTCTTTTGGTGGCGGCATTCCCGTTATGTGAACGTTATCTAAATGGGAACGTTCTCATTGTCAACGCATCGAGCGTTGCATTTGGGCCACAATGCGGGTCAAATTTGT
>JAYPMZ010000220.1:410-1684 GCA_038130205.1 Erythrobacteraceae bacterium | reverse complement strand
AAAATCGCGGTTGGCAGCAACAGCCCCCGCGCCTCCTCGCGCACCGCGAGTTCGCCGCACTCGACCTGGCCCGGCAGGTCGGCGAAAAGCTGCGCGAGCAGCTCGCCGATGGCGAGCGCCGACATGCGCACCGCATAGACGGTGAGGAACAGCGCCCGGCTGTCGGCGTCGAGCAATTGGCGGCAGTCGCCGAGCAGGGGGCCAAGCCCCTCCTCGATCTGCCAGCGTTCGCCGCCGGGACCACGCCCGAACTTCGGCGGATCGAGCAGGATCGCGTCATAGCGCCGCTCGCGCCGCACTTCGCGCGCGGTGAACTTGCCCGCATCGTCGACGATCCAGCGCACCGGCTTGTCGGCCATGCCGGCGAGCGCGGCATTTTCGCGCGCCTGTCCCACCGACTTCTTCGACGCATCGACATGCGTCACCGAGGCCCCCGCGGCGGCGAGCGCCTGGCTGCCGACGCCGGTATAGCCGAAGAGGTTGAGGAAAGCGGGATCGGCCTTGTCGGCAACCTGGCCGCGCAGCCAGTCCCACACCGGCGCCATATCGGGAAAGAAGCCCAAATGCCGAAACGGCGTGCATTGGGCGGTGAAGCGCGTCTCGCGCCACGCGAGCGGCCAGCCTTCGGCGGGCACGGGCTTGTTATAATACCAGCGCCCCCCACCGTCGTCGTCCGATGCCGGAATAAACTCACCGTCGGCGGCTTCCCATTCGCTGGCGGGCAGCGCGGGCGCCCACATCGCCTGCGGCTCGGGGCGGATGAAGCGATAGGGGCCATAGCGTTCGAGCTTGCGCCCGCCGCCGCTGTCCACCAGTCCATAATCGTCCCACGCCTCACCAACGAGCGTGACGAGAGGCAGAAGCTCAGCCACGCGCGGCTTCCGCGAGGATGAACGCCTTCACCGCCTCATAGTCGCCGGGCAGCTTCGTATAACGCTCCTCGCGCTCGAACAGATTGCCGAGCCGCGCGGGCAGCGGCGGACGCACACCGGTCGCACGCTCGACCGCCTCGCGGAATTTCGCCGGATGCGCCGTCGCGAGCGTGACGACCGGAATATCGGCATCGATGTCGAGCGCGCGCGCCGCAGCGAGCCCGACCGCGCTATGCGGATCGATCACCTGTCCACCGCGCTCCTGCGCCCAGCGGAGCGCAAGCGCCATCGCGTCGCCGTCGATGCTCGCGCTGGAAAACAGGTCACGCGCGCCCGCCAGCATGTCGGCGGGAATCGTCATCGCCCGGTTCGCATCGAACTCGCCCATCATGCCGGTGATCG
>JAYPMZ010000220.1:0-400 GCA_038130205.1 Erythrobacteraceae bacterium | reverse complement strand
CCACTCGAACGCGCGACTCGAGCCGGAGAAGCACACCCCGTCGCGACCCGCGAGGTCGAACAGCAGCCGTTCGAAATTGCTGCTGACCTGAATGTCCATGCTCGGCGTCGCGGTCGCGGTAACCGTGCCCGCGCTGTAATCGCCGCTGGTCAGCGCGCGGTGGAGGATGTCGTTGACGTTCGTCGCGACAACCAGCCTGGCGATCGGCAGCCCCATCTGCGCCGCGACATAGCCCGCGAACACATCGCCGAAATTGCCCGTCGGCACGCTGAACGCCACCGGACGGTCGGGCCCGCCAAGACGGACGGCGGCATAGAAATAATAGACGATCTGCGCCATCAACCGCGCCCAGTTGATGCTGTTCACCGCCGACAGCGTCACCTGTTCGCGAGCCTCATCG
>JAYPMZ010000219.1:0-2703 GCA_038130205.1 Erythrobacteraceae bacterium | reverse complement strand
GCAGCAATGGCGGGCGCAATCGCGGCGACTTCGGGATCGCCCAGCTGCGCGACATGCGCGGCGGCGCCTGCGGTGTCGATGAAGTTCAGCGGCACCATCCCGCGCTCGCGAATATAGTGGCGCGACTGGCCGAGCGCCTGCGGGTGGCTGTAAACCGATTTGAACGGGCCTTTGCCTGTTGCCATCAGCGCGTGATGGATCGGCATGAAATATTCGCCGACGATGCTGAGGCCGCTTTCGGGAAGCAGGAAGTGGATGTCGGCGACGCGGCCATGCTGTGAATTCTCGATCGGGATGATCGCCTGTCCGGCGCGCCCGTCCTTCACCGCTTCGAGCGCGTCCTCGAACCCGAAACACGGCAGCGGCAGCATATCGGGGCGCGCTTCCATCGCGGCGCGGTGCGAGTTTGCGCCGGGCGAACCCTGGAACGCAATCGCGCGTTCCGGCTCAGCGGCGGCAGCGGCGCGCAATTGTTCGACAATCGCAATGGCGGGTTCGGGAAAGCTATGCATGGTGCCAAGCCTGCTAGTGTCAGGGAGGCATTGCGGCAAGTGACTCAACAAGCCCGCGCACCGGGTCGAACGATTCTTGCACGATTTGCAGGGTGTTTCGCCTTGCGCGGGCGCGAGGGGCGGATTATGGGAGCGCCCAAGATGACACAGGACAACTCTTCGAACGCCACGCCCGGAACCGAATCGGCCTCGGGCGATCTCTTCAACACCGCGGCAGGCTGGGTGCTGTTTGCAGCCGGTCTGGGGCTCGGCCTCTCGATCCTGAGCGGCAAGTTCTTCCACGGCGACAAGCCCGAGCGGCCCGAGACCATGGGTTACGCGATCGAGGTTGCCGACGAAGGCGGTGGCGCTGCCGAGATGACCTTTGCAGAAGCACTGTCGCTGGTCACTCCCGAAGACGGCGAGAAGGTCTTTGCCAAGTGCGCCGCGTGCCACACCATCGAACAGGGCGGCGCAGCAGGCGTTGGTCCCAACCTCTATGGCGTGATGGGCACCACCATCGGCACCCACGCTGCAGGCTATGCCTACAGCCCGGCTCTCGCCAGCAAGGGCGGTAGCTGGGGCTTTGACGAAATGAACGAGTGGCTCAACAACCCGCGCGGTTATGTTGACGGCACCAAGATGGGCTTTGCGGGTCTGTCGAGCATCGAAGACCGCGCCGCGGTGACGCTCTACATGAATTCGATGGGTTCGAACCTGCCGGTTCCCGAATTCGTTCCCGAAGTCGCTGAAGTCGAAGCGGTTGCCGAAGGCGACGTTGAAGCTGTCGAAGAGGCGGAACAGGACGCAGCAGCAGAAGTCTCCGAAGAGACCGAAGCAGCAGAAGCGGCCGAATAAGCCCGATTATCCAAGCGGGCGCGCTCTAGTCGCGCCCCTTGAACCCCTGAGCAACGACATACCACTCCGATGAGCCCTTGCGGCTCGCCGGAGGCTTGGCGTGTTTCACGGTTTTGAAGTTCTGTTTCAGCAGCTTGAGCAGTTCGGCATCGGTGCCGCCAGCAAAGCCCTTGGCGACAAACGCGCCGCCTTTCTCCAGCGTTTCCACCGCGAACCACGCGCCCGCCTCGACGAGCCCCATGGTGCGCAGGTGGTCGGTCTGTTTGTGGCCGACGGTGTTCGCAGCCATGTCCGATAATACGAGGTCGGGCGGCCCGCCGAGTGCCTCTTCGAGTGCGACAGGCGCGGCATCGTCCATGAAATCCATCTGGAAGATCGTGACGCCTTCGATCGGCTCGACTTCGAGCAGGTCGATGCCCACGACTTCTGCCTTGGGAGCGATCTTGCGCACCACTTGTGACCAGCCGCCCGGCGCGATGCCCAGATCGACCACGCGCTTCGACCCGCGGATCAGTCCGAATTTCTCGTCCAGTTCGATGAGCTTATAGGCCGCGCGGCTGCGATAGCCGTCGGCCCTGGCCTGTTTGACGTAAGGGTCGTTGAGTTGCCGTTCGAGCCAGCGCACCTGCGATGCGGTGCGGCCCTTGGCGGTTTTCACCCGTTTGCCGGGATCGCGTCCTGAACGTGCCATTTTGTCCTTAGCCTGCTTTTGCGCCGCGCGCTTCGTGGAGTGCCTTGAGGCTGCGCTCTGACTGGCGTTCGGCGGCCATCAGGCTGCGCAGAATACCTTCGCGGATACCGCGGTCGGCGACGCCCAGTTTTTCCGCCGGCCACAAATCGAGGATCGATTCGAGGATCGCACAGCCCGCCACCACCAGATCGGCGCGGTCGTGGCCGATGCAGGGCAGTTCGCTGCGCTCCGCAGGCGACATGCCCGACAGGCGCGAGCTGATATTGCGCATCGCGCCCGAGGGGACGATCAGGCCGTCCACCGCCTTGCGGTCGTAATGCGGCAGTTCGAGATGCAGACTGGCGAGCGTCGTCACCGTGCCGCTGGTGCCCAACAGGCGAATTTCAGGCATGGTTGCCGCCCCTGCGACACGCTCGGCAAAGGGGGCGAAGCTGTCGGAGACGAGCTTGCGCATCTGGGTATAGCGCGCAAGCCGCGCATCGCGCGCGTCGCTTTCATTGCGCCCTACCGTATCGGTCAGCGAAACGACGCCCCATGGCACGCTCTGCCAATCGATGATTTCGGGGATTTTCTCACCCGGCCGCAGCAGCACCAGCTCGGTCGAACCGCCGCCGATATCGAAGATGACCGCCGGACCTTCACCCGATTCGAGCAGGATGTGGC
>JAYPMZ010000218.1:0-2761 GCA_038130205.1 Erythrobacteraceae bacterium | reverse complement strand
TTCGGAGTTCCCCTTGTGATTTCCTTCAACAGCTGAACTTTGGAGCCTTCGTCATGGATGCTGCCTTTATCGCGGAATGTGCTGAGAGCGGCGGTGCAAAAGTCGGCCACGGTAGCGGCGGCATAATGCTGCTGCGGGCGGAGTAAAATCCGGCCACCTATTTCCTTTCTGCAACGAGTGCAGGGGGGACAGGGGATCTACACCGTGGAACTTTATCTGAGGGTTCGGCTGGCTGTTTCGGAAGGAATGACGAAGCGCCAGGCAGCTAAGCATTTCAACATATCGCGCGACAGCGTGGCCAAGATGGTGGCCTATTCGACGCCGCCCGGCTATCAGCGGCGATCACCGATCCGGCGTCCGAAGCTGGATGCATTCGTTTCGACGATCGACCATTGGCTCGATGAAGACCTGAAGGTGCCGCGCAAGCAGCGCCATACTGCCAAGCGGGTGTTCGACCGGCTTCGTGACGAGTGCGGGTTCACCGGCGGCTACACGATCATCAAGGATTATATGCGCGAGCGGGATCAGCGTCGCCAGGAGGTGTTCGTGCCCCTGGCTCATCCGCCCGGCCATGCGCAGGCAGACTTCGGTGAAGCGACGGTGGTGATCGGCGGCGTCGAGCAGAAGGCGCGCTTCTTCGTGCTCGATCTGCCACATAGCGACGGCTGCTATGTGCGAGCCTATCCGGCGGCGGTAGCTGAGGCTTGGGTAGACGGCCACATCCACGCCTTTGCGTTCTTCGGGGCCGTGCCGCAGTCGATCGTCTATGACAACGACCGTTGCCTGGTCGCAAAAATTCTGCCCGACGGCACGCGCAAGCGGGCGACGCTGTTCAGTGGCTTCCTGTCCCACTACCTGATCCGGGATCGCTATGGGCGTCCGGGAAAGGGCAATGACAAAGGGAATGTCGAGGGTCTCGTGGGCTATGCCCGGCGCAACTTCATGGTGCCGATCCCGCAGTTTCCGACATGGGATGCGTTCAACGCCTTTCTGGAAGAGCAATGCCGCAAACGCCAGCGCGACAGACTGCGCGGCGAGAGCGAGACGATCGGAGAACGACTGCAGCGCGATCTGGCGGCCATGCGCCCTTTGCCGGCTTCGCCGTTTGACGCCTGCGACCAGGCTAGCGCTGTTGTGACAGCCCAGTCGCTGGTGCGCTACAAAACGAACGACTATTCCGTACCGGTCGCCTACGGCCATCAGGACGTCTGGGTCCGGGGCTATGTGGATCAGGTGGTGATCGGCTGCCGCGGCGAGATCATCGCTCGTCATCCCCGGAGCTGGGAACGAGAAGATGTCGTCTTCGATCCTCTGCATTACTTGCCGCTGATCGAGCAAAAGATCAATGCGCTGGATCAGGCAGCACCTCTCCAGGGCTGGGACTTGCCAGAGGAATTCGCCACTCTGCGGCGGTTGATGGAAGGCCGCATGGCAAAGCATGGCCGGCGGGAGTACGTGCAGGTCCTGCGCTTGCTGGAAAGCTTCGAGCTTTCTGATCTGCATGCAGCGGTAAAGCAGGCTCTCCAGCTCGGCGCGATCGGCTTTGATGCCGTCAAGCATCTGATCCTGTGCCGGGTGGAGCGCCGGCCGCCGCGACTGGACCTGTCCATTTATCCCTACCTGCCGAGGGCGACGGTCGAGACGACGTCGGCTAAGGCCTACATGCGCCTTCTGTCAGCGGATGCGGGAGAAGCGGCATGAGCACTGAAGTGCCAGAGATTTTGCTAGCCCACTACCTCAAGATCCTGAAGCTCCCGACCTTCCAGCGCGAGTATCAGAAGCTGGCCCGGCTATGTGCCACCGAGGGCGTCGATCATGTCGAATACCTCTTCCGGCTTGCCGAGCGGGAGATGATCGAACGCGATCGCCGTAAGGTCGAGCGCCGGATCAAGGCGGCCAAATTCCCGGTCGTCAAAAGCCTGGATAGCTTCGACTTCTCCGCCATTCCGAAGCTCAACAAGATGCAGGTGCTGGAACTGGCGCGCTGCGAATGGATCGAGCGCCGCGAGAACGTCATCGCCCTGGGCCCCAGCGGCACGGGTAAGACGCATGTGGCTCTCGGCCTCGGCCTGGCCGCATGCCAGAAAGGCTTGTCCGTCGGCTTCACGACGGCCGCCGCCCTGGTCAGTGAGATGATGGAGGCGCGTGATGAGCGGCGTCTGCTTCGGTTCCAGAAGCAGATGGCAGCCTACAAGCTGCTCATCATCGACGAGCTGGGCTTTGTGCCGCTGTCGAAGACCGGTGCGGAGTTGCTGTTCGAGCTGATCTCGCAACGCTACGAGCGCGGCGCTACTCTGATCACCAGCAATCTGCCTTTCGATGAATGGACGGAAACCCTGGGGTCCGAGCGTCTAACTGGTGCCCTGCTCGATCGCATCACCCACCATGTCAACATCCTCGAGATGAACGGCGACAGCTATCGTCTCGCCCAAAGCCGCGCCCGAAAGGCAGGCTGAAAACCTCCCGAAAAATCGCTACGCCGGCCCGAGACCCCCGCTCGGGCTTAAGCCCTCCCGGCGGTCTCAGGCCGGCGCCGCAGTGGCCGACTTTTGCTCCGCCCCGTGGCCGGTTTTTACTCCGCCGTTGACACATTCCGCGCAGGATCTTGTTCTGCAGCATTTCCGGCATGACGAAGGATTCGAACACCTTGCCCGGCCTGACGTCCGGCCTGGGTCCCTGCGTGTCGATCGAAGTCAGGATGACCGATCCGTCGGTGACCAGGTTGCGCATCTGATCGATCTCCGCACTGAACTGCTTGATC
>JAYPMZ010000217.1:1374-2764 GCA_038130205.1 Erythrobacteraceae bacterium | reverse complement strand
GCGCGAGCCCGGTCATCTCGTCGATATCATGCCGACGCTCGCCGAACTCGCCGGAGCCAGATATCCCGCGCGCTTTGACGGGCACGACATCCGCCCGATGTCGGGGCGCAGCTTCGCCGGCGCGTTCGAAGGCGAGCCGCTGACCCGCAGCGCGCCGATATTCTGGGAGCATGAGGGTAACAAAGCGGTGCGCGACGGCAAATGGAAGCTGGTCGCGCAGTTCGGCGCGCCCTGGCAGCTTTATGACATGAGCAGCGACCGGACCGAGACCCGCGACCTTGCCGCCGCGCACCCCGACATCGCCGCGCGCATGGCGGAACAGTGGGACGACTGGGCCGCGGCGAGCTTCGTCGATCCGTGGCCGAACAAGGTCGACGGCGGCGTGGTCAAGGGCCGGCTGGAGGGCGGCAAGGCGCCGGGGCCGGGGAAGGGCAAGCGCGGCAAGGGCAAACGCAAACGCGCTGCGCGGACCGCGGCTGGCGAATGATGCGGCCGGCGCTCCACGCGCTCAAAAAAGAAGCCCGCAATCGCCGGGTAGCGATTGCGGGCCGTTGGGTCCCGTGGAGGATGGGATCAGAAGCGGAAACGCACGCCGACGCGGTAGATCGTTTCGAGGAAACGCGTCTGCCACGGATAGGTATTTCCGTCGGCGTCATATTGCCGGTGGTTGGCCGCCGCCGCGCCGAGCAGGTTCGTTGCGCTGAACGCGATGGTCACATTCTTCGTCGGATCGAGCGTCGCGTTGAAATCGAGGCTGCCGCGGCCGTCTTCGACCACCGGCAACGTCGGGCCGAGCACCGCCGCCCCGAGCAACGGGTCGTTCACGCGGTTGTATACGACCACGAAGTCCGACCGGTAATTATACGAAAGCCGCGCCGAGAAGGACTGGTTTTCGTAAAAGACCGACGCGTTCGCGATATGGTTCGACACCCCCGCGATCCGCTGCTTGCCCGGCAGACTTTCGGCCAGTGCTTCGGGCAATTCGGTCCCATGGTCGATATAGGTATAATTCGCGAGGACGCCGAAATTCTGCAGCCATTCGGGCAGCTGCGGGAAGCGGAGGAAGGTACGGAACGCCGCCTCGATGCCGCGCAGCCTCCCGTCGCCGCCGTTGAACGGCCGCGTAACGCGCAGGCGACCGAATTCGGCGTCCTCGACGTCGGTCGTGAAGTCGGAGATGAAGCCGGTCACGTCGCGCTGGAAAAGGCCGAGCGTGAGCGAGCCGCCGCGCGAGAAATACCATTCGAGCGACGCGTCGTAGTTTTGCGACTTGATCGGGTCGAGGTCGGCGTTGCCGCCCGAAGCATTGCGAACGCATTCGGGATCGTTCGGGTCGGTGTTGCAGACCGCCGAGGGCGCGCCGATGTTAAGTGACGGGTTGAGATCGCCA
>JAYPMZ010000217.1:0-1338 GCA_038130205.1 Erythrobacteraceae bacterium | reverse complement strand
GTGTGCGCGTTTCGGTGAAGGCAAGGCGAAGCTGTAGCTTAGGCGTCAGGCGCAGGCGCGCGCTAACGTTGGGCAGGAAGTCGGTATAGCTATTCGATTGCGACACCGGCGTCACCGTGGTCACGCCTCCTGTTGTCTCGCGGTCAAAGCCATTGATCTCGGTCTCGGTGCGCACGGCGCGAAGGCCGACGAGACCATCGACCGTCATGCTGCCGAGGTCGAAGGCGTAGCGGCCCTGGACATAGCCCGCATATCCCTTTTCGTTGCCGTAATAGACCCGGTCGAACGGCGGGACTTCGGTGCGGTCGCCCGTAAGATCGCGCAGGAAGTCCAGATTACCCATGATGCTGTCGGTGGTCGGCGTCAGGAAAACGCGCGTGATCGGTACCTTGTCGCCGCGGAAGCCGGGCGCGACAGTTTGATATTCGAGCGGCAGCAGGGAATAGAATTGCCCGGCAGGCGCATTGCCGCTTTCCGAATAATTGGCGAAGTCGAAATCGCGGGTGTTGTAGCGCACGCCGGCCTGCAGGTTGGTGATTCCCCGCGACGCCATCCGGTAATCGAGGTCGAGCCGCCCCTGCCAATCGCGAGGGATCGTTGACGGGAAAATTGGACACCACGACCGCGCCGCCGCCGGCGCCGATATCGGTGTCGAAATCATAGGTGCGCGTCGGCTGTGGTACGACGAGCGAATAGTTGAACTGCGTCGTTTCGCGGGTGTAGGTAGAATCGGTGAAAGCGACATCGCCGGTGATCTTCAGACCGTCGCGCTTCCAGATGAAGCCCGTGCCCGCCTGATAGGTGTCGGTTTTGCCGATGACGATATTCTGGTTGCCGGTCGGGATGCCGCCGGCGCTCGCGGTCATGCTCTTGACCTTGTTGGTTCCGGGGAACAGCTCGATATCGGTCAGATTGGCCTGCACGCCCGAGTTGATCTGAAGGTTGCTGCCATATCCGCTGCTCCGATAGCCCTGGAACAGGAAGTCGGCATAGAATTCGAGCTCGTTGCTCGGGCGCCATTGGAGCGCGGTCGCCACCGACGGCCGGTAGCGGTCGGCGGTATTGTAGTTGATGTTGACGAACGAGGGATAACGGATCGTGCCGAGGCCCGTGACGTCCCGGCTGAGGATCGCTTGTGCGACGTTGCGCGAGGAATCGAGGAATTTGAGGTCGGTGTAGGACCCCTCGATCAGGAAGCCGATGTCGCCGATACCCGTTTCCCACCGCTTGCTGAGCAGCAGGTTCGCGTCGACGCCCAGTTTCTGCGACTGTTTCCAGTGCACGCCGCTGACGCCGCCGGCGATGACGACGACTCCGCCGAACCCGCCGGCGATGACG
>JAYPMZ010000216.1:0-2804 GCA_038130205.1 Erythrobacteraceae bacterium | reverse complement strand
GCATACGCAAGTGCTTCGGACTGGTTATCGATATTCCGGTCAAAATAGGAATGAACCGGGTCATATTTGCATTCAGGGACGAACGACCCAACCTCAACCATGCGACGATCCAGCGGATTGCCCGCGATCTCGACCAAGCCCATCCGATGTCCTTTTCGCCGCTGGCGAATGAAATTCTGCGCAGGCTAAAGTCTCTCGATCGTACCGCCGCGAAGGCGGGATCTGGTTATGGCGCATCGCAGTCCCTATCGATGGCCCGGCTGTGGTCTGCCGATTGAGTTTCGGCGCCGCTGCGTCGGATATGGTCGGCCGACCAGTCGCACCACGCGCGGGTTAACGCCCGCCTTGATGCCCACCCGACGTTTGGGCGGCGGGAAAGCCACTCGATATTCTGGCCTCGCGGCCGATTTTCTCGATGGCCGCGGCATTTATCTCTGGCGGGATGCGGCAGTTCAATAGGTAGACATCGCCGTGAGAAGATCCAGATGGCCAAAAAAAAGGGACGCGGTTCTGAACCGCGCCCCTTCATCAACTTTTTTTGGGAAGCTCAGCCCTTGCAGGGGCCGACATTGGTGCTGGTGACCTGCATCTGCATTTCCATGTCGCCGCCGCCCATCGGCGACTTGCCCTTCGAGGTAACGAGAACGTCGGTCTTCTTGGTGTCGAGAGTTCCGGCGAGTGCGAGTTCGACCTTCTGCGTACCTTGTGTGCAGGTGCCCGCGACGTCGATCTTGCCGCTGCCGATCTCGTTCTTGCTCCAGGTACAGGCGTCGCCGTAGCCCTTCGATAGCGCGCTGGCGACATCTTCCTTGTCGGCCTGTTCCTGCGTGAGGCACTGCTCGGTGCCGCTGGCGGCCGCGAGCTGCTTCGACATCTGGTTTTTCACATTATCGGGAACGCCCGGCATCTCGAACTTGACCAGCTTGATGTCGGTCTTCCAGTTGCCGGCCTCGCGCTTCACCATCCGGGCCGACGCAGCCGCCGTATTCTCACTCTTGCCACAGCCGCTCAATGCCAGCGCCGCGCCGAACGCGGCGACCGTCAAAAACTTCTTCATGCTTCGATGTCCTTTTCGATTGCTGTTCTTGGCCCCTCCCGGAAGGTCGCAATTGCTTCACTTTCTGAGCGATCGCGAGCGGGCATGTATCAAGATTTCAATGGGATGCACGCCCAAAGCGGCGAGAAGGCTATATGTCCAGGAACATTCCGCGAAATATTCGGGGTATCGATGCCCATCGCTCATGTTTCCGAGTGCATCGTCAAAAGACAGATCGCACATGCATCGCGTCATTCGTAGCTGGCTGTCGATCGGTGCGACCGAGAGCCGATGGTCTGCGCCCACCACTTGACGGCGCGCACGCAACGTCCGCTCTCTCAAATTCGCGCCCAGAAGCAGACTGCCAGCAACCGTTGAGAGTTTCAGACGCCGTCAGGCGTCAGAAACTCTTCGGTGCCCGAACCGCGGTGGTCATGGGCCGAGCTATGGGGAAAGCTGTTTTGCGCTGATGCTGGGGTAGCCAGATGCTGCCCAAAAGCAGACGCATCTGACAACGGACCGTCTGGATATGGGTCGCGAAAGCGGACGCCGAAAGTCGGACCGTCCGATTTTGCGGTTCCGGCGTCTGCTTTTGGGCAGCGTCGGCGCAAGCGGGGCCGCTTCCAGGCGTGGGTGTGCCCTGGAGGAGGAAGGCGATGGGCCGTGCCGGATCACGGCGCAGATGTCCCGGATGAGAGTTGAGGCTGGGGCGGCGCGCGAGGCTGATAGCGGCGTTCGAACACCTCGATGATGATCATGATGCCGCCGCAGCACGGGCAGGTCGGCCGGACCTCGGGCTCGACGGGTGGATCGTCTGGCGGTGCGGGGGCGACATCGAGCAGACGTCGCGCGCGTTCGAGATGATCCTTGCGGCGTGCGCTGGCGAGGAGGCCATAGTGGCGGATGCGGTGGAACCCGCGCGGCAGGGCGTGGAGGAGGAAGCGGCGGATGAACTCGTCAGCCGCGAGCGTCATAACCTGCTGTCGTCCGACCCCGGCCTTGCGGTAGTCCTTGTAGCGGAATGTGACCCCGGCCTCATCGAAGCGAAGAAGGCGGCTGTTCGAGATCGCGACCCGGTGGGTGTATCGCGACAGATAGGCGAGGACCGCTTCGGGGCCTGCGAACGGCGGCTTGGCGTAGACCACCCAGCGCTTCTTCCTGACGGGAGCGAGGTGCCGCAGGAATGCACGGCGGTCAGCGAGCTGTGTCATGCTGCCGAAGAAGGCGAGCTGTCCACGGTCATGTAAGGCGCGCAGCCGGGTCAGGAACAGGCGGCGAAACAGGGCACCAAGGACGCGGACCGGGAGCAGGAAGGCGGGGCGCGCGGATATCCAGCGTGTTCCATCGCGCGAGATGCCGCCGCCCGGCACGATCATGTGGATGTGGGGATGATGGGTGAGCGCTGAGCCCCATGTGTGGAGGACGGCGGTGATGCCGATCCGGGCGCCAAGATGCGTGGGGTCGGCGGCGATCGTGAGCATCGTATCGGCCGCGGCCTTGAACAGCAGGTTATAGACGAGCGCCTTGTTGTGGAAGGCGATCGCGGCGACCTCGGCAGGCAGGGTGAACACGACATGGAAATAGCAGACGGGGAGGAGGTCGGCCTCGCGGGCATCGAGCCAAGTGCGCGCGGCAGCGCCCTGGCACCTGGGGCAGTGCCGGTTGCGGCAGCTGTTATAGGCGATCCGCCAGTGGCCGCAGTCGGTACAGGCCTCCACGTGGCCGCCGAGCGCGGCGGTGCGGCAATGCTCGATCGCCGACATGATCT
>JAYPMZ010000215.1:0-2847 GCA_038130205.1 Erythrobacteraceae bacterium | reverse complement strand
CCAATAATCTAACGAATAGCCGGGGGATCACGTCGACGCAGGCGCTGCTCGGCGTCGCGGGATTGCCGCGCAACGTCAACGGCGCGCTCGGGACCGGCGTCATCCGGCCGCGGACGATCGGCGTCAACGCGACCGTGGTTTTTTGAGGCGGCTCGCTTATCACCGGCGCACGCGCTATCGCAGATGATCGAGGCATGACGAGGACCATGACCAGACCCCGGCGCAGCCAGGCCGACCGCAGCGCCGCGACCCGCGCCAAGGTGCTCGCGGCCGCGCGCGACGTGCTCTGCTCGCAGGGCTATTCGGGGGCGACGATGTTCGCGATCCGCGACGCCGCAGGGATGAGCCTCGGCGCGATCCAGCATCAATTCCCCACGAAGGCCAAGCTGATGGCGGCGGTCGCCGCCGAGTTCGCGGCCTATCGCACCCGCGTCTATGCCGAGGCCATTCGGGCGGGCACGACGCCCCGGCAGTCGATGGAAAATCTGATCGACGCCAATTACCAGATGGTCAGCCGTCCCGAAATGGCGGCGGTGCTGGAAATCCATCTCGCCCGGCGCAACGATCCCGATCTCGATCAGGAAGTCGGGCCAAGCGCGCGGCGCTTTGATCGGCGCGTCCGCTTATGGGGTCATATGATCCTGCGCGCGGCGGGGATCGACAATGACGAGGCGTATCAGACGCTGCAGCTGCTCAACAACGCGGTCACACGCGGCCTGACGGTCGAATATATCCGCAATCCGGACATGGCGCTGATCGAGCGGTCGGTGGCGATATGGAAGCGCCAGATGCTCGCGCTGGTTTTTGGGCCCTGACGAAGTCAGCAATTGGCCGATGTTGTTGAAAAAGTCCCGCTTGAGCCGCCGCGTTCAATGGCAATCTAGGCCATTGGCCGTGTGTGGACGGCCCTCCGTTGGCAAGCGGTTTCTAGGTAGATGCGATCTGCTGGTTGGTGCAGCCATGTGTCCGGCCTTTGATGCGGCCTTGTCATGCGCCGCTGGCCATGATGCCTTTCGCGCGGATCGGGTCCCGACCAATTGGACGCACTCGAGGTGCACCGGCCAAAATGGGTTTTCCTGATCCGGCGGTTTCAACCGGCTTTGTGCATCAGCTCCTGTCTGCCCTTCCCAACCTCGGCGACGCCATGTTCGGCGCTTGGTCTCCTATGCGTGCGCGACCTGCGGTTCGCGGTAGTGCTCTCCGCTCGTCATCAGCGCCCAGACCATGCGGGCGGTTTTGTTTGCTAGCGCCACAGCTGCAACTTTCTTAGCGCGACGCTTCATCAGTTCGATGAGCCACGGCCGTTTGGTGCCGTGTCGTTCGGCATGGCGGATGACGGCCATCGAACCAACGACGAGCATCTGGCGCAGATATTGGTTGCCAGCGCGCGATATTCCGCCGAGCCGCTCCTTCCCGCCACTTGAGTTCTGCCGCGGGACCAGGCCTATCCACGCGGCGAGGTCGCGGCCTGTCTTGAACAGGCGCGGATCGGCGACGCTGGCGACGAAGGCGCTGGCAAGCAGCGGTCCGACACCGGGTATCTCCATCAGCCGCCGCCCGACTTCTGTATCGCGCGCACTCGCCCTGATGCGCCGGTCGTTCTCGAGGATCTGTTCCTTCACGATCGCGAGCTGCGCCCCGAGCATCTCCAGGCAAAGCCGGGCATCGGGTGGGATGCTCTCGTCATCTTTGTCGGCGACTATCGCCAGCAGGCGCTCGAGCCCAATGCGCCCTACTGGCGCCACGATCCCGAACTCCGACATATGCGCCCGCGTCGCGTTCGACAGCTGCGTGCGCTGACGGTTGAGCATCAGGCGGACCCGGTGAAGCATCATCACGCTCTGCTGTTCCGGAGTCTTCACCGTCACGAACCGCATCGTTGGCCGCGTCACCGCCTCGCAGATCGCCTCGGCATCGGCAGCGTCATTCTTGCCGCGCTTCACGTACGGCCTTACATATTGCGCCGGCATCAACCGAACATCGTGCCCCAGCGCGATCAACTCCCGGGCCCAGTGATGAGAGTTGCTGCAGGCCTCGATGCCGACCAGACATCGCGGCAGCTTCGCGAAGAACGGCAGTACCCGCGCCCGGCTCAGGCGCTTGCGCACCACCACTTCACCTGCAGCATCAACGCCGTGCACCTGAAACACCGACTTCGCGATATCCAACCCGACTGTTGCAATCTTCTCCATCGTAGCTCTCCTTCCAGCTCATCCAGCGGATCATACCGCGGGAGGTTGGAGAGCCGTCCACGTCATCAGTTGGAGACGGTCGGCTCACAACTGACCGTTCGTGACCGACGTTCGAAAACGGCGGGCCGCTTTGATAGGGGAGATTTGGACTTTACGCCCTTAACCGCTGGCCGTCCGTCTCGCCCAACATACCCGCGATAAAGACATGAACCGCATGCGCGTCGATAGGTTTGCTGAGCAGATAGCCCTGAATCTGATGGCATCCTTCCTTTCGCAGGATCTCGGCCTGCTCTTCATCTTCAACCCCCTCGGCCAGCGTTTCCATACCCAGCGCGTCGGCGAGCGTCGTTATGGCGCGGATCATGGCGTTGGCGTTGCCACCCTGCGACAGATCGCGGACAAAGCTCTGGTCGATCTTGAGTTTGTCGAAAGGGAACGAGCGCAAGTAGCTGAGCGAAGAATAGCCGGTGCCAAAGTCGTCGAGCGCGATACGGACACCAAGCGCCCGCAGGCTGTGCAAGGCCTCGAGTGTTTTTTCCACGTTGGAAATGAAGATACTCTCGGTAATTTCGAGTTCCAGCCGATTGGCCGGCAGTCCCGAAGAGGCCAGCGCCGAAAGCACGACGGTGGCGAGATTCGGGCTCTGGAATTGTTT
>JAYPMZ010000214.1:1715-2888 GCA_038130205.1 Erythrobacteraceae bacterium | reverse complement strand
AGCTCAGGACGAGCGCAGATTGGCAGGGGTTACAAAATCCCCCGCCCCGTCAGCACCATCTCATTGCGAACCAGCGTGGCAAGCTGCGCGCGGGTCATGGCGGGCCGACCGGCCTCAAGTAGCGGAGCGGTAGGCCGACAAAACTCCCGATCCGCCCCGCATCGACATGCCCCATCCACGCCTTCCAAGCCTGGTCCTCGTGATGCGGAACGGCAGAGGCAGCGGTGGTCGAAAGCGGAATACCGGCGCGTTCGGCAGGCGATTTGGGCATGGGGCGCTCCTTTTGGTGTGGGGAGCGCGGATGTGTATGGGAGAGTGGGGGGTGTAGGAAAGTGGTGGAATGCATGCGCCAACGAAGTGAAGTAGATCGAACCTGGTTGGCTTTCCTGTTCAAAGAAGGCTACCAGATCTTGAAAAGCTAATTTAATTCTTTCACGAAAGCTTCGACCGTGGGCAGACCGTACTACTGAGTATCTCGGTAGATGAATAGTATGCTGGCATCTCTAGCCTTCGTGATGGGGTGTTTTGGCAATCTTTTGAGAATCACGGGAAACCGTCCGTGTTGCGTAGGAGTGCCCACGGTCACATGCTTCAGGATTTACAAGCCTGTCAGACAAGGCGAGGCCTATCGAAAATCTTAGAGATTCCGGAGAAAGAGCTTACCTATGTTCTCTATTCGAGCGAAGCTAAGCCTCTCTATCAGACCTTCTGTATAAGCAAGAAATCAGGTGGAACGAGGCAGATCTCTGCCCCCATACCCAAGCTGAAGTTTATCCAGCGAAAACTTCTGTCTATTCTGAAGGAATGCGATTCAGAAATTAGAGGGAAAAACGGCAGATCTTCCAATATACAATTCGGATTTCGAAAAGGAACAAGCATCTGGTCCAATGCAAAACCTCATTGCAAAAAACGTTTCTTGCTAAATGTCGACATAAAAAACTACTTTGACCAAATAAATTTTGGAAGAGTCCGCGGTTTCTTCATAAAATCTCGCGACTTCGAATTACATGAAGATGTGGCGACAGTCATCGCGCAAATTGTATGCCATGATAACAAGCTGCCACAAGGCGCCCCGACATCGCCTTTCATCGCTGGATTGGTGACCGAGTTTTTCGATGTCAGGATGTCGAAGTTTCTTAAGAGCAAAGGCTGCACCTATACGAGATACTGTGA
>JAYPMZ010000214.1:0-1705 GCA_038130205.1 Erythrobacteraceae bacterium | reverse complement strand
ATGACATAAGCATCTCCACGAGCAAGCAGTCATTTCCAATTGATATTGCCCAACAAGATTGCGCGTGGCCGGGGGGCTGGAAACTATCTGATGAAATTGAGAATGTTTTCGCGCGGAGCGGCCTACCTATAAACTACGACAAGGTAAGGATGTCTCACAGCTCGTCGCAAAAAATGGCTACAGGGCTCGTTGTGAATCGATACCCAAATATTCCTGCAAAGTTTTATCAAGATACGCGCGTCTGGGTGGACCGGTATGCTCGAACAGGTCGTTTAGTCTACAGGGAATTTTCCGATAGCTTCGGCGCGAACTGCCCGAATGACGAAACTGACGACGAGAATGCGGAGACAGACCGCAGTAGCACTTCGATCGAGCGCTTGGCTGGCAGGCTAGCCCATATCGTTCAAACTCGTTGCAAGACGGTTAAAGTACCCACTCCATCAGAAAACAATCCAGACAACCCTCAATTCTGGAAGTTACTTCAAAAATTTGCATTCGTTCGAAACTTCGTCGCAAATGAACGCGCAACGTTGGTAACGGAAGGACCTAGCGATATCATAAACATTAAGTCAGCGATAAAATTAAATCCTGATTGGGCACCGCATATTTACAATGAACAAGATAAAAGGTTCCTCGTAAAATTCTTTCCTCACGAAGGTGTTTTCGCAAAATGCATGGGCATCGAAGGAGGGGCGGGCGACATACGAAGGTTTCTGGACTTTTTCTACAAACCTCCGAAAAGGATAAACACCACCCTAAGGAAACAACCGGTCATTCTTATTACCGACAATGACAAGGCTTGCTCTAAAATATTTAGCAGACTTTCAAATATTCATGGCATACAAATTGACGTTTCACAGGCGCAATTTGCTTTTAAGCTGCAACAATACCTTTATCTTCTAAAGTCACCCCATGCAGGAGCAAAAAAAGAAACTTGCATTGAAGACATGTTCAAATCAAATGATTTGAAGGAACCTATCAATGGAAAGAAATTCGAACCCGATCAAAGTAAATTTGACCCACTAAAGCATATTAGCAAGGTTGCATTCGCCACGCTTATTGGAAGAAAAAACGATAAAGAAAAATACTCTGGTTTCGAAGAATACATTAGAGCGCTCGACAATTGCGTCTCTCAATCCATCTGATAGATAAGCACACCGAACCGGCTACACCCTACCGCTCCAACATCGGCTTCAAATATGCCCCCGTAAAGCTCCGCGGCTCCTGCGCCACAGCCTCCGGCGTGCCTTCCGCGACGATCTCGCCGCCGCGCACGCCGCCTTCGGGGCCGAGGTCCACGATCCAGTCGGCGGTTTTGATCACGTCGAGATTGTGCTCGATCACCACCACCGAATTGCCCTGCTCCACCAGCCGGTGCAGCACTTCGAGCAGTTTGCGCACGTCCTCGAAATGCAGGCCAGTCGTCGGCTCGTCCAAAATATAGAGCGTCTGCCCGGTCGAGCGTTTGGACAGCTCCTTGGCGAGCTTCACGCGCTGCGCCTCGCCGCCTGACAGCGTTGTCGCCTGCTGGCCGACCTTGACGTAACCGAGCCCGACCTCGTTCAGCATTCGCATCTTGTCGCGGATCGGGGGGACGGCCTTGAAGAACTCTTCCGCATCCTCGACCGTCATGTCGAGCACGTCGGCAATGGAGAACCCCTTGAACTTCACCTCCAGCGTCTCGCGATTGTAGCGCTTGCCGTCG
>JAYPMZ010000213.1:0-2931 GCA_038130205.1 Erythrobacteraceae bacterium | reverse complement strand
TGTACCGCCAAGCCATCACGGCTGCGGGAACCGGCTGCATGGCGGCGCTCGACGGCGAACGCTTCCTTGCCGCGCAGGAAGACGCGCAGGAAGCCGAAGCAGCGGAATAATTGCGGGCTTCGCGCCCCGCCTTATTGGGCGGGGCCGAAGACCACGAGAGCGGCATGCACGATCAGCGCGATCAGCACGACGCTGGACAAAGAGAACAGCACAAAGCGCACCATCACCTTGTTCGCGGTGACTTGCACGATGCTGTGAATGACGCGCAGGCCGACATAAATCCACGCCAGAAGCGCGTTCAGCCCGTCACCCGCTCCGACAATCGCCAGCACGATCGCAACCGCGTAGAATACGGTCGGTTGTTCGTGCAGGTGGTTGTAGTTGTGGGCTTTCCACTGGACCTGCGCAGGCAGCTGCCGGTCGAGCGAGGAATCCGGATCGCTTACCAGACGATCCACATCGACCTGCGCCTTCTGCATAGCGGGGATGCGGGTGGCGTACATCCACGCCCACATCACCATTGTCCAGATCATCAGGACCACTGCGGGTTGGAGGATTTCCTTGCCAATCATGCTGTTACTCTCAATCGGATCTTATTGCGGGGCGAGGCTGGGATCGGCGAACACCGTCAGGGCAATCGCGCGATAGGCCAGATAGACCAGCGCCAGCGTCGAAATCAGGAAGATCATGAAACGCACCGGCACTTTGTTGATAGTCGCCTGATAGATCGAATGGACGATCCGCAGCCCGACATAGGCCCATGCGGCAATCGGGTCCCACGCACCTGCGCCAATCATAGCGATGATGATCACGGCGGCGTAGAAGATCGTCGGCTGTTCGACGAGGTGCGCGTAATTGTGCGCTTTCCAATTCACATTGTCGGGTAGCACGCCTTCGAGGTTCTGTCCGCGCCCGCCGGGAGGAGCGGCTTTGAGGTCGGTTCCCGACTTCGCCATGGCGGGAAATCGCGTTCCTGCCATCCAGAACAACATCACGAGCGTCCAGGCCACCAGCACGGCGGCGGGCGCGAGCATTTGTGCTTGCATTGAATTGACCCCCTGTCTCTCTCTTATGTGCGCCTTACCTGCGAGAGCGGGGTTCGATTGTCAAACGCAACCGATCAGGCGCGCAGCACGTGGAGCTGGAAATAACCGAGCCTTCCGCGGGTCGAGGTGAGCGACAGCGCCTTTGCAGCGGCGACCTTGGCGGCGACTACGGGCATGTCCTTGCGCGCTTCGACGTGGAAGCGGGCAAGCCAGAGGTTCAGCATTGTCCGCAGCGGGCCAGGCAGACCGCCGAGATCGCCAAAATCGACGATGTGCAGTTCGCCGCCGGGCGCAAGCTGGCTTGCCGCATGGCTCAATGCGCCTTCCCAATCGGGAATCATGGAGAGCGCGTAGGACAAGATAACGCGGTCGAACCCGTCATCTGCGAGCGCAGCGTCACCGAAGGCTTCCTCCGGCGCAAAGCTGCACGCGTCACCCAGACCCAGCATTGCGCTGTCGTCCAGTGTCCGCCTCGCATTCTTGAGCATTTCGGCGCTGATATCGAGACCGTAGAGCCGCACGCCGCTCCATGTCTTGCGCACCTTTGCTAGATTGCGCCCCGTTCCGCAGGCGACCTCGAGCACGCGCATACCGGGCTTGGCATCGAGACCCGCGATCAGCGTGTCGCGGCCGAACAGGTAGTACTTGCGCGTCAGGTCGTAGATGTGCCGCTGGCCCTTATAGACGCTGTCCATCAGCGCCCCATGGCCTTGGGAAACCGCTGCAACCATCATGCCAGCTCGTAGAGGTGCACGCCGCCATAGATCGACGAGCGGTCGCGGGCGGTGAGATCGGCCGATTGCGCTTCGAGGTATCGCCACTTCGACAGGATCGCATCGTCGAGCCGCCCGGGCAGCAGGCTGGGTTCGGCGGCGGTGCGGAACAGCACGCGCGCACCGGGACGGCTGGCGCGGGTGATCCGCCCCCACAGCTCGTCCAATTGCGCGTTGTTCATCCAGTCCTGTGCATCGAGCAGCACGAAGCGGTCCATCGAGGCTTTGTCGCGCTCTCCGATCCATTGAACCATGTTCGCACGCACCACGTCGAGCCGATCCACACGCTCGCGCATCGCTTCCCAATTCGCCCGCTGGAGATATGGCGGCAACGGAGCGTTGTCGCTGCGGTCATATCCGCGTCCGAAAGCCTGCCAAGCGAAGTAGTTGTCCTTGATCTCGAAATCGCAAGCGAGCTTCTCGAGGCGGCGGCGCAGAACGCTCGCCATCCGCTCGTCTCCGGCCAGCTCGTCGAACTGCGCAGGCGGAATGCCGAGGCCGAAGAGCGAGGCGGGCTGGTCGGTCAGCCAGCGGATGAAGCGTTTGTCGAACACTGGCGCCAGCTCGGTCTCGAACACGGCGCGCTGCTCAGCCAGCGTTTCCGCCTTCAAGAGCCGCGAGGGGTCGATCTTGTAGAGCTTGGCGAAGACGTGCGCCAAGCCGATGAAGTTGCCGAGCAGCCCGCGCCGGTACAGCCCCTTGGTAAAGTAGCTGATCCGCTTGCGCCCCTTGATGTCGCGCTTCTCCCAATACTTGCGGCTCTCCGCGTCGAGATGCGGGGCGATCGCCTCCTTGTAGACCGCCTTGTTCTCCTTGTGATCGGCATGGGCGAAGAAGCGCTGGAAGCGTTCGTAATTGGGCAGGTGCTTGATCGCGGTGATCTTGAGCTGGCCGAGCGCCACATGGGCGCGGTTGAGATCCACAGCCGTCACCTGCGCGGGGTTCGCCGTGAGGTAGGACAGCGCATTGCAGCTGCCGCTCGCAATGCACATCATGCGGCTGTCGGGTTCTATCGCTAGGCCCTCCATGTCGACCACCGGGTCTTCCCAGATCTGCGCATAGACGAGGCCGTTGAAGGCGAGCGCGAAGGCCTTGTCGAGCAGTCTGTCCTT
>JAYPMZ010000212.1:0-2934 GCA_038130205.1 Erythrobacteraceae bacterium | reverse complement strand
TGCTCTCGTCATAGCCGTTGGCGGTGAGGTAATCGATCACCTCCTGCTCGCTCTGGTAGTTGGCATAGCGGATGTTGCCATCTTCATGCATCAGAGCACGCAGGTAAGCCGTGCCGTCGGTGAGCGCGAAATAGACCTCCCACACCCCATCGCCGTCGTAATCGTCGGCGCCCAGAACCCGGTTGATATTCTCGATCTGCAAGTCGTTCTGGAACCGGCGCTGGCTGTCATTGTCGCTGCCCGCGACAACATCGCCTGATTGCACCAGCGGGTCGATGTAAATGCCCGCAACGCGCGTCTCGCCGGCCCAACCGTGATCGTCGAAATAGACGAGGCCGTCGGGAGCCGTGCCTACGGTCGCAAAGCGGCCAATCGCGTCATTGACGAGGATCTGGTCCACGTCGCCATCGCCATTGATGTCCGCGCTGCCGATCCGCAACCAGAAGCCGTTGCCGCCAAGCGCATTGCCGTCGAAGTCGCGAATGGCGTTCATCGCGCTTTGATAGACCGAGGGGTCGGCGGTTTCGAAATTCACCGTCACCCCGCCGCCGGGAAGCAGGCGGATGGTCTGGTCGTCGAATTGCGCGAATTCGATAGCGGTCAGGGTGTCGCGGCCATCGGGGCCTTCGATGATGAAGTTGCCGTCGAGGTTCGGCTGGCTGATCGTGTAATCGGCAAGATTGCCGCTGAAGACCGCCGTATCGACATTGCTGCCACCGTCGAGCTGATCGTCGCCGCCGCCGCCCGAAAGCAGATCGACGCCGTCTTCGCCGAACAGAACATCGTCGAAACCGTTGGCATAAAGCGCATCGTCACCGCCGCCGGCATAGAGGAAGTTCGTCTCCTGCCCGCCGAAGATGACGTCATTGCCGTCATTGCCGCGCACCAGCGTGCGCAGGTTGACATTGGCGCTGAGATCAACCGTGTTGCCCTCGGCGCTCAACCGCAATTCCAGCGGAGCAGAGCTGAATGTCACCGCACCGCCATCGGCAATGGTGAGATAGCGCAATTCGATCTGCTGGAAGCCGCTGAGCTGGGCGACCGTCATGATGACATTGCCCTGCCCGAAGCTTTCGATCGCCTCGATATCGCCCGCAAAGGTGACGCCGGTGACATCGTAATCGTCGAAGTCGTTGCCGGTGTCGAAGATCAGCCGGTCAAAGCCCGCGCCGCCCGCGATGCTATCGCCATTGTCGAGGAAGGCGACGCTGATCGTGTCGTCACCATCGCCGCCGTCCACGTCGACCGTGCCGATCCCGCCGATGGAGATATCGTCATTTCCGCCGCCGCCGCGCACGAAATTGTCGCCATCGCCGAACAGCAGGAAGGAATCGTCGAAATCGCCGCCGGTAATCGTATTATTGCCGCCGGTCGAAAGCACCCGCGTGCGCACCGCCCCGACCGTCACCGTGTCGTTCCCGTCGCGCACATCGATGCCGACTTCGATATCGGTCACGCCATTGGTGGGATTGGCGACCGCGCTGTCGGGGCCGATGATCGTGTCATCGCCATTGCCGCTGACGATGTTGAGCACGTGAACATTCGGACCCGAAAGGTCCGCATTCGCCCCGCCGTCGGGCAGGGTCAGTTCGGTGACTTCAAAGCCGACCGTGGGATCGAGCAGGGCTCCGTCAGTCACCCGAAGGCGCGGCGTAGCGATAAATCCGAAAGCGTTGATCTGCGCGACTGTGCCGATCAGGCCGAGATTGCCCGACAGGTCGAGCCCCTCGATCGAAGTGATCGGCAGATCTCCGGCAAGATCATACCAGGTGATGTCGCTGCCCTGGTTGCTGCCTTCGATCCGCACGGTGTCGAAGCCTGCGCCGCCGTCGATCGTGTCGAGCAGCGGGTCTTCCTCGGGACCGAAGGTGAGGTCGAAAAGGAACAGGTCATCGCCCTCGCCGCCGTTGAGCGTGTCTGCGCCCGCGCCGCCGATGATCGTGTCGTCGCCGCCATTGGCGTTGATGATATCGTCGCCGTCGCGCCCGTCGATAGTCTCGCCCAGTTCGGTGCCTTCGATCGTCTCGGAATTGTTGGTCCCGTTGATCGGCGGCCCGCTGGTGGATTCGCCGCTGGGGTCGTAACCGCCGAGGTTGTATTCGGTGAACTCCTCCGGCGCGACGTTGGGGAAGCGCAGAGTGAAGCTGATATTGTCATCGCCAAACACGTGGAAGGTCATCACCGACCCGCCTGCCCCGTCTGCGGCAATCCGGATGTGACCCGTCCCGAAAGGATTGGCGAACCCGTCATAATCAAAGAAGCTGTTGAACTCGATCAACCCGCTGAAGTCGATCACTTCACCCGCATCGCCTGCGACGAAATCGGTGATCGTCGCCTCGCCGACGTTGAGGTCGTTGAGGTTGTATAAGCGAATGGTGTCAACGCCCGATCCCAGCGTAATCGTCACGCCATTGCCGACGAGCGAGAAGTCGATCACGTCATTGCCGGCGCCCATATCGATGGTGCCGCCATTGTTCTCTCCGAAATAGCGCAGCCGGTCGTTGCCGTTCCCGGCATCAACGCTGGAATTGACCGCATCAGGATTGTCGAAATCCTCGTATTTCTCGATGATGATCTCGTCATCGCCTTCGCCCCCGATCACGAGGCTGGTGCCGAGCGCCTGGATCAGCAGGTAATCATCGCCGTCGCCGCCGTCGAGCGTGTCATTGCCGCCCCCGCCGCTCAGGAAATCATTGCCGCCAAAGCCGCGAATAGTGTCATTCGCGCCCGTGCCCTCAAGGCGGTCGTCGCCTTCGGTTCCGTCAATCTCAGCCATGCAACCCTCTCCACACGCAACTCGTGAGCCCGCTGCGCGGACTCATCGTTTTCTGATTGTCACCAGCCGTTTACGCAGAGTTGCTGTGGGATTACCCGTAGAAGTCAGCCCGAATATCGTCACGCGGAAGACTGGCGCGGGCATCGTAATCATAACCG
>JAYPMZ010000211.1:0-3107 GCA_038130205.1 Erythrobacteraceae bacterium | reverse complement strand
CCGGAAGCCCGCCAGCAGCGCGAACAGCGCCGAGAGCGCGAGACACCAGGCCCACGGATCGCGCGGATGGTAGGGCGCCGCTGAATGCGTATCGGACACGGGCAAGGGGGGAGCGGCGACCTCGGACATGTGGGAGCGAGGATTAGGGGCGCGGCCTGAGCGGGGCAAGTGCGTTTACGCCGCTTGCGAGCGAACCCGCGCGCGACTAAGCGGTGCGCCATGAAGAAGACCACAGGCATGGACCGCTCCACGACGCGCAACTGGCGACCGGCAACGCAGGCGGTACGCGGAGGCACATGGCGCAGCGAGCATGGCGAGACGAGCGAGGCGTTGTTCCTCACCTCGGGCTATACCTATGACGATGCGCAGACGGTGGCCGACCGTTTCTCCGGCGATGCGGTGGGCATGACCTATTCGCGCCTCCAGAACCCCACCGTCGCCATGCTCGAAGAGCGGATTGCGCTGATGGAAGGGGCCGAGGCGTGCCGCGCGCAGGCGAGCGGCATGGCGGCGATGACGACCGCGCTTTTGTGCCAGCTTTCGGTGGGCGATCATGTTGTCGCCGCGCGCGCGGCTTTCGGTTCGTGCCGTTGGCTGGTGGACAATCTGCTGCCGCGCTTCGGGATCGAAACGACCGTCATCGACAGCGCCGAGAACGACCAGTGGGAAGCGGCGATCCGTCCCAACACCAAGGTGTTCTTCTTCGAAACACCGGCCAACCCGACGCTCGACGTGGTGGACCTCAAACATGTCTGCGATCTGGCGAAGGCGCATGGCATCACCACCGTGGTTGACAACGCGTTTGCCAGCCCCGCCTTGCAGCGCCCGATGGAGTTCGGCGCGGATGTGGTGGCCTATTCCGCGACCAAGCTGATGGACGGGCAGGGCCGCGTTCTCGCAGGGGCGGTGTGCGGCAGCGAGGAGTGGATGAACGAGGTGCTGATGCCGTTCCAGCGCAACACCGGCCCGAACATCTCGCCCTTCAACGCATGGGTGGTGCACAAGGGGCTGGAGACGCTGTCCCTGCGCGCGCACCACCAGTCGAAGAGCGCGGTGGCGCTGGGCCAATTCCTCGAACCGCGTGTGCTCAAGGCGGGGGGCGAAATGCGCCACCCCGGCCTGCCGAGCCACCCGCGCCACAATCTCGCAAAAGCGCAGATGGAAGCGACGGGGCCGATCTTCGCTTTCGACGTGGGAAGCCGCGAGAAGGCCTTTGCGGTGCTCGACGCGCTGGAGCTGGTCGATATCTCGAACAATATCGGCGATGCGCGCAGCCTGATGTGCCACCCGGCCAGCACCACCCACGCCAATATGGGCGAAGAGGCGCGCGCCGAAATGGGCGTCACCGAAGGCTTGCTGCGGATCAATGTCGGTCTGGAAGACATTGCCGACCTCACCGAAGACATGGACCGCGCGCTGAACGCCGCCGGGATCTAGCCCCGACCCCATTCCGCCGGATCAAGCGCGAGCAATTGCGCCAGTTGCGCGTAGAGCGCAGGCTCGTCGTGGCGCATGGCCTCGGGCTTTTCGAAGAAGCTGACGATCGCCTCGGCGAAAAACTCCTGATGATTTGTCGCGCCATAGGGGTGGATCACCGTGTCGCGCGCGGTTTCGAGCCGTTCGAGATGATGGTGATAGGCATCGAGCATCGCCTTCTCCCACGCGCCATAGGCCTGGCCGCGCCGCAGGATCGGGATGCCGTTGGTGTGGCCGCTGAGACTGTCCAGTTGATGCGCGAATTCGTGAATGACGACATTGTGCCCGTCATCGGGATCGAGCCCGCCTTGCAGCGCGTGATCCCACGAAAGCACCACAGGCCCGCGCGCCCAGCTTTCACCGAGCAGGCCATGCTCATGCGCGGTCACAAGCATGCCGTCATGCGACTCCCGACCCGTCGTGAAGGTCGAAGGATAGACCAGAACATTGCGCAAAGTCTCATACCAGACCTCGCTGTTGACGATCAGCAGACACGCCTGCGCGGCAATCGAAAGTCGCATGTCCTCGTTGATCGTGATGCCGTTGTGACCGCGAAAAGTGACCTGATCGAAAAACAGGTTCATCTTGCCTTCGAGCTTGGCTCGCAGTGCATCAGGCAATGAGCGTGTGACCGGCACCAGCTTGGCGACGATGGCGCGCTGCTCCGCTGTGAGCGGGGTTTCGAGCAGGCGGGCACGCTTGCGCTTCTTGAGCACAATGCGCGCCACGAGGCCTGCGACGATCAAAACGATGATTGCGAGGATAATCCATGGGGTCATGGAACAGAGATAAGGTGCGAAGGTACTCCCTAGAAGGGGTGCACGGAAAGAGGTCCAGTCAAGAGAAGAGCACGGCGCCCGCCAATCTAATCAGAAAACAGCAGGCTATAGAAAAAATGAAGTCGGTTAACTCGCCCATACCCTGCTAGCCAGTCTCTCGAAGTAAATGGGGGATCTTATGAAAATATATGTCGTGGTGTTGCTTGGTATCTCGGGCATTCAGGTGCCTGCCTATGCGCAAGATGCGGATTCGCTGGTGTCTTCCGGCTCCAGCGAAAATACATTCACGTTGAATGCGAGTTTTGAGCCGACGTTCGGGAGCGACTTGGTGGAGGAGCGCGGCCAGCGACTTAACGATGCAGTTGCTACTAGTAAAATGGGTTTCAAGTATTCAATCAATCCCGATGGCCCAATTACCGTTACCTTGGCCGGGGGTGCCAAGTGGAAAAGCGACTTCGAGCATGATGATGACGATTCCTCAGGTCTCGTAGGAGTGGCTAAGGTTAGTTGGAACCGAGGCTGCCGGACGATCAACCCTTTCGCGTCGTTTAGCGGGGAGCATGGTTACACCGGTTTTTTCGATGATGAGGCAGATGATATCGGAACATGGGGGGCTGGCGCCGACATTGTCTTTTTCGATCGCAACAAATGTACCAGCGGGTTGGAACCCGAAGAAATTCGACGAATGAGTTCCTTCGTCCTTTCGATCACTCCGAGCGTCGAGCGAATTGAGTCGAGCGATGAAGCCAACGAAAGATGGGCCGGGCGCATTCGGGTGGAAGGTTCAAAAACTATCGTCGATGGTATCAAGCTGACCGGCAATTTCGACTATCAGTTTCGCAAATTCGACAC
>JAYPMZ010000210.1:0-3209 GCA_038130205.1 Erythrobacteraceae bacterium | reverse complement strand
CGCCTGCACCCAGCATCACAACCAGCACATAGCCCAAGGGGTGAAAGTGGGTGAAAGTGGTCGGCATATCGACCCACAGCCGCTGGATGTTCTCCGCGCTCAAAAGGCTGGTGGCGGCCACCACCTGCGCCGCGCCGGTGTCGGGATCGATCTCTGTCGGGTGAGTGACCGAAAGCCCGGCGAGGCTCGCAACCACCGAAATGCCGACCAGAATGATGATCAGCCAGAAAAACAGGAAAACCGGGTCTGGCAGCTTATTGCCGCTCCGCTCGATCCAGCCGAGAAAGCCGGTCATTCCTTGTGATGGGGTCGCGTCTGCGGCCGATGCCATGGGCTGGGTCCCTCTATTCTGTCCAATTTCCCTCGAATGATGAGAGCTAGCATTGCGAAGGGTAGATGTCACACGGCTGAACCCGCTTCACTCCACTGTTGAGGAAAGCCCCAGCAATCGCGCCCCGCGCTTGTCGGATGCAGCGCGCAGTGCAAGTCTGCCCTTCATGGCAAAGCTCTACTTCTACTACGCCAGCATGAATGCGGGGAAATCGACCACGCTGTTGCAGGCAGATTTCAATTATCGCGAACGCGGTATGACGACGATGGTCTGGACCGCCGAACTCGACACGCGCAGTGCAGGGTTGGTGCGCAGCCGCATCGGGCTGGATGCGGGCGCGCATCTCTATCGGCCCGATACCGACCTGTTTGCTGAAATCGGTGCGCAGCATGCACAAACGCCGCTCGATTGCGTGCTGGTGGACGAAGCGCAGTTTCTCACCGTGGAGCAGGTGTGGCAGCTTGCGGGGCTGGCCGACAAGCTGGGTATTCCAGTGCTGTGCTACGGCCTGCGAACCGACTTTCAGGGCGAACTTTTTCCGGGCTCGGCAGCTCTGCTCGGAATTGCCGATGCGCTGGTGGAACTAAAGGCGGTGTGCGACTGCGGGCGCAAGGCGACGATGAACCTGCGTGTGACCGAAGACGGATCGGCGGTGAAGGAAGGCGCGCAGACCGAGATCGGCGGCAATGATCGCTATGTCGCGCTGTGCCGTAAGCATTTCAGCGAGCAACTGGGGCGCTGACACTGGTTTAGCGGGCTTCGCTCCCCATATCGGGAGTATGTCCGACACCCTCTTTTTCGCTGCGCTGGTCATTCCCTGCATCGTCGTTGCCATCGTGTTTCACGAGGTCGCGCACGGATATGTGGCAAAGCTGCTGGGCGATGAAACCGCCAGCGAGCGCGGGCGGCTGACACTCAATCCGATCAAGCATGTCGATCCCATCGGCACTTTGCTGGTGCCTGCGGGGCTTGCGTTGATGGGCGGGCCGCCGTTCGGCTGGGCGAAGCCTGTGCCGGTCAACAAATGGCGGCTGAACAATCCGCGCTTCGGCATGATGGCGGTGGCGGCTGCCGGGCCGGCGATGAACTTTGCGCTGGCAACCATAGGCGCGCTGCTGGTGGGCACATTCGGGCAGGCGGTGGGAATGACCGCGACGCCCACAGGGCTGGTGCTGCTGGTCGACGGGACGGGCAATGTGCTGCCGTTCGACAATGCGCTGGTCTATTTCGTGCTGATCAACATCTTCCTCGGCCTTTTCAACCTGCTGCCGATCCCGCCCTTCGACGGCTCGCACATAGTTGGCGGGCTGCTGCCTGCGCGGCTGCGGTTTCATTGGGAGCGGCTACAGCGCCTCGGCATTGTCCTCATACTCGGCGTGATCGGCGCAAGCTGGATTTTCGGCACGGGCTGGATTGAAGCCACCATCGGGCCTGTGGTCGAAGTGGTGTTCGACTTCCTCTTTGGCCTGGCGGGATACAATCCCGGTTTCTAGGCGGCTTGTTCGCGCCGTACGAACCAATGGGCAACGCGCGCCTGCTCCTCGGCAGAGAGGTGCAGGTAGAGTTTCGAGCGGCGTTTCAGAACGTCCTCGGCGCTAAGGGCGAATTCCTGATCGACCAGATAGTCCAGTTCGCGCTCGTACAGGTCGCCGCCGAAATGCTCTCCAAGGTCTGCGAGCTTCTGCGTGCCTTTGAGTATCGCTTCGGTTCGACTGCCATAAGCGCGCAATATGCGGTGCATCCCCTCGGACGGAAACCAGCTGTACCGCTCCTGATAGTCCGCAAGCAGTTTTTCGAAGCCGGTTGCGGGGAAGTCGCCACCCGGTAGCGGCTTTGTTGCTGTCCAGGACGGTCCGTCAAAGCCAATCTTTTCAAGCGCATGTTCGGCAAGTTTGCGATAAGTCGTCAGCTTGCCGCCGAAGATCGAGAGGAGGGGAGGGCCGCTCTTGTCGATCTCGAACTGGTAATCGCGGGTCACGGTCGAGTTCGATGCAGACTTGTCCTCATACAGCGGACGCACCCCCGCATAGCTCGCCACGGCCTGCTCGGGCGACACGTCAGTGCGCAGATATTCGTTCACCGCATCGCAGATATAGTGCGACTCTTCTGCCGAGATGTCGATGCCCTGCGGATCGCCCTTGAACAGCACGTCGGTGGTCCCGACCAGCGTGAAATCGCGTTCATAGGGTATCGAAAAGACGATCCGGTTGTCCTTGTTTTGAAAGATATAACAGCGGTCGTGATCATACAGGCGCGGGAAGATCAGGTGGCTTCCCTTGACCAGTCGCAGGTTCTCGTGCCGCTCGGCAGGGAGGGCGCGGGAAAGCACGGTATCGACCCAAGGACCCGCCGCATTGACGACATTGCGCGCAAGCACTTGTTCGACGCTTCCGTCTGCCGCGCGCAAATCGGCGACCCACACATCCTCGCGCCGGTCGAGCGCGACACATTCGGTGCGCGTGCGGATATCGGCTCCGCGCTCCTTCGCATCGAGGCAATTTAGCACGACGAGGCGCGAATCCTCGACCCAGCAATCGGAATATTCAAAGCCTGAGGTCAGCCGGTCTTCGAGCACCGCGCCATGCGGCGCTGCGCGCAGGTCCACCGTTCTGGTTGCAGGCAGCACCTTGCGTCCGCCTAAGTGGTCGTAAAGAAAAAGCCCGAGCCGCAGCATCCACTTGGGCCGCAGCCCCTTGTCATGCGGCAGCACGAAGCGCAGTGGCCAGATGATATGCGGGGCAATTGCCAGCAGCCGCTCACGCTCGATCAGGCTCTCCCGCACGAGCCGGAATTCGTAGTGTTCGAGGTAGCGGAGCCCGCCGTGGATCAGCTTGGTCGAAGAGGAGGACGTTGCGCTCGCCAGATCGCTCTTCTCGAC
>JAYPMZ010000209.1:2005-3223 GCA_038130205.1 Erythrobacteraceae bacterium | reverse complement strand
GGCGTAAGCTGGAAAGGCCGTCCGCTGAAGCCGTAGTATTGATCGTACATTGGGTGTCAGCTCCGTGGATCAGAAATTGTAGCGCAGGCCCAGAAGGCCGGTTGCGGTGGCGAAATCTTCTGCGGTGAAATCGCTGTCGAAATAGTCAACCGCGACCGCCGCACGCGCCGAGAGGCGGTCGGTTATGGAGCGGTTGTATGATGCGGACGCACCCATTGCGGTGAGGTCGCCATCGGCTGATCCGGCGTCGAACCAGTTGACGTAGGCATTGGCCTGAAGGCTAGCCCGGTCGCCAAGCTGGCGGGTCACGCCGCCGGTGACGTAATAGCTTTCATCACGCAGACCATCGAGCGCTTCGAGCGCGGTTCCGGCAGCGGCGATGAACGTGCGGCGGTCATAACCTGCGCCGAAAGCCGCGGTCAGGCGGCCCATCTGGCGCTGATAGCTCGCATTGATACCGCGACCGCGGAACGCGGCCGAGCGGATCGAACCGAGCGAGTTGATAAGGCCCGAGCCATCCTCGCCCGTGGTCAGCCCGCCGAAGTCACCCGTCACCGGATTGCGCAGCGCCGAAAAATCGGTCGAGAGCGCGGCGAGCGAATTGTTGAGCGTGCCGCCGAACCCGCTGACCCCGTCATAGACCGAAATGCTGAGAGCGCTGCGACGGTCGGGCACGTAAGTGAACGAACCGTAATAGGTCGTGCTGTCATAACGCTCGCCCACATAGGCGGAAAGCGATGTGCGCGAAGACGGGCGCCAGAGCACACCGACATCCCACAGAAGGCCGTCCACATCGAAAGCGAGAATGCGCGGCGAAGCGGTGTCTGTGACAAGCCGGCCGTCGGTTCCAACAACCGGATCGCCATTGGCATCGCGCAGCGCATCACGGCTCGAAACCTCGACGTCCTCGTAACCCGCACCGCCGACAATCGCGAGACTGGGCGTGACCGGAATGGTCACATCGCCGCGCACGTAAACGTCGCGCACGCGTTGATCGAGGTTGGAAATATCCTCCTGATAGCCGCCCGCCGTCACCGCGAGGCCCACCGGCAGCGGATCGCCCGGCCGGGTGCCAGCACGGACTTGCCCGCTATCGGTCACCGAATCGTCGAACACGTCGACCGGATCGCCATTGGCATCGATCAAAGCGTCGTTCGCCTCGAAGCGGTTGTAACCGACCCGCGCCACCGCAGTAACGTCCACCGCGCCGACCTCGGT
>JAYPMZ010000209.1:232-1995 GCA_038130205.1 Erythrobacteraceae bacterium | reverse complement strand
GCATAAAGGCTGTAAATCTGACTGGTTGCATCCGCGCTCACCAGCGGATTGGGCGAAACCGCCCCGCCGCCATCGACGCGCGTGCGGCTCGCCAAAGCGCCGCCTTCGAGTGTCAGCGTGCGCGGAACAACCGAAAGGTATCCGCGCGCAACGCCGCTCACCGTGTCGCTATCGACCGCATCGCCATATCCGATGTTGCGCTCGTAGCGCACCGAGACCGAGGCCCCGCTGTTGCGCCCCTGCGCGTTGACATCGACCCCTGCGGCAAGCTGGGTGTAGGTGAGCGTATCGCTTCCCGGCGAGAGTTCAGCCGACAGGATCTGGCTGACTTCGATGTAAGGCTGCACATTGATCGCACGGCCTTGCTCACCGTCCTGTGCATGGGCAGGCGCAGCTACGGCAATGGCCGCAGCACTCAGCATCAGGCTTCCAGTGAAGAAGCGCATGATCATTCCCCTTTGTCGCCATAGTCGCCGAAGCGGCGGCCAGACGGGCTAAATTGGGCTGCGTTGAGCAGCAGTTTGATATCAGGACAGGCCGAAAGCAGCTGACGCGCATCTTCGAGCGCGGCGCGGCTGGTTTCATCCGCGCGCACCACCAGAAGCGCCTGGCCGACATGCGCGGCAAGCTCTGCTGCCGGCGATGCGGCAAGCGCGGGCGGAGTGTCGAAAATCACGAAGCGGTTCGGCGCACCTTGCGTCAGGCGGGCGAGCACCTCCCCCGTACGCGCACTGGTCAGATACTCGGCGTCGAGCACACTGCTGGTTCCCGCTTGCAGGATGAACAGCCCCTCGATGTCGGTCGGCGAGACGAGTTCTTCGGGATGCAGGTTCGGATTGGCGAGCGCATCCATAAGACCCGGGCCAGTCTCTATGCCAAGACGTCCCACGATCGTGGGATTGAGCACGTCGGCATCGACCAGCACCACCTCGATATCACGCTCGGCAGCGAGAGCGATGGCGAGGTTGGTCGCGCAATAGGTCTTGCCCTCGCCCGGAAGCGGCGAGCAAACCAGAATACGGCGCGCAGCAGCGGAGCCACTGGCACGCGCATCGGCGAGCAGTTCGCGCTTCACGATGCGGAATTCTTCGAGCAGGCCGGTGACGGGCTCCTCGGGAACGATCAGCCCTGCGTCATGCAGGTACTCGCGCTCTATGATGACACGCGGACCGCTGAATTCGACCGCAGGCTCCACATGGGGCGCGGGTTCTTGTTGAGGCTGCGGTGCGGCCTTGGCTGCAATAGGTGTTGCCGGCACAGCTTGCTGCGTGCTCGGGCGCGCCGGAGCGGGCGCTGGCGCAGGAGCCGGACGACGCTTACTTTTCGGCAGGTTCTTGGGAACCGAAACCGGACCCAGTCCATCGAGGCCGAAAGCGGCATCGGCGCGTTCAAACAGCGAGGCGCTCTTGTGCGCTTCCTGTGCGTTCTTGCGGTCGATCTTGCTTTGCTCGGTCATGCTCGCCTCCTCACGCAATCGTTCCGACCGAGATAATCTCGATCGCCAGCAGGATGACGAGCACCCCGCCAAGGCCTGCGCAGGCCCCGGCAAACTGTTTGAGACGGCGGCGACGAAGCGCCTTGGCGGTGTCGGACAAGGTCAGCGAAATCGAACCGATCACGGGCAGACCCATCGACTTTTCGAGCTTTTGCGAAGTCGAGAAGCTCGAACGCAGCACTCCGACAGCATAGGCAAGCCCAGCCCCGGCCCCGATGCCCACAAAGAGCACGCCGATCAGCAACAGCGGACGGTTGGGTGCAGCGGG
>JAYPMZ010000209.1:0-222 GCA_038130205.1 Erythrobacteraceae bacterium | reverse complement strand
CTTCCACATCGCCGCGCGTGCGCAGCTTTTCGCGGTCTTCGAGCAGTTTCTCGTAATTCGTGCGCAGAACGTCATAGTCGCGGCTGATGCGATTGGCTTCGGCGGCCACGGCAGGCTCGGTCGCCTGGCTCGCTGCAAGCGAGGCAAGCGTCGACTGGATAGCCGCACGGCGCGCAAGCAGCGCCTCCACGCCTGCCTGACGGTCTGCCCGCAGCGCACTAA
>JAYPMZ010000208.1:2420-3289 GCA_038130205.1 Erythrobacteraceae bacterium | reverse complement strand
CGGGCTTCGCCATGCCGAAATTATGCTTCATGCGCGACGGAATATCGTCGCCCTTTTCATGGCCGATCACCATCACCCGGCGACCGCGAAAGCGCGCGAGACCGCCGAGGATCGCCTGATCGTCGGCGAAATTGCGGTCGCCCGCCAGCGGCATCCAGTCGTCGAACAGGCCCGCGACATAATGTTTGAAATGGGGGCGGTCGGGGTGGCGCGCGACCTGCGTCTTTTGCCACGGCGTCAGCTTGCCATAGATTTCGCGCAGCAGTTTCGAGGATTTATCCTCCAGCCGCGCGATGTCATTGTCGATGTTCAGCGACGGGTCGTCGCCCATTTCGCGCAGTTCGGCAATCTGTCGATCGAGCGCGGCGACCTGTTTTTCGAAGTCCAGAAAGGCTGTCATGCGGAGTCGCTAGGACGAAGGCTCCGCAAGGTCAACGCCATCCATGCGAGCGAGCGGGTGGCGCTTGTTGACCAGCTCGACGAGCCGGCGGCTATCGACATGCGTGTAAATTTCGGTGGTCGCGATGTCGGCATGGCCAAGCATCAATTGCAGCGCGCGCAGCTCGGCGCCGCCCTCCAGCTAATGGGTCGCATAGGCGTGGCGCAGCTCTTGCGGGCTGTTCGCGGTCGGGTAGATCCCCTCGCGTGCTTCCAGTTCGCGCAGCATCTGGAACAGCCGGACGCGCGAGATATGGGCCTTGCCCGACGGAAAGAGCCAGGGCGATACGTCGGTCAGCAACGGCAGCCAGCGATCGAACGCGGCGCGTGCCCGCGCGGACAAAGGCACCAGCCGTTCCTTGTCGCCCTTGCCTCGAATGATCAGATATTCGCGCTCGCCCGCCACGGCGCGGCGCGGAAGCGACACGAGT
>JAYPMZ010000208.1:1782-2410 GCA_038130205.1 Erythrobacteraceae bacterium | reverse complement strand
TAGAGAAGTTCGAGCAACAGCAGCATCCGCACGGCGCTCGCCGGCGGCGCCTCGCCGGCAGCCTCCTCGCCTGCTTGCTCGAACAGCCGTTCGACATCGGCGTGGGTCAGGATGCGCGGCAACGGCCGCCGCGTCGCGGGGCGCGCTATATCGAGCGCCGGATTGTCCGCCCGCTCGCCCTCATCCAGCAGGAACGCGAAGAATTGCCGCAACGCCGACAATTTGCGCGCCGCGCTGCTCGCCGCAAGCGGCTGATAATCGGCCATCAATTTGCGCAATGCCGCAGCATCGGCATCGCCAAGCGGCCCCTTGACCCACTCGGCCGCCTGCTCCAGGTCGCGGCGATAGGCGGCCAGCGTGTTGCGCGACGCCCCGCGCTCGGCCGCCATCATTTCCAGAAAGCGGCCGATTAAAGCGGTGTCAGACACGCACCAGCGCTTCGGCGGCGATCATTCGCGCTTCGGCGTCGAGACCGACGTCGCGCAGCGCGCGGACGATATGATAGAGGTGGTAGGGCGGCACTTTCGACCATTCGCCCTGCATCCCCGCCGCCGCGAGCAGCGCCACCATCCCCGGCTCGCGCCGCTCGGCCGCCGTCATGATCGCACGCGACCAGCGCGTCTGCTTG
>JAYPMZ010000208.1:627-1772 GCA_038130205.1 Erythrobacteraceae bacterium | reverse complement strand
CGCAAGCAGGAATTTCGAGCGCAGCGTGCCGGCGCTGTCGTCATCGTCCGAAAACCGCTCGACCGCACCCGCGCTCATGCCGCTGAGCGCTCGCGGCGAGCCGACCGCGAGCACGCCCCACGCGTGGCTGCCAACCGAAACGGTCGGAACCCAGGCGAGTGCATTCGCGTCATAACCGCCCGAGAGCATCGACCCCAACAGCTGCCACGGATCGTCGCCGGTCTCGGTACTGGGCGACAGTGCGGCCGCGGCGCGCGCGGTCGCGACCATCGCGGCATAGCTTTGCGCGGTGTTCCCGCCCGCCCCCCACAGCTGCTCCATCGCGGCATAACGCTCGGCCCCCGTTGCGAGGGAAAAGGCGCCGCGAAGCTGATCGGTCTGCGCCGCGAGGGCTTCGGCGGGCTCTTCCTCGCTCGCCGCGGCGCTCAGCAGCGACACATAGGCCTCATTCGACAGCACGCCGCGCGCCGCCGCCTCGGGCGCCGCGGCGATGCGATCCGCCATGTCGGTCATCGGCGCGAGGACCATCCAGCCCTTCATATAGGAGGGCGCCGAGGTCCGCAGCGTTTGGGGCACCGGAATCGCGGTCGCGGTCGCCATGCCGAAGCGCCAGTTCGTGAGCCGGTCGATATTGTCCCATTCGATCGTCGTCGAACGCCGGCCCGCACCGGTGGCGCCGAGCACGCGTTCGGCGAGCAGGATGTCGAAGTTTGAAATTTTACCGTTCGACCGCACGCGGCCGATCGCCCAGCCTGCGGGTCCGGCCTCGCCCGACAGGCCCGCGCAGATCGCGGCCGATAGGCGCCACGTCTGCTGATCGCCATGCGCAAGCCCGGCCGGCACATAGGGACACATGCCCGCCGGATCGGCGGTGGCCAGATAGACCTGCTGCGCCGCGGCGACGAGACGCGGGCTCGCGCGGTCATAGTCGACCGACTGGACGATCCGGCGCGCGGTGATCGATTCGCCCATGCGAAGCAGCAGCGACGCACGGTCGGCCGCCAGGTCGGCGCCGTTGATGGTGTCGGGCGTATCGATCGCAGACGCGAGGGCGCGGCGGAGCAAAATCTGGCCCCAGCGCGATGCGAACTGACCGCTCGTCTCGCGCATGATTGCGGCGGCATATTGCCCGCGAACCCCGAAGG
>JAYPMZ010000208.1:0-617 GCA_038130205.1 Erythrobacteraceae bacterium | reverse complement strand
CGGGGGCAAGCCCGCCGGTCTCGGGGGTGAGCGGTCCGATGCGAGTGAGAAGGCGGCGCGCGCCGGGCGGCAGATCATATTTCAGCCCGCCCGATTCGACCTCTTCGCCTTCCTCTGTTTCCCCCGCGTCGGCGGCGGGGGTGACCGTGGTCGTGCCAAGGGTCGGGGCGACCGAGGGCGGGGCCGTGCCGTTGGTCGGCGCGGGAGACGGGGCCGGCGTTGCGCCCGGCGTCGGCGTCGGACGCGGTGCCGGCGTCTCGGCCGGGTTGCCGAATCCCTCGGGCAGCAGCGATTCCTGCGCGATCGCGGGCAATATCAGCGCTGCGGCCATGGCGGTGCCCGACAGGCCCAGCGTCAGCGACAGTTTCCTCATCTTCATCGCGCTTCTCTTTCGGGCGGCGCGCCTTCGGCAATCTCGTCGGTCACATCCACCTCAATCATTCCTGGGCTCGATCGGCCATCGCGCCATCCAGCGGCCTTTTCCCGATCTGCCCGGCACGCGCAATATCCAATGCCCGTCGTTCGTCCCATATCGCGCAAAACCATTGTTCCGCGCCGAGCGGGCGGTATAGCCGCGCGCACCATGTCGCGAAACCCGAAAAGCCCGGCCCCGGACA
>JAYPMZ010000207.1:0-3326 GCA_038130205.1 Erythrobacteraceae bacterium | reverse complement strand
CGATCAGGCCGACGAGGCACAGGCTGATCAGCCAGCCCCAGGCAAGTTTCTTGCCGATCCGCCCGCTCGCCACGGGCCGCGCAGCGGTGCGCGCAACGCTCGCATCGAGTTTCGCATCGACGATGTCGTTATAGACACAGCCCGCCCCGCGCATCGCTATCGCGCCGAGCAGCAGCCAGAACAGCAGCACGAATTGCGGTCCTGCTCCGGCGAGCCACACGCCCCAGACACACGGCCAGAACAGCAGCCACCAGCCGATCGGACGATCGAACCGCGCCAGTTGCGCAAGGTCGCGCGGCACTTGCGGCAGGCGCTCGACCAGCCCGCGGTGCTGGCTATCGGGGACTATCGTTTCGGTCATGCGAGCTCCTTTTGTCGAGCGGCTCGCCAACCGACGATACAGGCTATCAGCATGGTCACGTTCCCTGCGAAATCGAGCATCCCGATGCTTGTCAGCACCGGCTCGACATAATGGAAATGATAATTGAACCAGAAGAACGGGATCAGCACCAAGGCGAAGGCCGCGAAAGCCCTTGCACTCCATTGCACCACCAGTGCCATGATCCCGAACATCACCGCCTGCGCGCCGAAGCACGCCATCATAAAGCGCATGATAAAGCCGGTGTCGCGAAAGGGCTCGGTCAAGGCCAGTTCGATGACGTTTGCCGGAGCGAAAAGCGCCCAGCCGCCAAGGCCGAGAAACACCAGAGCGATGTAGTATTGGGCAAGCCTTGCGGTCATGACTTGCTCTCTAGCGCCGCGCAGGCCTAGGGGGAAGCCATGCCCGCAACACCCGCCTGGCCGCCCAAGAGCGCACCTCGCCTGTTCGTCGAACACCCCCTCGCGCTGGGCGCGACGGTCGTGATCGAGGGCAATCCAGCGCATTATCTTGCCCGCGTCATGCGTGTGTCGCCGGGCGATGCCGTGATCCTGTGTGACAATCTCACGGGCGAGTATGCAGCGCGCGTTATCGATGCGGGCAAGCGCGATGTGACGCTGGAAGTCGCCGAACATCTGCGCCCACGCGAAGAGGCACCCGACCTGTGGCTCTGCCCTGCCCTGCTCAAGAAGGACCGCTTCGACCTGGTGCTCGAAAAGGCGACCGAGCTGGGTGCAGCGCGCATCCAGCCGGTCATCACCCGCCGCTGTGTTGCCGACAAGCTCAACCTCGAACGCGCGCGCACGATCACCACGGAAGCGGCCGAGCAATGCGCTCGCACCGCGCTGCCGGAACTGTCCGAACCCGCAAAACTCGACGCGCTGCTGCGCGACTGGCCGGAGGATCGCAGGCTGTTCTTCGCTGACGAAGAAGGCGGCGGGGCAGCGGCAGACGAATTTGTCTATCACGAAGGTCCGGCCGCGATACTGATCGGTCCCGAAGGCGGCTTCGACGATGCCGAGCGTGCTGCGATCCGGGCCCATCCGGCTGCGCGTCCCGTTTCGCTCGGCCCTCGTATCCTGCGCGGGGAAACCGCTGCGATTGCAGCATTATCCGTCTGGATGGCTGAATCCGGTGACTGGCTGGTAACAGAATAACTTCCTGCGCCGAAACACAGTTTGCCCTTCCCTCAAGCAAATCCGTTTTCTAGGGCAACTGTCCAAAGGGGTTCAAACTTCATGAGCACACGCGAAGCATCCGACGCCGACGAACCGATCATCGAGAGTCTCGACGATCTGATCGCGCCGATGCGCAAGGGCGAAAAGCCCAAGGATCAATGGCGGATTGGCACCGAGCACGAAAAGCTCGTGTATCGCCGCCTGCCTGAAGGCCAGACGCACGGAAACCGGCCCGCCCCGACCTATGACGAGCCCTGTGGTATCCGCGACCTGCTGATGAACCTGCGCAGCTTTGGCTGGGAACCGATCGAGGAAAACGGGCACGTCATCGCCATGAAGGGCGCAGACGGCACGGTCAGCCTCGAACCGGCAGGGCAGCTTGAATTGTCGGGCGCACCGCTCGAGACCTTGCACGAGACGTGCAATGAAACCGGCCGCCACCTCGCGCAGGTCAAGGAAATCGGCGAGAAATGCGGCGTCGGCTACCTCGGCCTCGGCATGTGGCCCGACAAGACCCGCGAAGAGCTGCCCGTGATGCCCAAGGGCCGCTACAAGATCATGATGAACCACATGCCCAAAGTGGGCAATCTGGGTCTCGACATGATGCTGCGGACCTGCACAATCCAGGTCAATCTCGACTATTCGAGTGAGGCGGACATGGTGCAAAAGTTCCGCGTGGGCCTCGCGCTGCAACCGCTGGCTACCGCGCTGTTCGCCAATTCGCCTTTCACCGAAGGCAAACCCAACGGCTACCTCTCCTACCGCAGCCACATCTGGTCGGACACCGACCCGCACCGCACCGGCATGTTGCCCTTCGTGTTCGAGGACGGCTTCGGATACGAGCGGTGGGCGGAATATATGCTCGACGTGCCGATGTATTTCGTCTTCCGTGACGGAAAATATATCGACGCCGCCGGGCTTTCCTTCCGCGACTTCATCGACGGCAAGCTTTCGGTCCTGCCCGGCGAGCGTCCGACGGCGTCGGACTGGTGGGATCATCTTTCGACTGCCTTCCCCGAAGTGCGGCTCAAGAGCTTCCTCGAAATGCGCGGCGCCGACGGCGGCCCGTGGAGCCGCATTTGCGCGCTCCCTGCATTCTGGGTCGGTCTGCTGTACGATCAGGGTTCGCTCGACGCGGCATGGGATCTGGTCAAGGACTGGACGATGGAAGAGCGCGAGCGGCTGCGCAATGACGCCCCCAGCCTCGCGCTCGATGCGCCGATTCCCGGTGGCGGGACAATGCAGGATCTGGGCCGGGAAGTGCTTGCCATCGCGCATAAGGGGCTGGCCGCACGCGGCAAGCTCAACGCCAGCGGCGACAACGAAACGGGCTATCTGGAAACGCTCGACGAGATTGTTGCGAGCGGCAAGGTTCCTGCCCAGCGCCTGCTCGACGCCTATCACGGCGAATGGGGCGAGGATGTCTCGCAAGTGTACCGCCACTCGTTCTAGGACAGCGCGCAAAGGGGGCTAGGCAATGTTGTTCGTTCTGGCCGAAGCGACGCTCGGCAAAGATACCGCCGAAACAGGCTATGCAGCGTTCGAGGCCATGGTGACCGCCTCACGCGCCGAAGAAGGCTGCCTTGGCTACAGCTATGCGGTCGACGTGCTCGACCCGACCAAGTTCCATGCGATAGAGAAATGGGTCGATCAGGCCGCGCTCGATTTCCATTTCGCGACCCCGCACATGGCAGCGTTTCAAGCCGCGCTGCGCGACCTCGACATCACCATCACCCACCTCGCCAAATACGAGGCCGACGACGGCTCGC
>JAYPMZ010000206.1:2423-3335 GCA_038130205.1 Erythrobacteraceae bacterium | reverse complement strand
GTGCAGCGCGAACAGCAGCGCGCCGATGCTCAGGCGCGGGTCGCGGCGCGCGAGGCAGAACTGCGCGAGGCGCGCGATGCAGCACGCCTGCAAGCGCAGATCGAGGTCATGGAAGAGCGCGACAATGCGATGGCGGTCGCCATGGTGTTGCTGCTGGTCGGCATTGGCGCTGGCTATGTGGCGGGGCAAATGCGCGGGCAGCTTGCGGACCAACCCGACAAACGCAATCACGCGCTGATCGCCGCCGGTGTCGCGGGCGCGGCGCTGATCGGTGCTGTTTTGGTCTGGATCACACGCCCCGGTTACTCGGAGATCGAAGAGCGCGTGGCCGCGTTGTTGGACGAAGACGGCGGAGAGAACGGCGAAGGGACAGAACCCACCGCCGCGCAATCGGGCGACGGAACGCTGATCTGCACGCTGGTTCCCGAACGCAGCCGCGTCACAGGCGCGCGCACTGATGATGTCGAGTTCGCCTGGAACGCCAGCGGCTGCGTGAACGAACGCACCCAATATGGCCTGCTCAATGGCGAATGGACCCGCGTGCTGGTCCCGCGCGACGAGGAGGCCGTCTCGGTCAGCACCTATGATCCCGACAGTCGCACCTTCCAGACCGACCGCTACCTGCTTGGCCGCGCAGCCATGGCCGAAGCACGCGAGGCACGCGGCGAATACGATCCGCCCGCCTGCGGTGTCACCGATGCGGCGCGACGGCTTGGTGAACAGCAAAGCGCCCTGATCGCCAGCCTCCCCGACCGCCCGAACGAGCGGCTGGTCTATAGCTGCGAAACGAAGCGCGACGGGGTCATTGGGGGCGAAAACTAGGCTGCCAAAGCCTCGCCGCTGAGCGTAATCCGGTGCATCTCGCGGTAGTGCCCCTGATAATCGTTCATCGCATTGTGCCAGGTTGTGCGG
>JAYPMZ010000206.1:0-2413 GCA_038130205.1 Erythrobacteraceae bacterium | reverse complement strand
TCCCAGATTGCGATTGTGCCGGGCTTCCATTGCAGGCGGCACTGATTGTCGCCCGTCAGCGCGGCATCATAGAGCTGCTGCAAGAGCGGCATACTCTCTTCGCGGGTTTGGCCGACGAAGTGGATCGTGAAGGCCTTGTTGACATAGAGCAGCTTGCGGCCCGTGTGCGGGTGGCGGATCACCACCGGATGGACCGCAGCGGTCTTGAGATTATGGCCGCGCAAGCTGCGCCCCATGTCGGTCTGCGCATAAAGCCCATCGGCCTTATATATATGGTCGGCGGTGTGAAACGCCTTGAGCCCCTCGACCGCGGCCTTCAATTCATCCGACAGCGCATCATAGGCCGCACCCATATGCGCCCACATCGTATCGCCCCCTGAAGGCGGCAGTTCGCGCGCGACCAGAACGGATCCCATCGCCGGAATTTGGTCATAGGAATGGTCGGTGTGCCAGTCGCCTCCGATGTTGACGGTCTGGTCGGGGTCTTTCTTCACCACCGCGATCTCGGCATAGTCTTCCGTCAGCGGGAAATAGTTGTTCACATCGATCCCGCCCCAGCGATGACCGAAGATGATGTGATCTTCCTTGCTGAACTCCTGATCGCGGAACACCGCCACGCCGTGCTCGTAGATCGCCTGTTTGATCTGGTCCATTTCCGCGTCGCTGCATTCTTTCAGCGCAACGCCGGTGATCTCGACCCCGCATTTGGGGGCCATAGGGGTCGTCTGCATGTTTCTCTCTCCCGTGACGGTTTTGACCGCCTACCGAGCGGTAAACTATCCTTTCGTGTGTTTTCCCGCAAGGCTTGCCCACATGATTAGCCATCACCGTTTGGCAAAGACTCGCCCAGTCGGCTTGCGGAATCAAAAACGCTTTGCTAGGCGCGCGCCAGCTTCGACGGGGAGCCGCTTTTGCGCGTCCCGTTACCCAGGAAGCTGAAACGATATTTTTCACTCCTCAAAGAGGACATCAAGCGCGTGGAAACTTCCGCCGGTATTCAGGCTAGCCTCGCAGGGCGATACGCCTCGGCCCTGTTCGATCTTGCCAGCGAGAGCGGCACTGTGAGCGCGGTCGAATCCGACCTCGAAACGCTCGCCGCTGCGCTTAGCGAATCTGCTGAGCTTGCTGCTGCAACCACCAACCCGCAGCTTTCGCGCGGGGAACAGGGTGCGGCTGTCGCTGCGGTCGCAAAGCATCTCAAGCTGTCCGAGCTGACCACCAATTTCCTCGGCGTGCTTGCAGGCAACCGTCGCCTGTCGAAGCTGCCCGACATGGTCTCCGCGTTCAAGACGATTGCCGCTGCACAGCGCGGCGAAGTCTCGGCGCAGGTGACCAGCGCGCATCCGCTGACCGAAGATCAGCTTGCCGCGCTCAAGACCAAGCTCACCGCTCGCGTGGGCCGCACTGTAATGCTTTCGGCTGACACCGATCCCGATCTTCTGGGCGGGCTGGTCGTCACCATCGGTTCGGAGCGCATCGACGCCTCGATCCGCACCCGTCTCAACTCGCTCTCCCAGGCCATGAAGGCTTAAAGGAAACTACTCATGGAAATCCGCGCCGCAGAAATCTCCAAGGTCATCAAGGACCAGATCGCCAACTTCGGTTCCGAAGCGCAGGTCAGCGAAGTCGGCACCGTGCTCAGCGTGGGCGACGGTATCGCCCGCATCCACGGCCTCGACAAGGTGCAGGCCGGTGAGATGGTCGAATTCGCCAACGGCGTTCAGGGCATGGCGCTGAACCTCGAAGCCGACAACGTCGGCGTCGTGATCTTCGGCTCGGACGCCGAAATCAAGGAAGGCGACACCGTCAAGCGTACCGAGACCATCGTGGACGTTCCCGTCGGCAAGGGCCTGCTGGGCCGCGTGGTTGACGCTCTGGGCAATCCGATCGACGGCAAGGGCCCGATCGTCGATGTCGAGCGCAAGCGCGTCGAAGTGAAGGCACCGGGCATCATCCCGCGCGAATCGGTTTCCGAGCCCGTGCAGACCGGCCTCAAGGCCGTTGACGCTCTGGTTCCGGTTGGCCGCGGCCAGCGCGAACTGATCATCGGCGACCGTCAGACCGGCAAGACCGCCGTCGCGATCGACGCCTTCATCAACCAAAAGAACGTCAACGCTGGCGATGACGAAAGCAAGAAGCTCTACTGCGTCTATGTCGCTGTCGGCCAGAAGCGTTCGACCGTTGCGCAGATCGTGAAGCAGCTCGAAGAAAACGGAGCGATGGAATATTCCATCGTGGTTGCCGCAACCGCTTCGGAGCCCGCTCCGCTGCAGTACCTCGCACCCTACACCGGCTGTGCGATGGGTGAATTCTTCCGCGATAACGGCATGCACGCCGTGATCGTTTATGACGACCTTTCCAAGCAGGCTGTCGCCTATCGTCAGATGTCGCTCCTGCTGCGTCGTCCTCCGGG
>JAYPMZ010000205.1:3218-3475 GCA_038130205.1 Erythrobacteraceae bacterium | reverse complement strand
CGATGCCAACATGCACTTCACGATCGACGCCGAAGAGGCCGAGCGGCTCGAAGTGAGCCTCGACATTATCGAGGATCTGGTCAGCGATGACGAGATTTTCCGCCGCGAGGACGGAAGCCGCTGGGACGGCTTCGGTCTTGCTGTGCAGGCCTATCAGAAGCGCGGCGTGCCGCTGTGTGACTGGGTGGCAAAGCTCGCCCGCCGCCACAATCGCAAGCTGTTCGTGCGGCTCGTCAAAGGTGCCTATTGGGATACCG
>JAYPMZ010000205.1:0-3208 GCA_038130205.1 Erythrobacteraceae bacterium | reverse complement strand
CGGCGGCTTTGACGATTATCCCGTCTTCACCCGCAAGATCGCCACCGATGTTTCCTACCTCGCGTGCGCTGCGCGCCTGTTCGAACATGACGACGTGATCCGCCCCGCTTTTGCTACCCACAATGCCTATACGGTCGCGGTGGTGAAGCAGTTGTCTGCCGGGCGTCCTTTCGAGTTTCAGCGCCTCCACGGCATGGGCGAGGAAGTGTTCGAAACGCTTCACAAGCTCGAAGGCAACGACCCGACGCCGGTGCGCATTTACGCACCCGTCGGCGGGCACAAGGAACTGCTCGCCTATCTCGTACGCCGCCTGCTCGAAAACGGCGCGAACACCAGCTTTGTGAACCGCATGGGCGATGCCGATGTGAGCCCCGAGGATTTGGTCGGTGATCCGGTCGCCGAACTCGCCACAATGGAACCCAAGCGCAATCCAGCGATTCCGCTGCCCTGCGACATTCTGGGTGAGCGCCTGAACAGCGCCGGTATCGACATTGCCGACCCGCTGGTGCGCGAACCGCTGCTTGCGCGGCTGGCCGAGCTTGAATCACTGCAATGGCATGCCGAGCCGACCTTCCCTGCAACGGTCAGCGGCGAAATCGCGCCGATTACCATGCCGCACGATCTGACCGTCGAAGTCGGCACGCGCCGCGATTCCACCGCCGAAGAGGTCGAAGCCGCCTTCACCCGCGCCGCCGCGATCCAGCCGGGCTGGGATGCGCTGGGCGGGGCCAAGCGCGCGATGCTGCTCGAAGAAGCGGCCGATCTGTTCGAGGCACATAGCGACGAGTTTCTCAGCCTGTGCCAGCGCGAAGCGGGTAAGACCCTGCTCGATGGTATCGCCGAGATCCGCGAGGCGGTCGATTTCCTGCGCTATTACGCCAGCGAAGCGCGCCGCCAGTTCGACGAGCCGATCCAGCTGCCCGGACCGACGGGTGAGGACAACACTCTGCGCATGCACGGACGCGGGGTGTTCGCCACGATCAGCCCGTGGAACTTCCCGCTCGCAATCTTCACCGGCATGGCCGCCGCCGCCCTCGCTTCGGGCAATTCGGTGATCGCCAAGCCCGCAGAGCAAACCCCGCTAATCGCCGCGCTTGCGGTCAAGCTGTGCCACGAGGCGGGCATCCCTCCCGAAGCCTTGCAGCTGGTTCCCGGCGCAGGCGACGTCGGCCAGATGATCACCAGCGACCCGCGGCTTGCAGGCGTGGCCTTTACCGGCTCGACCGAGACCGCACGCGCGATCAACCAGACGCTCGCTGCGCGCGACGGCCCGATCGCGACACTGATCGCCGAAACCGGCGGGCAGAACGCGATGATCGTCGATTCATCGGCGCTGCCCGAACAGGTGGTGCGCGATGTCGTCGCCAGCGCGTTCCAGAGCGCAGGCCAGCGCTGTTCGGCGCTGCGCGTGCTTTATCTGCAGGACGATGTCTTCGACGAGATGGAAGAGATGATCCGCGGCGGCTTCGAGGCGCTGCACATCGGCGACCCCGCCGATCTCGCCACCGATGTCGGCCCGGTGATCGACCCCGACGCGCAAGCCGCGCTCGAACGCCATATCGCGCGGCGCGAGGCTTCGGGCCACACGGTTTGGCGGCGCGAGCTTGCCGACTTCACCCAGCGCGGCTGCTTCGTTGCACCGACGATCATGGAGATCGGCTCGATCCTCGACCTGAAGCGCGAGAACTTCGGTCCGGTGCTGCACATTGCCCGCTTCAAATCGGACGAGCTGCCGCAGGTGATCGCCGACATCAATGCGACCGGATATGGCCTCACCCTTGGCCTGCACAGCCGGATCGCGGCGACGCACCGCTACGTTCAACAGCGCGCGCGCGTGGGCAACATGTATATCAACCGCAACCAGATCGGCGCGATTGTCGAGAGCCAGCCGTTCGGCGGCGAAGGGCTGTCGGGGACGGGGCCGAAGGCAGGCGGACCGCACTATCTGGCGCGGTTTGCGACCGAGCGGGTGACCTGTGTGGATACGACTGCGGCGGGTGGCAATGCGAGTCTGCTCGCAAGCCTCTGACGCGCGGAGATTTCCGTCCTTGCGCAGTGCAGCATTAGCTGCATAACCGTGCGTATATGATGAAACGCCTCACCCGTCTCGCCACGCTCGTCCTCGCCGTCTTCGCGCTTGCATGGAGCGGCGCCGCCTTTGCGGCGGTGCAGATCCACTTCCACAGCTTCAACGGCTCGGTGCTGTTCGGGCGCTATCCGCACACCTTCATCGTCCTCGAAGGGTCGCTGTCGGACGGAACGGTCGTCGACGAGAATTACGGCTTTTCGGCGCGCAACGTGACGCCGGCGATCCTCAACGGGCCGGTGGAGCATATGGTGCTGGCGGAAACCGAAAAGAGCGTGCGCAACACCAATCGCCATTTCTCGATGACGATTACCGACGCGCAATACCGCCGCATCATCACCGAGGTGCGCGCGTGGCAGAATGCGCCGGGCAAATATTACGACCTCGAAACGCGCAACTGCATTCACTTCGTCGGCGCTATGGCGTCGATCCTCGGGCTTAAGGTCGATTACCCAGACAATATGCTGCGCCGCCCGAAGAAGTGGCTCAACCACATCACCGAGATGAACCCGCAGCTCGGCGCGAGCCCGATTTAGGACGCCTCGAAGAGGCTCAGGCCTCTTTCCAGCCCCATGTCAGGAAGTTTGGCGGGACGTTGCGCAGCACCAGCTGCTTGTCCATGCGATCGAACATCGTTGCTGTAAGCCTGCGCGCGGTCAGCGTGTATTGATAGGTCAGGAACCCGCCGCCCGGTTTGAGCACGCGATAGGTCGCGGCCACCATCTTGTCCGCGACACCATCGGGCAGCGTCGAAATCGGCAGGCCCGACAGCACCACATCAACCTCACCCACGCGTGCGTCGGCGACGATCTGCTCCACATCGGCGGCCGAGCCCAGCACCGCGACAAAGCGCGGATCGTTGATCGTTTCGTTGAGGTGGTCGATAAAGTCGGGATTGAGGTCGATTGCGATCAGCTTACCGCCCGCAGGCAGTCGGTCGAGGATCGGCTGACAGAAGGTTCCGACACCCGGCCCATATTCCACCACGACCTTGGTGTTCGCCCAATCGATAGGCTCGAGCATGGCCGCAACTGTCATCGGCGAAGACGGCAGCACAGCGCCCACCATCTTGGGATTGTCGAGGAATCCGCGCAGGAATAGACCGAGCGGCTTGAACACGCG
>JAYPMZ010000204.1:2235-3486 GCA_038130205.1 Erythrobacteraceae bacterium | reverse complement strand
GCCATTCGGCGAGCGGCTCTATGCCGCGCCGCACGAGGCGGCTTACCCATGGCGATGCCGAGCGCCGATAACCGCTTCACCCGGCGCTTCGGGCTACTGACGCCCATCGCCGCAGCACCCATGGCCTTTGCCAGCGGCGGCGAGCTGGCGGCAGCGGGCGCGAAAGCGGGCGCGCTGGGAATGGTCGGCGGAGCCTACGGCGACCGCGACTGGACCGCGCGCGAATACACTTCTGCGGTGAAACTGCTCGGCGATGACAAGGCTGCGCTTGCGCGGCTCGGCTGCGGTTTCATTACATGGCGAATGGAGCAAGACCGCTCGGCGCTCGACTGGCTGCTCGATCAGGAGCACGCGCCTGCCGCGATCATGCTGTCCTTCGGCGATCCGACCGGTGTGGCAAAGACGATCACCGCGCACGATATTCCCCTGATCTGCCAGATCCAGACCATCGCGCAACTGCCGCAAGCGGTCGAAGCAGGGGCTTGCGTGATCGTCGCCCAAGGCGGCGAAGCGGGCGGGCACGGCATGAACGCGCTCGACGGGCGCAGCACCTTCACGCTGGTTCCCGAGGTGGCCGATTGGCTCTCAGTCCATGCGCCTGATGTGCAATTGCTCGCAGCGGGCGGGATTGCAGACGGACGCGGGCTGGCAGCGGCGCTTATGCTTGGTGCGGACGGCGCGCTGGTGGGTTCGCGGCTATGGGCCAGCGAAGAATCGCTCGCAACCGCCACCGCTATCGACACCGCTGTCGCCGCCGATGGAGACGGTTCGGCGCGCAGCAAGGTGTTCGACATTTTGCGCGAAAAGGATTGGCCCGCCGAATACGACTTCCGCGCGCTGCGCAATGCGATCCACCGCGAGTGGGAAGGAAGGGTTGCCGAGCTCGAAGCCGATCCCGCCGCAGCGATTGCCGACTACAAGGCAGGTGTTGCCGCAGGCGATTTCACCCGCGCGCATGTAACCGTGGGCGAAGGCGCGGGGCTGATCCGCAGCTCGGCAAGCGCAGGCGAGATCATCGGCACCATCGACGCAGAGGCGCGTCGCCTGCTCGGGCAGGCCTAAGCCGCAGCCTAGCCCGCGGCGCGCTCCAACCGGCGCCGCGCGCGCTCTTCACCGATCAGCGGCAGCAGCTCGCCCATGTCGGGGCCGTGGTTCATTCCCGTGAGCGCCTGACGCAGCGGTAGGAACAACGCCTTGCCCTTGCGGCCCGTGCTCTCCTTGAGCGCCGCAGTCAGCGCGGCCCACGGATCG
>JAYPMZ010000204.1:417-2225 GCA_038130205.1 Erythrobacteraceae bacterium | reverse complement strand
GGCTAGATAGGCGCGGTCCTCGTCAGCGATCTCGACTTGCTCGATCGGTCCGGTGACGAGTCGCCACCATTCGCTTACTTCATCCACGGTCGAGACATTGGGCTGCACCGCATGCCAGCCCGCCTCATCCATACCTTCAGGCAGGCGGTCCTTCACCGCGTCATAGGGCATTGCGTGGACGATAGCGGTGTTGACCCGTTCCAGCTCGGCATCGTCGAACTTGGCCGGTGCGCGGCCAAACGTCGAAAGATCAAAACTATCGAGCAGCGCCGCGCGGTCGGCAATCGGTTCGACCGGCAACGAGGTGCCCAGCCGCGCAAGCAGCGCAATGATCGCTTCGGGTTCGATGCCCTTTTCGCGGAAGGAATCGCAGCCCAGCGAACCGAGCCGCTTCGACAGCTTGCCTTCCTTGCCCATCAGCAGCGCTTCGTGCGCGAAGGCGGGCGGGGTTGCCCCCATAGCGGTGAACATCTGGATCTGAACTGCGGTGTTCGAGACGTGATCCTCGCCGCGCAGCACCTGCATGATGCCCATGTCGATATCGTCGACCGTGCTCGGCAGCATATAGAGCCACGAGCCGTCGGCGCGGCGGATGACGGGGTCCGACAATTGCGCCGGGTCGAATTTGACTTTGCCGCGCACACCATCAGTCCATTCGATCGCTTCGTCATGGTCGAGTTTGAAGCGCCAGTGCGGGGCCACGCCTTCGGCCTTTTTCGCGGCGCGCTGGTCTTCGTTGAGCGCCAGCGCAGCGCGGTCGTAGATCGGCGGAAGGCCGCGGCCCAACTGCACCTTGCGCTTCAGCTCCAGCTCCTGCGCGGTTTCGTAGGCGGGATAGATGCGACCCGCTTCGCGCAGCCGGTCGAACGCGGCCTGATAGGCCTCCAGCCGCAGCGACTGGCGCTCTTCGCGATCGGCCGTCAGGCCCAGCCATGCCAAGTCGGCACGGATCGCCTCGACATATTCCTCTTTCGAGCGTTCGGCATCGGTATCGTCGATGCGCAACACGAATGTGCCGCCCGACTTGCGCGCCAGCATCCAGTTGTGGAGCGCGGTGCGGATATTGCCGACATGCAGACGGCCGGTAGGCGAAGGGGCAAAACGGGTGGTGATCATGGCGCTTGCGCTAGCGGGAAAATCTGCCCAGTCCTAGCACCAAAGGGAGAGTCGAGAGATGGATGACACAGCTTTTCGTGAAACGGTAAACCAGGCGAAGCTGCCGGGCTGTTCGGCGATGATCGTGGATCGCGACGGTGTGCGCTATTCACACGCCAGCGGCGAGCGCGATGCGGTCGCGCACAAGCCTATGGCGCTCGACACCAAGTGCCAGATTGCTTCAATGACCAAGGCGATCGTGTCTGTCGCGGCAATGCAGCTGGTCGAGCGCGGCTTGCTCGAACTCGATGCGCCTATCGGGAACCTTCTGCCCGAACTGGCCGATCCGCAAGTGCTCGAAGGGTTTGCCGATGACGGGAGCCCAAAGCTGCGCCCGGCGGTCCGCCCGATCACATTGCGGCACTTGCTGACGCACACGGCGGGACTCGGCTATTTCTTCATCCACCCCGAAGTGCTGCGCTACTACGGTCACGTCGGAATGCCGGTTCCGGGAAGCAAGGCTAGCATCACAATGCCGCTGATGTTCGATCCGGGCGACAGTTGGGAATACAGCGTGGGGACCGATTGGGTCGGTCTCGCGGTGGAGGCGGCAAGCGGAAAGGGCTTGCGCGCATATCTGGCGGAGAATGTGTTCCAGCCGCTAGGCATGGCGGACACGGGCTTTCACGATAGCACCCTGCCCAATGGCGCGG
>JAYPMZ010000204.1:0-385 GCA_038130205.1 Erythrobacteraceae bacterium | reverse complement strand
ATCCATCGGCGTCGCGGGGACGGCTTTGCTATCGAGCCGATGTTCCTGGGCGGTGGCGAATTCGACAGTGGCGGCGGCGGGCTGGTTTCGACCGCGCCCGACTATGCGCGGTTCCTGCGTATGATCCTGCGCGGCGGCGAACTGGATGGAGCGCGCATCCTTACCGGAGAATCGGTTGCAGAGATGAGCCGCAACCAGATTGGCGACATTCGCGCAGGCTATATGGGATCGTCCATGCCCGACTTCGCGGCGCCTTTTGACAATTTCCCTGACCAGCACACCGGCTGGGGGCTCGGCTTCCTCATCAATCCCGACGAAGGGCCAGCCGGGCGGTCACCCGGCAGCCTCGCGTGGGCGGGGATTTTCAATTCCTATTACTGGATCG
>JAYPMZ010000203.1:0-3528 GCA_038130205.1 Erythrobacteraceae bacterium | reverse complement strand
CGACCAGTTCGCGGTTGATTGAAACCGAGGAATTGCTCGCGGAAAAAGCCAGTAGTCGCAAAATCTCTATCCCTTCCATTCGCGCCGCTCTTCGGCAGCGCGCAACACTTCATAAGCGACCTGCAGCTTCTGGAATTCCTGCGCGGCCTCGGCATCGCCGGGTTTTACATCGGGGTGAACTTCCTTGGCCTTGGCGCGGTAGGCTTTCTTGATCGCGGCAAAATCGGCATCGGCCTCAAGCTCCAGCGATTCGAGCGCACGCATTTCGTCCGCCGAGCGCGAGCCGTCGCCCGATCCCGTCCAGCCGTAATGCGCGCTTTCGGCATAGCCGGCGCTCTCCGCGCGTTCGGCGCGGGCGCGTTCTTCCTTTTCAGCCTTGTCCAGACCTTCGAAATAGTCCCACTTCTTGTTGTATTCCGCCGCGTGTTTTTGACAGAAATACCAGCGGTCGGGGCTGTTGGGCGCCTTGGGCGCAGGGCAATCGCCCGGCTCGTCGCAACCGTGGCGGTCGCAAATGCGCACGTTGGTTGCCTCGCGCGAGGAGCCGTAGCCACGCCAGCGCGGGAAACCCCAGTCATTGGAGCGGCGCGCCTTAGGCATCGCTCTGCCTCGGGGCCAGCCTCGGGATCTGCCTGCAAAGGCTCATGTCGTTGGTCGGGAAGGTCACACGCTTAATCTAGGGACACTGGCACAGGATGGAAAGGGCGTGCAAAAGAGTTTCATTCCGAAATGTTGCAATGCAACAGATCGTTCACATATAGTCGCTAATCGAGAGCTATGAGCCGCCAACTGACCATATCCAGCCTGTTTTCAGCCTTTGCGCTGGTAACGCTCGCGCTGCTTGCGCGTGCAGGGGCTTATGCGGATGTGCACGCAGGCCAGAGCGATCTCGTGGTGCAGGTTGCTGCACCGCCCGCGCTCGGCAAGTAAGCCCGACACGAAACAACCCGATCCCAGACTGCCAAAGCCAGAAACCAAAGCGCCCGCCCCTCGCATGGAGGAACGGGCGCGATAGGCTTACTCGGAAAACTTACATTCCGGTGATGATGACGCTCGCCGCGCGGCGGTTCTGCGCCCACGCGCTTTCGTTCGAAGCAAGCGCGACCGGACGTTCCTTGCCGTAGCTGACGACGCGGATGCGGTTCGCCGACACGCCGAGGCTGACGAGATAGTTCTTCGCCGCATTGGCGCGGCGTTCGCCCAGCGCGAGGTTGTATTCGCGCGTGCCGCGTTCGTCGGCGTGGCCTTCGACGGTGAAGGTCAGCTGCGGGAAGCGGGCGAAATACTGCGCCTGCGCCTGCAGGGCCGCCGCATCGGTGCTGTCGATGTTGAAGCGGTCAGTGTCGAAATAGATCGTGGTCGAAGAACCGACGGCCTGCTCGAAATGCGCTTGCGTGCCCACGCTCGCGCCGACCGGGCCGGTGGGCGTCGGGGTCGGAGTGGGCGTCGCGGTCTGCTGCACGGGCGGCAGCTCTTCGGGAGCTTTCTTCGAACACGCGCCCAGCGCGAGCGTCGAAGTCATCAGCGCGACGGTTGCCGCTTTGGGAAAGGAGAAAGTCATATTTTTGCTCTCCAAAATTGCGCCGGGTCAAGAATCGCGCCGGCTGGGTTGAAACAATAGCAGAAAATCAGGGCCGGATGGGGCCCCATGCGGGATCCGACGCGTCCACCGGCGTCGGCAGTCTCCTCTCGTTGCGACCGGTCAGGTCGACTTGCCACAGTGCAGACCGGCCCGAATCGCGGGTGGTCCGGAAAAACTGGATGATACGGCCATTGGGCGCCCATGTCGGCGCTTCGTCCTGCCAGCCGTTGGTGAGCGTCCGCAGACCGCCGCCCGATGGCGTCATGACTGCAACGTTGAAGTCACCTGCAATCCGCGTGAAAGCGATCTGGTCGCCGCGCGGGCTCCATTCGGGTGTCGCACAGCGCCCGCCAAAGAAGGTGATGCGGCGCTGGTTGGAACCGTCGGCATCCATGACATAGCATTGCTGCGTGCCCGAACGGTCGCTTTCGAACACGATCTTCGAACCGTCGGGCGAATAGCTGCCGCCAATGTCGATGCCTGGCGTATCGGTTAAGCGCACGCTCGTCCCGCCGCTTACCGGCACGCGGTAAATGTCGGTATTGCCTGCAACCGCCATCGAATAGAGGATATAACGCCCGTCCGGCGACCAGCGCGGCGCGAGCGTCGGGTTGCGGTTCTCTGTCACCAGCGTCTGCTGCCCGCTGCCGATGTCATAGACATAGATACGCGGATTGCCGTCGACGTAGGACAGGTAGAGGATCTTGGAATAATCGGGCGAATAGCGCGGGGTGAGCGCGGTGGCGCTGCCCAGTGTCAGGAAGCGGTGGTTCGCCCCGTCGCTGTCCATCACCGCCAGCCGTTTGACGCGGTTATCCTTGGGGCCGGTTTCGGCAATATAGGCGATGCGGCTGTCGAAGAAGGGGTCCTCGCCGGTCAGCCGCGCATAGATGAGGTCCGAGCACTTGTGCGCCGCGCGACGCCAGTCGGCAGGCTGAACCACCCAGCCCTCGCGGATCAGTTCGTCCTGCAATGCAACGTCATAGAGGTAACAGCCGACCACCAGACGGTTGTCGGGCCGCGCGCGGACATAGCCGTGCACCAGCATCTCTGCCCCCCGCCCCGACCAGCTGCCCCAGCTGGGTGCGGTGATCTGCGCGAAACTGGGCGAAGGCAGTCCGTCGGGCCCGCTCGGCTTGAACAGGCCGTTGTTGCGCAAGTTCCCGCTGATCACCCGCGCAATCTCGCGCCCCAGCGCCTCGGTCCCGCTGTCATTGGCAGGCGTCGGCGTGTTGCGATCGGTCGCAAAGGCAGGAATCGCGATGCCGAGGTTCTCCCAGTCGCTTTCGTCGGTTGTGGAGCCGGTAAGCCCTCCTTGCTCCTCGGTGCTCGAAGTTTGTTCGAAGGCAGTCTCAACTGCGGCACCATCACCCACAGGCTCTCCGAGGTCGGTGTTCTGCGCAGCTAGCGGCGATCCAATCAGAATGGCAACCGATGCGGCGATCAGGATCCTCATAGTCATAGACCTCTATCAAACTTCCAATTTACGATATTCTTCCAGCCCTCATAGAATCTCTCGGGCAAGTCGAAAGGGGCAGCCTGACGAATGGCGCGGATAGCACGTTCGCAATGCAAGGCTGCCTGTGGGCGATTAGAATTCGTTATACTTGCCGGATCAGTCCGGCAGCTAGGAGTGTTCGCTAGCGTACCATCCTCGTTCAGCCGCCATGAGACGTACGAGACAAGCTTCTCGGCATCGGCACCTTGGGGAGCCGACCAATGAGGCTTTATCTGGCGATCAACCGCTTGCCTTAGTGACGTCGTAGCTGCCTGCCCGATTTCCGATGCCGGAATGCGGCTGTCATCCGTGCGCGTCGAGCTACCCTGACCGGGAAGGAAGTCATCACCGATCCGGCTCCCGCCTGCGGGCGCATTGCTGCGCACCGGCCTTTCCGCCTGACGGTCGGGGCGGAGGAGATTTTGCCGTTCGATACCGGGAAACCGGT
>JAYPMZ010000202.1:0-3532 GCA_038130205.1 Erythrobacteraceae bacterium | reverse complement strand
GACGTCGCCGGTCGCCTTGTCCTTGACGGACATGGTGGTGCTGACTTCGATGATCTCGTCGGCAAATACGCCCGATTGCTGGGCCGCGGCGGTGCGCTGCTGTGATTGCAGCGAGTATTCGTCCTGCGCCTCCCGGCTGATGCCGTATCGCTTGGCGACAACTTCCGCCGTGCCGATCATTGGCATGAAGATATCGGGGTGCATCTTGATCAATTCTTCGTCGCGCACCGGCGGAGCGCCGGAGGCGCTGCGAAGCGAAGTGATCGATTCAACGCCGCCTGCAACGCAAACATCCATGCGATCGACGATGATCTGTTTTGCGGCGGTCGCAATGGCCATCAAACCGGAGGAGCATTGGCGGTCAATCGACATGCCCGAAACTTCGACCGGAAGGCCTGCGCGCAAGGCGATTTGGCGACCGATGTTGAAACCTTGTGCGCCGCTCTGACTTGCAGCGCCCATCACCACGTCGTCAATCTCTTCAGGAGCCACACCGGCGCGCTCTACCGCGGCTGCGACAGACCATGCGCCGAGTTGAACGGGATGGGTGGAATTGAATGCCCCGCGCATCGACTTTGCAAGCGGGGTACGGGCGGTCGCCACGATAACTGCATCGCGCATAATCTTCATCCTCTGCCAAAATCATTCTTGATTCTTGTTGGCCCGATTATGCAGAAGCTTGATCGCTGCACAAGACGGAATTCACGGATTCGAATTTGAGGTATGAGGTTTTCAACGCGGAAAAATAGTCTAGACAATTGATTCTAGAAAAACGGTATGGGCGCAAAAGACGCCTTGATGGGAGAGTTTGGAATGGAACTGGCAGATGCTGCCGGGCATGGCTTCGATCGTGCCCGACTGGCCCGGATCGATGAATTCCTGAAGGCCAATTACATCGACAACGGCAAGCTGCCCAACGCGCAGGTCATGGTCGCCCGCGAAGGTCAGCCGGTGCACTACGCGCATATGGGCAAGCTGCGCGATGACGGCACCGATATGCGCGAAGATGCCCTGTTCCGAATTGCCAGCATGACCAAGCCGGTGACTTCAATCGCATTCATGCAGCTGGTCGAGCAGTGCAAGGTCGCGGTGGACGATCCCGTTGCGCGGGTCCTTCCCGAATTTGCGAAGCTCGGTGCCTATACAGGCGGCGGAGGTGCTGTCCCGTTTGCACCGATGCAGCGCGGCAAGCCGATGCGCTTTGTCGATCTGCTCTCGCATATGAGCGGGCTGACATACGGTTTCCAGAACCGCACGAGCATCGATGCCGCTTATCGCGATGCTCATCTCGACCTGTCGCGCGGCGCGATCAATTCGGATGAATATATCGCAACGCTTGCGAAGATACCGCTGGAGTTCGAACCTGGAAGCTCGTGGAATTACTCCGTTTCGACCGACGTCCTCGGGGTCGCGGTGGAGCGGCTCTCCGGCATGTCGCTTGGCGAGTATTTCAAACAGCACATCTTCGATCCGCTGGGGATGACCGATACCGGTTTCGATGTGGCGCCCGAGAATCTCGACCGGCTGGCGGATGCCTATGGCTACCAGCCCGGCAAATCGCCCGCACTGGTCGACAAGGCTGAGGAAAGCCGCCTGCGCCAAGCGGCCAAGTTCCATTCCGGCGGCGGCGGCTTGATCGGGACCATTGCGGACTACCACCGCTTCTCCTCGATGTTGCTCAACAAGGGCGAGCTTGAGGGAGCGCGGATCATCGCTCCAAAGACGCTCGACCTGATGACGGCCAACCATTTGCCCGGCGGTGCCGATCTGACCGAAATCAGCCAGAGCCTCTTTAGTGAAGCGAACAATGCCGGAACCGGCTTCGGGCTCGGCTTTGCGATGGTGATCGATCCGGCACGCACGCTGATGCCTGCAAGCAAGGGCGAGTTCTATTGGGGCGGGGCCTATTCGACCGCGTTCTTTGTCGACCCTGTTGAACGGGTCACCATGGTTTTCATGACCCAGCTTTATCCCTCGTCTACTTATCCGATCCGTCGTCAGTTGAAGACGCTGATCTATTCCGCCCTCACCGATAGCTACGCCTGAAAAGGAGCCCTGGCATGACTTCACCCATTCGCACCGAGCGTCACGACAATGTTCTCGTCATCATCTCGGACAATCCGCCCGTCAACGCCTTGGGGCAGGCGGTTCGCGCCGGGCTTGCTGCCGGTATCGAGGAAGCACTGGGCGATGATAGCGTCGAGGCTGTTGTCATCCGCTGCGATGGCCGGACCTTCTTTGCCGGTGCCGACATCACCGAATTCGGCAAGGTGCCGCAGGGCCCGAGTCTGCCCGAAGCGCTCGACAAGCTCGAAGCAAGCGACAAGCCTGTTGTCGCGGCAATCCATGGGACGGCGCTTGGCGGAGGGTGCGAAGTCGCGCTCGCCTGTCACTACCGTGTCGCAGTGCCAAGCGCGAAAATGGGATTGCCCGAGGTCAAGCTCGGCCTGATCCCCGGTGCGGCTGGCACGCAGCGCCTCCCGCGCCTTGTCGGCGCCGAAGCCGCGCTGCCGCTGGTTGCGATCGGTGATCCGATTTCGGCCAAGAAGGCGCAGGCGATCGGCCTGCTCGATGCCATCGTCGAGGAAGGCAAGCTGGCCGAAGAGGCGATTGCCTTCGCCAAGTCCAAGGTCGGCCAGCCTGTCCCGCGATCGAGCGAAGGTCAGGCCAATCAGGACGGGGTCAAGAACCCTGCGATCTTCGACGACTTCCGCGCCAAGCACGGCCGCAAGATGCGCGGTTTCGATGCGCCCAATGCAGGGATCGAGGCGGTCAAGGCAGCGGGCGAGCTGTCTTATGCCGACGGTGTCAAAAAGGAGCGCGAGCTCTTCACCAAGCTGATGACCGGCACGCAGTCGGCTGCCATGCGCCACTATTTCTTTGCCGAGCGCGCGGCAAACAAGATCGACGATGTCCCCGCCGACACTCCGCTGATCGATATCGCCAAGGTCGGCATCATCGGTGCCGGTACCATGGGCGGCGGCATCGCGATGAATTTCCTTTCGGCCGGCATCCCTGTCACCATCCTGGAAATGAAGCAGGAAGCGCTTGATCGCGGGACGGCCGTGATGCGCAAGAATTACGAGAACGCCGCCAAGCGCGGGCGCATGACGGGCGAGCAGGTAGAGCAGGCGATGGGCTTGCTGACGCCGACGCTCGAATATGACGACCTTGCCGATTGCGACCTCGTGATCGAGGCGGTCTATGAGAGCATGGATGTCAAGAAACAGGTCTTTGGCAAGCTTGACGAAGTGGTGAAGCAAGGTTCGATCCTCGCCTCGAACACCAGCTACCTCAATGTCGACGAGATCGCGCTGGCGACCAAGCGACCAGGCTATGTGCTGGGTCTGCACTTCTTCTCGCCCGCCAATATCATGAAGCTGCTTGAGATCGTGCGCGGCGAAAAGACCCGCGGCGATGTGCTGGCAACATCAATGAAGCTCGCCAAGAAGATCGGCAAGGTCGCAGCGGTTTCGGGCGTCTGCCCCGGCTTCATCGGCAACCGAATGCTCTCGAAACGTCAGGAGCAGGC
>JAYPMZ010000201.1:0-3574 GCA_038130205.1 Erythrobacteraceae bacterium | reverse complement strand
ACCCGGAGCCTACCGGGATATTATCCGGGTGGAAGGGTGGAGGGCGCGGGTGGCATGGCCCAAGGGTCAACCGGATGGTTGATCCGCAAGCATCAAACTACCCGTAGCTTTCGCCGGTCATCTGCTCCGACAGCGCCCATAGCTTGTTCGCATTCTCGGGATCGATCGCATAGCTGCGCACGCCGCTTGTGCGGCTTTCGTCGTCCTGTTCGGCCACGTGGCAGTCCTCGCAATAGACGCCGCCCTTGCCTTCAAGCTCTTCCGCTGTAGCCGCCCAGCATTGAGTCGCCGCGCCCTGCGGAATGGTCTTCCACGCGCTTTCGGGCGGCTCGCCAGCGGCTTCGGCGCTCTTGCGCATACGGTCGCGCAGAACCTCCATATCCTCTTCGGTGAGGTGACGGCCAAGATTGGTCTGGATGCCGCCGGGGTGCACGGCATAGGCGTGAATACCCTTGTCGGCGAAGCGCTGCTCCAGTCCCACGGTGAACTGCACATTGGCGGTCTTTGACTGGCCGTAGCTGACGAAAGGCGCGTATTCGCGGTTCTCGAAATTGACGTCGTCATAATCGACGCCTTCGAAATGGTGCCCGCGGCTCGACAGGTTGACGATGCGCTTGTCTTGGCCCTTTTCGACCAACGGCATCAGGTACTTTGTCAGCACGAAGTGGCCGAGGTGATTTGTGCCGAATTGCATCTCGAAACCGTCTTTGGTGTGGCCGAGCGGGCAGGCCATCACGCCCGCATTGTTGATGAGGAGGTCGATCTTGTCGAACCGCTCGTTCGCTTCCTTGCCGCAGGCGCGAACGCTGTCGAGCGAGCCGAGGTCGCAGATGATCGTGTCGAGATCGGCGTCGGCCACATCTTCCCTGATCGCAGATACTGCCGCATCGAGCTTGGCCTGATCGCGTCCGGCGAGCACCACATGCGCGCCTTTGGCAGCCATGGCGCGGCTGGTTTCCTGCCCCAGTCCCGAATTGCCGCCGGTGACGAACACCGTCTTGCCCGACATGTCCTTGCCTGCGAGCACGTCGTCGGTGGTGCTGTCTTTGTCGAATTGGCTCATCAGTCTCTCTCCCCTGCGTTTCTCTTTGGCTGGTATGAACCGCGCATCGGGGTTAGTCATGCAAGCCATGAAAACGCAGATCATCGCCGCGCTCGCCGCGACATTCGCACTCTTCGCCCCTGTTGCCGCGATTGCGGAGGACCACGCGGAGGACACGCCGCGCTGGTCGATTGCGATCCACGGCGGGGCGGGCACGCTCAGCCCCGACAATATGACTCCCGAACGCCGCGCCGAATACGAGGCCGCCTTGCAGGTGGCGCTCGATGCAGGCGCAGAAGTACTCAAGAATGGCGGGACCGCGATGGAGGCGGTGCAGGCGGCGATCCTTCCGATGGAGGATTCAGAGCTGTTCAACGCCGGACGCGGCGCTGTGTTCACGTGGGAGGGGAAGAACGAGCTCGATGCCTCGATCATGGACGGGCGTGACCGCAGCGCGGGTGCGGTGACGGGGGTGACGAGCGTGCGCAACCCGATCCTGCTCGCCGACAAGGTGCGAACCGAAAGCCCGCATGTGTTCCTGATGGGTGAAGGCGCGGAACAGTTCGCAGTGGAGCAGGGCTTTTCAGTGACCCCGCCCGAATATTTCTACACTCAGCGCCGGATGGACTCGCTCGAACGGATGAAGGCCGAGGCGCTGTCTTCGCTCGACGTCGATCACAAGTTCGGGACGGTTGGCGCGGTGGCGCTCGACCAACACGGAAACCTTGCGGCGGGAACCTCGACCGGCGGCATGACCGGCAAGCGCTGGGGGCGGATTGGTGACGCTCCGGTGATCGGCGCAGGGACCTATGCGGACAATCGCTCGTGCGCGGTGTCGGCGACCGGCTGGGGTGAATACTTCATCCGCGTCGGCGTGGCGCAGGAGATTTGCACGCGGTTGCGGTTGGCTCGGATGCAAGACCCTGAAGCGATGGTCGCTGCCCTCGAAGAGTTTCGCAAGGGGTTTGACGAGCAAGATGACTGGGTTCGTAGCATCCAAATCATGCCACCAACAGACGAGATAACGGCGCAAGGGGTAGCAGACATCGTCATGGCCGAAGTCGCCGAACTCGGCGGCGATGGCGGGGTGATCCTTGTCACGCCCGAGGGCCATGCGCTTTTCAGCTTCAACACCACCGGCATGTATCGCGGCCGCGCGACCAGTGACGGGGTGAACGAGGTGGCTATCTTCGGCGGTGAGGATGCGGGCACGGGCCATACGCCCGACCACTAAGTCTGCTCAAACAGACTCAGAATACTTATCCGCCTTGCGCTTGCCGAAGCGCATGTCGCCTTCAAGCTTGGCGCGTAGCTGGCCGTAGAAGGCCTCGAGAAACGCGCGTTCGTCGCCTGCACCGGGATCCCAGCCGATCTTGCGGCAAATCGTCTCGTGCACTGCCGATAGCGCTTCGGGCTGGGCCTCGCGCAGCATGCGTTCGAGCGTTTGCAGCTCGTGCTCGCCATAGACCGACAGCTCGTCCTCGCCGAATTCGTATTTCGCGCCGGTTACGTGGCTCGACCCGCGTGAGGCGACCGCGCCCTGTGTGGACATGGCCTCGGCCAGCTTGGTGCGCGGGGCTTCGACCACCCATGTCCCTGCGATAATATCTCCTGCGCGCAGCGCGTCCTTGTTGAAGAAGGGGAACAGCATGAAGACGAGGAACCAGATCATCCCCGCAATACCGAACTTGCCCGCCTCTCCCGTCGGCGCAACCATCAGGAAGACGAGCGGCATGAACAGCTCAATATCGCGCAAGAGATTGCGCGCCACGATCGCTTCGGGAGTCAGCCTGCCGCCATTGCGCGCTGCGACACGGATGCCAACCGCGCGCTTGCCCAATGTCGCGCCGCGTGGGCCAAGCTCGAAAGCGAGGAAGTAGCCGTAACGGGCGAGGAACAGGAACAGGATGACGATGATGATCAGGAACTCGCCCGCGCCCGAGACGGTGTCCTCGGCAGCTTGCGAAATCTGTTCGAACAGCCCGCCCGCGATCAGCGCGAGGACGAGGAAGAACACATAGGTCCCGACCGTCAGGATCAGGAAGTCGAGCATCAGCGCGCCCAGCCGCGACCCGCGCGAGGCGATGGTGACGGGAACCGCGATCCCCTCCGGCGTCACCAGCTGGCGGCGCCGCTTGTTGAGCTGGTCCTGATAGCGGTATTGCCGCGCGGCCTGCGGAGATGCTGCGGCGTTCATTCTTCCATCTCCGCCGCTTCGGCATAGACCCGGCGCGGGTGGTAGAAGTAGAAATAGCCGAGCCAGAAGATGAGGAAGATGCCGCCGATCACAAAACGGCTTTCTGCGCCTGCGACCAATTGGCGGGGGAAGGCTTCGAGCAGGGCGGCGACCACCATCATGATCACCACGCCCACCATCACCACTGCGGAGCGGCGGCCGCTTTGGGCGGCAGCGTCGAGCACCGATTTGTTGCCCGGAAACGCCATCGAGCGCCCGATATGCAGACCCGCCGCGCCCGACAGGAGGATGCCCAACAGCACGGTCGTGCCGTGGACCGAAAGCCATGCGGCAAA
>JAYPMZ010000200.1:0-3612 GCA_038130205.1 Erythrobacteraceae bacterium | reverse complement strand
CCGTCATGGCGATGCGCCGAGCAATCGTCACACCGATGATCCCGCCGAGGAAGATCGCAATCCCGATCTCGACGATATTGGCAATGTCGTGCGTGACGAGCGTCGTCACCAGCGCGATTGCCATACCGATCATGCCATTGCGGTTGCCCGCACGGCTCGACGCGGGGCTCGAAAGACCGCGCAATGCGAGAATGAAAAATACGCCTGCGGCAAGATAGGCGAGCATAGCCCAAGCGGGAGTGCCTTCACCGTGGGCGGCTGCTGCAAGAAGGGAGAGGCTCATCACTTCTTCTCCTTCTTCTTGTACATTGCGAGCATGCGCTCGGTCACGGCGAATCCGCCGAAGATGTTGATCGACGCCATCACCACGCCTGCAAGGCCGAGGTATTTGGCGATGGGATCGGTCGATTCAGCCGCTGCGATCAGCGCGCCGACGATGATCACCGACGAAATCGCATTGGTCACCGCCATCAGAGGCGTGTGCAGCGCCGGTGTGACCGACCAGACCACGTAATAGCCGACGAAACACGCCAGCACGAAGATCGAGAGGATTGAAATAAAGTCCATGGTCTATCCCTTCAGCCTCTCGCTCACGACTTCACCGCCCTTGGTGAGACGGATTGCGTCGCCGATTTCTTCGTCGAGTTCGGGCTTGCCCGCTTCCTTGTCCCAGAAGGCGCTGAGGAAGTTGAAGTGGTTGCGCGCAAACAGCGCCGAGGTGTCGGCGGCAAGATGCGCGGGAGTGTTCGAATAGCCGATGATGGAAACGCCGTGTTTCACCACGACTTCGTCCGCCTTCGATCCTTCGACATTGCCGCCCTGCGCAACCGCGAGATCAAAGATCACGCTGCCGGGCTTCATTGTCGCGATCTGTGCATCGGTGATCAGTACCGGAGCCGCGCGTCCGGGAATGAGCGCGGTGGTGATGACGATGTCCTGCTTTGCGATGTGCTCGCTGACGAGCTTGGCCTGTGCAGCCTTGTATTCATCGCTCATCTCGGTGGCGTAGCCGCCCGAGCCTTCGCCTTCGATACCGGCAACATCGGTCACGAAAATCGCTTTTGCGCCAAGGCTTTCGATCTGCTCTTTCGTCGCCGAGCGGACGTCGGTCGCAGAAACCTGCGCGCCCAGACGCTTGGCCGTGGCAATTGCCTGAAGTCCGGCAACGCCCACACCCATGATAAAGCATCTGGCTGCCTGCACGGTGCCGGCAGCGGTCATCATCATCGGAAATGCGCGGCCATAAACGTCGGCGGCGTGGATGACTGCCTTATATCCGGCGAGGTTCGACTGGCTCGAAAGAACGTCCATAGATTGCGCGCGGGTGATGCGCGGCATGAATTCCATCGAGAGCGCTTCAAAGCCCGCCTTGGCATAGGCGGCGACCAGATCGCCCTTCTGGAACGGATCGAACAGCGCCGCGACCCATGCGCCGGGCTTTGCGCCCTTAAGCAGAGCCACATCGGGCGCCTGAATGCCGAGCACAATGTCGGCATCCTTGATCGTGGCGGCCAGATCGCCAACCGCTGCCCCTGCATCGACATAGGCAGCATCGGTGATCGAAGCGGTTTCGCCAGCGCCGCTTTCGACCGCGACTTCGGCACCCAATCCGATGAATTTCTTCACCGTTTCAGGTGTGGCAGCAACGCGGGCTTCCCCGGCGGCGCGCTCTTTCAGGACAGCAATTTTCATCCCCCGCGCGCCGCCTTAAGGCGCAATCGCGACGACGACGAACAGGGTGATGATGGCAATCAACGGCACGATCCACTTCAGCGACCCCATGTAGGTGTCATATGTAGAACGGGGGGTGTCGTTTTCGTGCGTGCTCATTTCGGTGTCCCCTTTCAGGCAGAATTTCAATGGCGTTTGACGGGGGCAAACCTAGCACGATGAGCCCCCTCAATCGCGCGTCTGTCGCTCCCGTATCGAAGCTGACTGACTAGCTCAAGCCAACAAAAATACCAGCCAACAAACGCAAACTTCGCAATTCTTGCGAGAGAGGCACGTCTAGGCCGCGCGAAGCAACGCGAACAGCCTTAATTCAGTCTTTACTCCCACGCCTTATGCCGATCCGACGTTTCACCCCGGGACGAGAGCCGGGGCCGGAGGAGTCTTGGCAGGATCTATGGCCGATATCGACGCGCATCCTGATTCTATGTCGGTTTCTTCCGGCGATTTGCGAGCCGACGCTCGAGCAGCGCCGACGGCCGAGACGCGAGTCGTCATGCTCATCGACGATGAGCCTGCACAAAGCCGCCTGATCACCGCCATCGCTGCACGCGAGGGCTGGCGGACGGTCGTCGCAGGTGACGCCGAGACCGCGATTGCGATGCTCGGCACGCGTGAAGGCATGCAATTGTCGGCAATCCTGCTCGACCAGTGGGTTCCGGGCGACGACGCCTGCACGCTGATTGCCGAATTGAAGGAACGCCGCCCTGCGCTGCCGATCCTGATGCTCACCACTTCCGCTTCCCCGCTGCTCGCCGTCGAAGCGATGCGCGCAGGGGCAAGCGATTATCTTGTCAAACCCGTCTCGCCCGATCGGCTGATGGAAGCGCTGCGCGCCGTCACCACCCGCGAAGCACCGCGCGACGAACTCGCGCCGCTGACCGAGAAAATGTCGGCGAGCCTCGACTTCGACGCGATGATCGGGACCGCGCCGACTTTCCGCACCGCGCTCGCACAGGCGGCAAAGGCGGCTCGCGGGCACGGAGCCGCGCTGATTGAAGGCGAAAACGGCACGGGCAAGGAAATGCTGATGCGCGCCATGCACGCCGCATCGCCGCGCTCGAAAGAGGCTCTTCGCATCATCAACATTGCCAGCGTTCCGCCAAATTCGGTGGAATCGGTGCTTTTCGGGCATGAACCCAACGCCTTCCCCGGCGCTTTCGACCGCCAGATTGGCGCGTTGCAGCATTGCGACGGCGGCACGCTGGTGCTCGACGAGGTCGATCGCCTGAATTTTGCGGTGCAGGCGCGGCTGCGCGACGCGCTGGAAACAGGCATCGTCCGGCCGGTCGGCGCGACCCATGGCTTCCGCGTGGATGTGCGGCTGCTTTCGGCTTCGAATATGAATTTGGGCAAATTGGTCGATGGCGGTGTCTTCGAAGCTGCTCTGGCGGAACGCCTGTCGGCCACGCGGATTGTGCTGCCCGCGCTGCGCGATCGCACGGGCGATATTCCCGCGCTCACGCGCCATTTCCTCCAGCGCATCGGCGAACAGCCGGGCCTCACCCATCTTTCGGTGTCGGACAGCGCGCTGGCGTTGCTGGCCGCCTACGAATGGCCGGGCAACGTCCGCCAGTTGCAATCGGTGCTCTTCCGAGCCGCTGTCTATTGCGAAGGCGACACGCTCACCGCCGACAGCTTCCCGCAGCTTTCCGAAATGCTCGGCGAACAGCAGGGCGGCCCGGGCTCGCACCTTCACGAAGGCGTTGGCATCATGCTCTACACCGACGACGGCAATCTGCGTCCACTCGAAGACATCGAGGCCGACGTAATCCGCCTCGCCATCGGCCATTACCGCGGACGCATGACCGAAGTCGCACGCCGGCTCGGCATCGGGCGCTCGACGCTCTATCGCAAGCTTTCAGACCTCGGCATCGACAACGC
>JAYPMZ010000199.1:0-3649 GCA_038130205.1 Erythrobacteraceae bacterium | reverse complement strand
ATCCAATGCGATGGGCTTTTGCCCGCGCAGTTCGAACCAGCGCTTAAACATGACGTAATGCTTGCGCTCGTCCGCGCGGTGCTTTTCGACCGCCTCGATCAATTCGGTCGCCTCGGGGTGCTTCACGCGCACCGCTTCCAGAACCCGGTCAAGCGCGGTGTAGCCGCGATGCTCGTTGTAAATGTAGATCGACCCCAGAAGATCGAGATATCGACGCCCAAACCATTTTTTCATGGCGCAGCCATACCACCCCGAACGACCCGCGTCACTCGCCGCGCGATGAGACGGGCTAGCGGTCTTCCGCTTCGAGGTATCCGCGCTGGGTCATCCACATGTCGAAATCGACTTCGATGAAGAACGTGCCCTCTACTGCGTTGCCTTCGGCATCGAGCGCGGGTTCAAACGTCGCGTCACGCAAAAAGGGGCGGCACAGCGCAATCTCGGTCGCCCTCCTGCGAAATTCCCGCGAAAGTGCGCAGTCCGTCGGCTTGCCCTGCGCATCCACCGTGATGGTGTAGCCGAGCTTTTCGGAAAGCAGTCGCTGGCGGGACGCCTCTGCGCCGAGGCGCTCCATACCTTCGAACGCAATCAGCTGGGGCGCGCGGCCTCCCGCTTGAACCAGAGCCTGTGCAGTCAATTCCTTGGTACATTCTAAAAGCGCTGCGTGGGCTTCATCGAAACCATCGAGCGGGACCTCGTACTCGCTTCCAGCCACGCGAAGCACGAAGCTTTCCTGATCTTCCAGTAGCGTGCCCAATTCGAAGATCGGACCGCCTCCACCCCAGCGATTGGCGCGCCTCATGGATGTAACTTCCGGGCCAAGCAGCGCCACCGATTTCCCGCCCGCCTTAGCCGTAATCTCGGGGTTCTCGCCGCTTTCGAAATCGATGCCATCGATTGCGGTTCCGCCAATCCCGTAGGCGTTTTCGGAAGCTTGGTTGAGGATGAGAAACGGACGTCCTTCACCCTCGGAATAGGTTATGCTGCAGGAGCCGTCATGGCTGGAGAATTGCCACGGTGCGTCGGGCTGCTGCGCAAAAGCAGGCTGCGCGATCAATGCCAGACCGGCCGACAGCCCGATTGCACTTCCCCGCATTACATCCGCTCGCGGATCTCGGCATAGGACAGCGTCGCGGTGTAGCTACCTTCGACCGGAGTGCCGCTCGCGTCCATGGCGGGTTCGAACGTGTGGTGTTCGGACAGGATGCCGCACAGGCTTTCGTTGATACGGCGCATGCGGAATTCGTCGGTCAGTTCGCAACCGGTCACAGTGCCCTGCGGATCGACGGTCAGCGTGTAGCCAAGGTGCGTGCGCCAGATGCGCATGCGCTGCGAAGTCTTCAGCAGCTCGAAATCGCCATCCCACGCGACCAGTTTCACCGGCGTTTCTTAGCTCGAAACCTCGTCCACCACGGCAGCGTCATCCTTCGCCATATCTGCAGGACACAGGAGAAGCGCAGCGCTGGCTGCGAGCAGCATGGGGAAACGGGTCATGTAAGAAACCTTGGCTTGGGATGCGGCGAAAGTGCAAATCGCCCCTGCCTCGCCGCCTTGGTCGTCCAAGTTGGTATATACGGGCCGACATGAATGCACCGTGAGGCGCAACTGTCGCTGAGACGTCAGGCGAGAGTTTCGCCGATTAACACAATGCCGCCGACCACCATGAACCACACAATAAAGCTCGCCACGATCGCCAGGAACGCATCCGAACTTTTGCGCGAATAGCCCATGACCAGAAGCCCGACGGCCCCGCCTACGGAGACGACCAAGAACGGTCCCATGAACAGGAAAAACACCCAACCAAGCTTGCTGAGTGCCAGTTCGCCCTTGGCCATACCATCTGCACGAAGCTTCGCATGATGCGTAAAGGCTTCGTCGGTTTCGACTCCGTCGTCGCCCCGCGTTGCCAGTTCGGCTCGAGCTGCTGAGACATATTCAGGTTCGAAATCGTGCTCGGTCAGCGGATCGGCGATTGCGACAAGCTCCTCCAGCGGCAGCCTTTCCATACGCATGGCCAAGCCCGACGCTTCGGCGGGGCTTGGAGGCATCGTGCTAAAGACCCGCCGCCGTCAACAGCGCCGCTGTGCTGGCGTCGAAATCGCCCTCGCCCGCTTCGACTTGCTTCGCCATTTTCTTGCCCAGCTCGACCCCGAACTGGTCGAACGGGTTGATCCCCATCAGCACAGCGCCCGCAAAAGTGCGGTGTTCGTGAAAGGCAATCAGCGCACCGAAAGTCGCCGCGTCGCAATCGTCGAGCAGGATCGTCGCCGAAGGGCGATTGCCCGCAAACCCGCGCGCTGGGTCTTTCCCGTCCGCGCTCATGTTCCCGCCCGCCATCAACGCCGCGCCTTGCGCAAAGCAATTGGCGAGCAGTGCTTTGTGGTGCGCAGGGTCGAGCTCGTCGCCGGGCGCGATGGTGGCGATGAAATCGACAGGGATCAGATGGGTTCCCTGATGCAGCAGCTGGAACACTGCGTGCTGCGCGTCGGTCCCTACCCCGCCCCAGGTGATCGCCGCCGTGGGCGCATCGACCGGCTCGCCCGAGAGCGTCACCGATTTGCCGTTCGATTCCATCTCCAGCTGCTGGAGATAGTCGGGCAGCAGTGCGAGCCGCTCGTCATAAGCGAAGACCGCGCGGGTCTGGCAGCCGCGCACGCGGGCGTAATAGAGATCGGCATAGGCGGCGAGCAGCGGCCCGTTCGCCCTGCCCTCGGCCTCGCGGAAATGGATGTCCATCGCCTGCGCGCCAGCGAGCATAGCGGTAAACTCTTCCATCCCCACCGCCAGCGCGACGGGAAAGCCGATGCTCGACCACAGCGAGTAGCGCCCGCCAACGCTTTCGGGGAATGGCAGGATGCGCGTCTCGTCCACGCCCCATTCAACGGCAGTTTCGGGATTGGCGGTCAGCGCCACCACGCGCCCGCCGGGATCGTCCACTCCGTTGTCGCCGAGCCATTTGAGCGCGCTTGCGGCATTGGTCATGGTTTCGGTGGTGGTGAAGGTCTTTGAAGCGACTGCGATCAGCGTCGTTGCCGGATCGCACGCAGCAAACGCCTGTTCGAGCGCAAGCCCGTCGATATTCGAGACCACGTGCACATCGACCAGCGCGAGATCGCGGGTGAGAGCATCGACCGCGAGATCGGGGCCCAGCGCCGAACCGCCGATACCAATGTGGATGAGATGCTTGATTTCACCCAGCGCGCCCTGATGAATCGCCTCGACCAGCATGCCCATGCGCGCGAGCAACGCCTCGGCTTCCTCGACATCCGCCTCGCGCCCGCTGCCGCGCATCGCGCCATGCGTCGCCGGGCGGCCTTCGGTCGGGTTGACGATGCCGCCGTCGAACAGCGCCTCGCGCTTGGCGGCAAATCCGGCCGCCTCGGTCATGGCTTCGAAAGCGTCGAGTTCCGCATCGCCCAGATGCGTCTTCGACCAGTCGAGCAACATGCCCACCTGCCCCAGCTGGCCGAGATCGAAGTCGAGCTTCTGGCCCAGCTTTTCGACCCGCGCCGCATCGCCTGCGAACAGTTCGCTCAGGGTCGGCTGGTCCAGCCCCTTGAGCGTCTCCCATGCGGTGGCGATTGCGGCTTGATCTGTCATAGGGGAATTCTCCTTTGCGGGGACAGATTCTCACGAGTAAGGGGGGCAG
>JAYPMZ010000198.1:0-3667 GCA_038130205.1 Erythrobacteraceae bacterium | reverse complement strand
CAATGGCAGCACTTGCGCCAATAGCTATTCTGCTATCTGGCGGCATTGCATGGGTGGGCATAGGAAGAGCCGCCGAAACCGCCCGAAAGCGAGCGACATTGGACTTGATCGAAAAGTCTGAGTCATCCCAGCACTATCAAGTGGTTTTAGCTACCTTCAAGGATACTCTGGGTAATGGAATATCCGAAGGAAGATTGAATGAGCTTGCTGACCCGCAAACGGAAGCAGACAAGCTAATACGCAGGCAGATACAGCAGTTTATGAACCACTATGAGTTGGTCGCCATCGGGATAGGCCAAAAAAGCCTTCACGAGGTGACCTATAAGAACTGGATGATGACAACGGTCGTAAGGGACTGGAATAGCGCTGCCAAATTTATTCAAAGAGAGCGATGGAGGTGGGACGACCATTCCTCTTGCTGGGTGTATAACAAGAGGCTTTACGAAAATTTTGAAGCCGTCGCCACAAAGTGGGCAATAGGGAGCAATCTAGCGCACGCTAAAATCTCACAAACAACATCAACTCATCCAGCGGTGCCTCAAGGACCAGGTGATAAAGCTGTGCCACGAGCGACGCCGGACTGCGCTTAGCTCACTCGCTGCCAATACCCTGTCCAGCCACGGCTCTGGCGTGATGCCATCGCACCAAACACCAGCTTCATAGCCTGCCCGCCGTTATCAACGCGGCGGTTATCCTCGCGCCATGCGGCTTCACCAGCGTAGGCGTAGAGATACGGCCCTGCGATATGATGGTGAGTGCCAACTTCCATACGGCGCAGGCGTGAGAAGTAGCTTTCAGCCTGATTGGTGCAAACGCCCTTGTCCATGAACTGGACCGAGTGATTGACGCGGTGGGTATCCCAGCCAGCGTGGAGCGCATCCCACCCCGTGCCTTCATCGGCGTGGATGGTGGTGAGAGTGCCAACGTGGTCACGAACGAACGGGACAGCATCGCCTTCATTGCGAACGACGAAGGGAAGCGAACGGCCCTTGCGCTCGCGCATAATGACAACGCACTGGCGCTTGCCCGAACGATTGAACGACAGGCGACGGTCCTTGCGGTCCTCTTTCTTGTTCTCCGGCTTCACGTATCCGCCAAAATAGCCACCATCAATTTCGACAACACCGTTCAGCTTCACATCTGCGAACTCGCGCTGCATCGCTTCGCGCAGCTTGTGAAACAGCACAAAGGCGGTCTTGTATTGAACGTCCAGATCGCGGCTGGCTTGCAGCGCCGACATGCCTTTGGCTCCGTTCACAAACAGAACGATTGCCGCCAGCAGATCAGTGAACGACAGCTTGCGCGAGGCAAAGATGGTGCCGCTGGTGACGCTATATTGGTGAGAGCAGGCAACGCACTTGAACTTGCGGCGAGTGCTAATGTGGTAGGCATCGCAACAGCCGCAGCGCGGGCACACAGGCTCGCCATCCGTTTCAGGCCAGCGCATATCGCAGAACATGCCGTAAGCGGCGTCTTCACCCATGCGAAAGACCTTGGCCAGCGAGAGAGTGCGGGCTTTGGAAGAGAGAAGGAAGTGCTGTGCCATTTGTATCGTATCCGTTGCTTATGCATCGTATATAGTGACAAACAGGCACTCTTGTCAATGGCAAATGTAACGCCTATGATGGCAAAAAGCATCACGGGAGGCGATAATGCCAGTCAAGGAAAAGGAATGGGAGGACCGCGTAAAGGGCCTCCTGAAAGCCGAATTGAAGCGCAAGGGTATCACCTATGCGCAGCTAGTCGGTTTGCTTGCAGATCAGGGCGTTATGGACTCTGAGCCGAATATCAGGAACAAGATCAGCCGGGGCAAATTTACAGCGGTGTTTCTCGTTCAATGTCTGACAGCGATTGGCGTCAATTCATTAAGGATAGAGGCGGACTAATAGTCGCAGGGCTTTTCGCCCTTGTGGCAATTATTATCATCATCCAATTAGCACGGGTTTGGGAGTGGGAAATTGACTATGATGCTTCCCGCAACGCCGCAAACTACGCCACTGACGCCAAGAATGATATTTCGGCCAAATGCCTCGGATTGACCGCGCAAGCCCGCGATGATTGCGAGGATAAAATAAACGACGCCGCACGCTCCAATCAGCGTGACGAGTATGATTTGGCCGCGCAGCAAACTATGGCTTTGTGGACGGCAATAATGGGCGGGATGAGTGTTCTCGGAGTAGGCTTGAGTGGCCTCGGCATCTATCTCATTTGGCAGACTTGGATAGACACTCGAAAGTCCGCTGAAAGCAGCCAAGATACCTTGAAGGCCTTCATGACGAAGGAACGCGCTAGGGTCTTTCACAAAGAGATGACCTTCGCCATGTCTGCCCTTCCCCCAGACGAAGGCCGTTGGGAGGCTCACCTCTCCTTTGGCATCGAAAACATTGGAGACACTTCGGCCCACAAGATCAAAACCATTGCGACCTGCTACCTCTACAAACGCAGACTCCAAGTGAGTGACATGCGCCGAGTTGGATATGTTGGCGTAATAGGCGCGGGCGAAGCCCAACCAGTCACCCTTGTCCTCAAAGTTCGTGCTGGCGATGTGGAATTTATAGCCGCCCGGAAACCGCAAAGAGTTATTGTGCACATACAAACCAGCTATTCCGATATTTTTGAGAGGCGGCACACTGAGGATTTTTGGCTGGATGCGGTAACAAGGAAGTCGGTCGATAGAGATCACTTCACGACAGACTTCGAGTCGATTGTGCCAGACTACGTTGCCAACACCTCTCACGCTCGCGAACCCAAAAGGGGACGCAAGAAAAGGCGCGAAGGTCGCGCAAGCGATGACAGCCGCCAGCGCCAAGGCGGATAACCGCCTACGCATTGGTGCGTTTGCTACATAATGCCGAAGAAATGGATGCCCCGCAAGGATTCGAACCTTGATTGACGGAGTCAGAGTCCGCTCTCTTACCGTTAGAGGACGGGGCATCAGTCGCGCGGCAGAATCACGGAGGTCCGTCGCTGCGAGACGCGCCTCCTAGTTTTGGCTTGGCCTGCGGTCAAGACCGACTTGCTTGCTCTTGTGATGACGCGCTGTTAGTTTCGTCTTCAGGTGCTGGCGCGAGTTTCGCGTCAGTGAGAAGAAAGAACGACTTATGGCGGATCCGCTTCCGCCGGACGAACACAGGAGTGCTGGCAGAAAAAGGGGCGGCAAGTCCGGCAAGGTAGCCGATTTTCGCTACAAACGTCCCAGCCAGCAGGGCGCACGAAAGAACGCCAGAGATGCCGTTGGTTCCCGTGAAAGGACCAACTCGAACGGCAACCGCACGGGCCATAATGGCCCGCGTGGCGCTGTTTCGCACGGGCAGGCGTCGCAAACCCCTTTCAATGGCAAGCCGCGCACCGGGTACAAAAGCGGCGAGGCTTATGCCGCGCTCGACCTTGGCACCAACAATTGCCGTCTGTTGATTGCGCGCCCCTCGGGCCGCGACTTCACCGTGATCGACGCTTTCAGCCGAGTGGTGAAACTGGGCGAGGATCTGGCGACCACCGGACGATTGTCTGACGCCGCAATGGACCGCGCGCTGGGTGCACTGACGATCTGCGCGGAGAAACTGTGCCGTCGCAATGTGCGGCTCGCACGCTCGGTTGCAACCGAGGCTTGCCGACGTGCCGCAAACGGCGAGGCTTTTATCGAACGGGTCAGGCGCGAGACTGGCAT
>JAYPMZ010000197.1:0-3693 GCA_038130205.1 Erythrobacteraceae bacterium | reverse complement strand
CGGGCGCAGCATCAGGTCCGTTCGGCGCACGGCGCGGGACCGAATCGGGCGTCAGGAAGATAACATCGTCCTCATCGCTTGCTCCATCCTGCGCGGCGAGCGGAGCGGGTGCCAAGGGTGACACCGTCAGCGCCACCGCTCCCAAATATAGCGTCAATTGCTGCATCGCATCCCACTCCCTTTCCGCCCGATCTTCGCATCATCGGCATGAAGCGTAAAGAATCCAGACCGCTTGCCCGACGCGAATGTCACGCTTAAGCCGCTTGCATGACCACGCCGAACATTAGCGAAACCATCAGCCTCGCCCTCGCCGAACCCTTCGGCAATTTCAGCGCAATCCTGTCCCGCTGGGCGCAGGCGCAGGCGGACAAGCCAGCGCTGCTCGACGAAACCACTTCACTGACCTGGGGCGAGTTGCACGACCGCGTGGAGCGGCTCGCGGCGCGCATGGTGGAAACGGGGCTGGAGCGCGGACAATCGGTTGCGATCCTCGGTTTAAGCACAGTCAACTACGCGCTGGTCTTCCTCGCTGCGGTGCGCGCGGGCGGGGTCGCTGCGCCGCTAACGACCAGCGCGTCGCGCGAACAGCTTGTCGGGATGGCGAAGGATTCGGGCGCGCGGCACCTTTTCATCGACGCCGGCAAGTCGGCCGAACTCGGCGCGGATTTCCTGCCCGATCTCGATCATGTCGCACTAGAAGAGATCGACGCGTGGATGGCCCCCGAAGGGACAACGGCACCCGCGTTCGAACCCGAACCCGGCGATCCCTTCAACATCATCTATTCGAGCGGCACGACGGGGATTCCCAAGGGGATCGTTCATTCGCACCAGATGCGCTGGCGGCAGTTTGGCGCGACCGCATTGTCCTATCTGGCATCGGGCCTCGAGGTGAAATCGCTCGCCTCGACCCCGCTCTATTCCAACACCACCATGGTCGCCTTCCTGCCGCCGCTTATCGCAGGCGGCACGGTGCGCGTGATGGGCAAGTTCGATTGCGGGCGCTGGCTCGCCCATGCCGCTGCCGATCGCACGACGATCACCATGCTCGTGCCGGTGCAGTATCAGCGGCTGATGGATTTCGACGGCTTCGACGATCACGATCTGTCGGCGCTGACGCTCAAATACTGCACCTCCGCGCCATTCCCTGCCGTGCTCAAGCGCGAGGTGCTCGGCCGCATGCCGGGTGGCCTCGTCGAGATTTACTCGATGACCGAGGGCGGCGTGGTGTGCCTGCTCGCGGCCCATGAATTTCCCGACAAGCTTCACACCGTCGGGCGGCCTGCTCCGGGCAGCGAGATGAAAGTGCTCGATGATGAGGACAATCCCGTTCCCGCCGGCACGCCGGGCAATCTCATCGGCCTCTCGCAGACCATGATGAGCGGCTATCAGAACCAGCCGGGCAAAACCCGCGAGGGCTATTGGACCGATCCCGAAACAGGCATCAACTGGCAGCGCATGGGCGATATCGGCCGCGTCGATGAAGACGGCTTTGTCGAGCTGGTGGGCCGTGCCAAGGACATGATCATCTCGGGCGGGTTCAACATCTATCCCAGCGATCTCGAAGCCGAGCTGGAGCGCGAGGAAGACGTGCTCGAAGCTGCCGTGGTCGGCATCGAATCGAAGCAATGGGGCGAAACCCCGGTCGGCTTTGTGGTGGTGACCGACAGCGCGCGCGCGACCGATCAAATACTTGCCAGCGTCAATGCGCGGCTGGGCAAGACCCAGCGGCTGTCGGCGCTGCACACCAAGGACGAAATGCCACGCAGCCACATCGGCAAGCTGTTGAAGACAGAGCTGCGCGAAGAGGCGTCTTCGTATGCGCTCGCCCCTCCGGGCGAGCGTCCTCGCTAGACGTCCTTCGCTTCGCTACGGACCCGCTGCGTGCGCGCGCCATTCACTCGGTGGCGCGCTTGCGACCCTTCGGGCCGTTGCAGTGCTCGTTTGATGGCTTGGAATGGTTCGGACCCGCCAGGGTTCGCAAGGCCACGCGGCCGCCCCGCAGCGGGCGCAGCTATGCTGCGCGACTAGCGAGGGCGCGGTCACGGATGGGTCTGCGCAACCAAAGAAAAGTAGGAGACGCGGCCACCATTTGAGGGGGGAGGGGTGGTGGCCGCGTCTCGCTCGCTGCTTTGGTGCGTGGAGACCGTTCCCGGTGCCGGAGGGGGGAGAGATGGCACCGCCGGTCCTCACGCACAGCAGCCAATTCGAAGGCAGCCGCAGCGCGGGGGCGCTGCACGAGAGGGTCTTGCATATGCGGGCGGTGCTGGAAGTCACCGGGGCCGCGCAAGGGCGCTCTCGCCATGGGCTGCTCGCTATCGGCAAGCAGGCTGGCAGGCGGGCCGTTATCGGCTTGGCTCCTGCCGGTACGCCGCAACAGGATTGGAGAGAGGGGCCTGTCGCGCGACGCGAGGCGCAATTGGTCTTCGATTGCGTGAAACTCAAATGACAAAATCCGCAAGTCTGTTGCAAGAAACGCAACTTGTCGCGCAAAGCCGCGTTGCCGCAGCGTTTCCCGCCTGCGAAGGAGTTGAAGAAAGCGGGGTTCGCACGCTGGACAGCCAGCCATGCGCTCCGTAACTGCCGATCATGGACGACCAGCACATCCCCGATTCCATCCTTATCGTCGATTTCGGCAGCCAGGTGACCCAGCTTATCGCGCGCCGCGTGCGCGAGGCAGGGGTCTATTCCGAGATCGCGCCCTTCACTATGGCCGAAGAGGCGTTTCGCAGGCTCAATCCCAAGGGCATCATCCTGTCGGGCTCGCCCGCCAGCGTGCCCGACGAAGACAGCCCGCGCGCACCGCAATCCTTCTTCGATGCACGCGTGCCGATCCTTGGCATTTGCTACGGCCAGCAGGTGATGACCAAGCAGCTGGGCGGCGAAGTGCGCCCCGGTCACGAGACTGGGGAGGGCGGCGAGTTCGGCCGTGCCTATCTTACTGTAACCAAGTCCTGCGCGCTGTTCGATGGCCTCTGGAAAGAGGGCGAGCGGCATCAGGTCTGGATGAGCCACGGCGACAAGGTCACCGAATTTGCGCCCGGCTTCGAAATCGTCGCCACCAGCGACGGCGCGCCCTTCGCGGTGATCGCCGACGAGGAACGTAAATTCTACGGCACGCAGTTCCACCCCGAAGTCGTCCACACGCCCGACGGCGGCAAGCTGCTCGCCAACTTCGTGCGCCATGTCTGCGGACTCGCGGGCGACTGGACCATGGCCGAATTCCGCAAGACGAAAATCGAGGAAATCCGCGCGCAGGTCGGCAAGGGCCGCGTCATCTGCGGGCTTTCGGGCGGTGTCGATAGCGCGGTTGCAGCGGTGCTGATCCACGAAGCGATCGGCGACCAACTGACCTGCGTCTATGTCGACCACGGCCTGATGCGTCTCAACGAGACCGAACAGGTCGTCTCGCTGTTCCGTGACCATTACAACATCCCGCTGGTTGCGGTGGATGCCGAGGAAACCTTCCTCAACGGCCTCGCCGGCGTCACCGATCCCGAGAAGAAGCGCAAATTCATCGGCGCGGCTTTTATCGACCTGTTCGAGAAGGAAGCGAAAGCCGTGGGCGGGGCTGACTTCCTTGCCCAAGGCACGCTCTATCCCGACGTGATCGAGAGCGTCAGCTTCACCGGCGGGCCGAGCGTGACGATCAAGAGCCACCATAATGTCGGCGGTCTGCCCGAGCGCATGAACATG
>JAYPMZ010000196.1:1752-3696 GCA_038130205.1 Erythrobacteraceae bacterium | reverse complement strand
TTGTGGCACCTTGCTGTCGACTGGGGCGACTGCGGAATGCAATTCGCCTGAATTGGGCCGCCCGTCAGGCCGCCGCCTGCGTTTCTCCCAACGTGAGCGCCTCGCGCGATGTGCCCTCGCTTTCGAGGATATCGAGGCACTTCTCGTAAAGTTCCGGCTTGCCGATGCCGAGGCGTGCGCGGCAGGCGTCGATGTCTTCGCGCATCACGGCCTCGACATCCATGTGCGCCAGCTTTGCCGCTGCCTTGCCGAGCCGCTGCCCTTCACGCACCGCCGAATAGAGCGGCGCACGGGTTTCGGTCACCTTCTTGATCTGGCGCGCACCGGCATAGGCGATGAAGAGAATACCGTAATTGTGGTTCTGGGAATAGGAGAACCCCAGCAAACATGCCTCGCCCAGCGCATCGCGGCCATAGCCGGTGAGGACATGGAACAGATCATGCGTGTCGCGCAAGCGATCAAAATACCATTGGGTCAAATCCTGCGGTAGTTGTTCGGGCGGCGCCCATTTGTGGCTTTCCGCCACCAGTCCTGCCGCCGTCAGCCCTTCGCGCTTCATGAACGCCATATAATGCTTGCCGACCGAATTCTCGGGCAGGTCGGCCCAGCGCGCGTGGTCATCCAGCATGGCGGGAATATCGACCTCACTGGCGATGAAGCGCTGGCCTGCCTCGGACTGAATGAAATCCCAAGCCTCGCTCACGCTCTTCTTGCCTTTGGTCGCCTCAATGATGTGGAACACCTGCTCGGTGTCTTCCTTGTCTTCGACGAGCTTGCCGAAGTGATGCAGCACTTTGCGCGGCTGAAATCCGCTCAGTTCGCGCTTCGGGTCGACCAGCGGACGATCAATAAGAGCCATGGTCTTATCCTCTCACAGATAAAGCTCGTGAACCCGGTCGCGTGCAACTCATAATAGGTTCACTATTTGCAACCTACATTCGAGCCAGCGATTTGTCCAGTTTCCGAATCCGGGCAGCCTGCCCTTCCCTTTGCCCGGACTCTGGTCAAATATCGCGCCATGAACGACCACGAATCGATCCCCTATTCGCTGCCCGTCCTGTCGAATGACGAACGCCTGGCCCGCGCCCACGGAATGCGGCATGCGCTGTCGTCGCGGCGTTCGTGCCGGTTCTTCACCGACACGCCCGTCCCGAGGGAGATTATCGAAGAAGCGGTCTTGACCGCAGGCAGCGCTCCCAATGGCGCAAACCATCAACCGTGGCATTTCGCCATCGTGTCCTCGCCGGAAAAAAAGCGCGCGATCCGCGAGGCGGCAGAGGAGGAGGAAAAGCGCTTCTACGGGATCGAAGGCGAACGGGCGCGGGCAAGCACCGAATGGCTAGATGCGCTCGAGCCGATCGGAACCGACGAGAAAAAGCCGTTTCTCGAAATCGCACCGCATCTGATCGTCGTCTTTGCGCAGCGTAAGGGAGGCCCCAATGAGGACGATCGCAAACAGAACTATTACGTCAACGAAAGCGTCGGCATTGCAGTGGGTATGATGCTGACGACACTGCACGCGGCCGGTTTGGCGACACTCACGCACACGCCCTCACCCATGGGGTTCCTGCGCAAGCTGTGCGGGCGGCCCGACCACGAAAAGCCGCTGATGATCGTTGTCGTTGGGAACCCCAGCGCAGACGCAACCGTGCCGGTCTACGCCGCGCGCAAGAAGCCGCTCGAACAGATCGCCAGCTGGCTTTAGGCGGCCTTGAGTTCCTGCGTCGAGGCTTCGCTGGCGAGGAGATTGTAGGGATCAATCCCCTCTTCGCGCCAGATGCGATGGCATTCGAGATAGGTGCTCGGCGTCGGGATATTGAGCGCCTTGCGCACGCTTTCGAGCGGCTGAGAAAGTAGCTCGCGGATTGGCTGTTGGATCAGCTTGGGCGCGCCCTTGCCGGTGCGACGGGCGATTTTCGCGGCTTCCTCGCGCGTGAGCGGCAT
>JAYPMZ010000196.1:0-1742 GCA_038130205.1 Erythrobacteraceae bacterium | reverse complement strand
GTGGGGTGCGGGTATTGAAAGGCGTTGGCCACCATCGGTACCACCATGCCTTCGGCAATTCCCGCCCTAAAATAATTGCCTTGGTAGCGATTGGGGTTGGTGCGTGAATCGTGTGCCTCGTAAATCTTGCCAATGGGCACAAAGGTAAGCCCTGTGCCGAAAACCGCTGCCAACGCCATGTCGACGAAATTCATTTCCTTCAGATTGCCGCGCAGATGGGTGTCCTGTGCGATGATTGAATGGAGTTTGTCGCGCACGAAGCTCAGGGCCGATAGATCGCGCACGACCTGATTGAAATCATGCGCGCCGTCGTGGTGGATCAGCGTTTTCCCGCCGCCCTGTTCTTCGAGCATGACCGTGCGAACGTAGTCTGCAACATCGCCATGGAACAGCCGCACGCGCCCCGTCGCTTCGGGGAAACACCGGCGGATGCGCTCATGCGAGGGAGGGATCGGGATCGATGAAGCAGCCCATTTGGTATCTCCTGCGTTGTGGCAGGCGCGGCTTAAGAGAAACGTGGTTTGCAGATATGAAAACGCCGCCTGCGCATTTCTACGCAGACGGCGTTGCGATTGAGTACAGCGGGGCCGGTCAGGCGGCGAGCGCATCGCCCTTTTCGGCTTCGTCACCAGCGAGCATATTGTAGGGGTCGATCCCCTCGTCGCGCCAGATGCGGTGACATTCGAGATATTTGCTCGGAGCCGGAATGTTGAGCGCTTTGCGGACGCTATCGACCGGCTGTTTGAGCAGTTCGCGGATCGGCTGTTCGATCAGGCGCGGTGCGCCCTTGCCCGTGCGGCGTGCCTGCATGACAGCGCCCATGACGGGAGCCTTGGAGCCCCAGACCATCTTCTTGATGTTGGCAGCACCGGCATAGCCGATCAGCAAGTGCCCCTGCGACGGCGACTGTCCGTGGGTGAAAAGCAGCACACATTGTTCGCCGAGCGCATCGCGGCCATAACCGGTCAGCACGTGAAACAGATCGTGCGTGTCGCGCGACCTTTCGGAATACCACTGGACCAGATCGTCGTGCTTGGGCCGCCCCAGACGCTCGGATTCGGCAACCAGACCGGCGGCGCTCAGACCTTCGCTTTCCATGAAGTCGCAATAGGCGTGCGCGAGGCTGCCCTTGGGCGTTTTGCGCAGCGTTTCGTGATCGTCGAGTAATTCAGGCAGGCCCGGCTCGGTCCGCCGCAGGAATTCTCCGTGCTCGGACAGAGACAGCGCTTCCACACGCGGCATGAAGTCCTTCGAAGGGAGCGATTCAAAGATCTTGAAGACCAGCGACGTGTCTTCCTTATCCTTCAGCAGAAGACGGAAGTTCTTGACCGCACGCGGCAGCGAATAGCGCGGCTCGGGCCGGTCGGGGTGACGCAGCACTGTGCCGTCGGCAGCGAATTTTGCGGTGTAGTCGGTGGTCATAGCAGTTCGGCCTCGAAAGGGGTTTTGTGTGCTTTAGCACGCCTTACTTACATGAATGTAAATAGCAGCATTAGGTTCGATATCAAGACCGATTTTGGATCGGGTCGCCGCAGGACCGTTTCAATTCACCGTACGACGAAGAAGCGGATGATCGATTTCCCCTGAAAACAGCCTGCTTGCCTCATGGGTGAAGTGACTGTTGTCGACCACGACAGGTACGCCGCTGGGTGCGAAATAGAGGCAGTCGGGCCCGCAGTGGATGCGGTAAATAGAGGCGTAATCCGTCCCCAATTGCCCCGCGAACAGAGCCATGCGGCGAT